>CAWJDN010000303.1:0-21697 GCA_963840985.1 uncultured Acidobacteriaceae bacterium
GAGAGATCGGCCAGCCAGGACTCGGCACTTGCAATGACCGAGGCGCTCGAAATGGCCCCACCTCGGCGACGCGCCGGGTGCACAGGGCCGTGCCCGCCTCGGCAAGGCGACCGAGGCGGGAGAACGCACCGAGCCAAGCACCGCAGCCTCCGCACCGGACAAGGAAGCAACCTCGAGGTCGCCCACGAGGCCCGACACGATCAAGAGAGCCTTCTCGAGGGATTCCGACAGCACGCTTCCTCCACGACACGACGGGGACGACACACGACACGACGGCGCAGGAGCGCGAGACCCGCCGAGAGGGAAACAGACGCCAACCCCTCGGGAACAGGTGTTCGATACCTTAGCAGGGGCCGTGTCACCCGACCTCACAGCACCACCCGAGAAGCGTGCAGCCGTTCGTAGTACGGCCGAGTCACCGCCACCACTTCCCGAGCCGGCTCGTCGAGGTCGACGTCGCGCCGGCGGTACGGCTCGAAGCCCGTCGAAGCCGCCACGGCGTCGTACCAGTGCCGCGCCCAGACGCCGTCCGAGTCCCGCAGCCCCGCCGGCCAGCGCAGCATCGAAGCGGTGAAGGCGATGCCGGCGTACTGACACAACCACCGCAGATACGCCTCGGGGTCCTGTAGGAAATCGGCAGCGTCGATGACGGGAACGTCACCACCGAGCGAGCTGGAGAGCTCGGCCTGCTGGACGAGCCCGATGTCGTCGCCGACGACGGACGAACGGGCGCGGTCCATCGATGCGACCACCTCCGCCGGGTCACGGATGAGAAGGACGTTGGTCAACTGGCCGATCCAGTCCCGCGGCACGTCGTCGATGAAGGTGCTGGGCCATGTGCTTCTGGTAGTACACGCCGTCGACCGGGGCGGTCGAGGTCCCAGACGACGTGCGACCGTAGGTCTCACCGGCAGCGATCACCTCTTTCCGTCCGGGATGGTCGATGCCGGTCACGGAAAGATAGAAGGCGTATAGGGGTTCGTCGATCACCCGGCAGTCTGGTCGGTTCTCCCAAGACCTCATGAGGGCGGTCGAGATGTTCCGCGGGCCGGACCAGACGGCCAGGCGAACACCTTCCCTCACGTAGGTCTGCGCCGGGCGACGTCTTCGTCAACGAGTTTCTTGTACAGAGACTGCAGGCGCTCGACGACGGCCCCGGCTGCCCGTGCCGATACGCCGATCGTCCACGGAGTGGACGTGGACGATGCCGGCAAATGTTCCGGTCACGAATGCCTCATCCGCTCCGTAAACGTCGGTGAGACTGAAGTTTCGCTCGCGAGCCACGATGCCGGCCTCAGAGCAGATCCGCAGCACGTTCGCCCGCGTGATCCCAGCGAGGCAATAGTCGCCGGTGGAGGTCCAGACCTCGTCCTTGCGCACCACGAAGAAGTGGGTGGAGTTGCAGGTGGCCACGAAACCGTGCGGGTCGAACATCAGAGCCTCGTCCGCTCCTGCCGTGAAGGCCTGGATACAGGCCGTGATGTCGTTCAGTTTGCTGTGCGAGTTGATCTTGGGATCGAGTGTGTCCGGGGAGGCCGCGGCGAACGTGGACTGTGAAAAGCGAGATGCCTCGCTCCAAGGTCGAAGTCAGCGGATCCTTGTGCTCCGCGATGATCACGACGGTCGGGGGACCGGCTGACATTCGTGGGATCCTGGTACGGCGTCGACTTCGGTCCCCTCGTGACCATCAGGCGGATATGGACCCCGTCGTCATCTCCGTTCGCATCGAAGCGTCCGATACAGCTGGGCGTGAGCTCCTCCGGGTCAGACCGACGTCGAGGGCGATGGCGCGGCGGCGCCTTCGAAGAGGCGGTCGAGGTGCTGGTCGAGGAACGCAGGGTGGCCACTCCTAGACGCGCAGCCCCTCCCAGACGCCGTCGCCGAGGACGAAGCCGGCGTCGAAGACGCTCACGACTGCCTCCGCCCGGGGCACGAGGGAGCCGTTGACGGAGACGAGGATCGGTGGCGGTTTCGAGGGTCGTCGACGTAGTCGTGCGTCCCGTGAGCGGTCGTCATACGGGCGATCATCGCAGAACAGCAGGGCGAAGCGTCCGAGCCCGCACCCGGGGCCGCCTGGCTAGCCTGCCTTCGCGATGCAGGGGGTCCTCGAGCACATCCGTGGTCATTGACGTGAGCACGGTTCCGGCCGGGCCCGACCGCGCCATGATGCTCGGCGACTTCGGCGCCGACGTGATCAAGGTGGAGCAACCGAGACGGGCGACTCGTCCCGCGGGGGCAGAAGGGTGACGGGTGGCAGACGGCCGGTTACTTCGCCGTCAACCGCAACAAGCGCAGCGTGACGCTCGACCTTCACCACGAGTCAGCCGTCCGCCTCTTCCACCGTCTCGCGGAGCGCAGCGACGTCGTCATCGAGAGCTTCCGGCCGGGCACGGCGGAGCGTTTCGGCATCGGCTATGACGCGGTCGCGGAGCTCAACGTGGGCCTCGTGTACGCCTCCGTCTCCGGCTACGGGTCGACCGGTCCCCTCTCGGGTCAAGGCGGCTACGACATCATGGCGCAGGCGCTCAGCGGGATCATGAGCGTGACGGGCGATGAGGAAGGCCGGCCCGTCAAAGCGGGAGTGGCCATCCACGGACGTGGGAGCCGGTCTGTACTGCCTCGTCGGCGTGCTCGCCGCTCTGGTGTCCCGCGAGCGGACCGGCGCCGGCCAGAAGGTGGAGACGAGCTTGTTCGAGGCGGGGTTGGGTTTCTCCATCTGGGAGGCGACCGAGCTGTGGTGGAGCGGGCAGACGCCCCGCCCGCCGGCACGGTTCCGCCGACCCGAACGAGCGCCCCTACCAGGCCGTCACGGCGGCGGACGGGCACGTCAGCGTGGCGGCGCTCTGGACCGGCAATGGGCGGCAGCCACGGCGGCGGCTCCGGGCACCCGGAATGGGCGGGTGATGAGCGTTTCGCCGTCAACGCCGCCCGCATGGAGCACCGGAGCGAGCTCGTGGACCTGATCGAATCGGTGACGGCGACGGAACCGGCGGCGGTCGTCGACGCGGCTGAACGCCGCCGGAGTGCCGTCGGCGCCCGTGCTCGACCATGCCGCCGCCTTCGGACACCCGCAGGCTGAGGCCCGCAGGATGACCGTCACGGCCGAGCATCCGGAGGCCGGCGCCATCCCGCTCATCGGTACCCCGGTGAAGCTCTCCGACGCCCCGGAGCTCGTGCGGCTGCCGCCGCCGCGCCTCGGCGAGCACACCGAAGAGGTCCTGGGCTGGCTCGGCGTGAGCGAGGAAGAGATGGCATCGCTCCGCCACCACGGTGCGATCTGAGCGACGAGGAGGGGCGCCATGGCTACAGAGCTTGGTGACGTCACGGTCCGTCTGGAGGGCGACGTCGCCGTCGTCACGCTGGAACGGCCGGGCAAGCTGAACGCCCTCTCCCGCCACATGGAGTCGTGCTTGCTCGGAGTGCTCAGAGCGAGGCGATCCGTGGCACAGCCGCTGCGTCGTCCTCACGGGCGCCGGCCGGGCCTTCTCGGCCGGGGCCGACCTCGACGACTTCACGGGCCTCGACGCCGCCGCCCTTCTCGACAACCTCGAGGGATCCGGCCGTGTGTACGAGCTGTTCGCCCGGCTCCCGCAGCCGACGATCGCCGCCGTCACCGGCTACTGCATCGGCGGCGGCCTCGAGATGGCGCTGGGGGCCGATCTGCGCATCGCCGACGAGACGGCCGTGTTCGACCTCCCTGAGGTCGCCTACGGCATCGTCACGACCGGGGCGGCCTACCGGCTCACCCGGCTCGTCGGGAGCTCCAGGGCAAAAGAGCTGCTCCTCTTCCACCGTCGTCTCGATGCCGTGGCGGCGGAGCGTTTCGGGCTCGTCTCGGAAGTCGTGGCGGCGGGGGAACTGCTGCCGAGGGCTGGCGAGCTCGCCGCCCGGGCGGCCGCCACGCCGCCCGGGGTGACTCGCCGTGCCAAGGCCCTCATCGACCTCGGCGCCGACGCCCCCCGGGACGTTGCCGTGGTGCTTGAGCAGGCCACCTACCTCGCCCTCTCGCGGGCGGCAGAACGGGCGCCCGGCACGGCATGTCCGGGTGAGCCGACGAAGCGCCCGGCGACATCATGCTGGTGTCCCGGTCGAGCGGGGACCAGTCGATCTGCTCGGCGATTGGCGTCTCGGCCGGATAGAGGATGCCGATCACCTCCGGCAGGCCCTTGGAGTGCCGCCGTGAAGTCGTCCGGCGCGATCCGGAGGTCCTGGCAGACCGTCGACAGAAGCATCTCGGACATGCGGCGGGCGTCGAAGTTCTCGGGGTCGACGAGGGCCCGGATGGCGAAACCGTCGATGATCGCCATCAGCCGGAGCGAGTAGACGCCGACCGGCTCGCCCATCGTCAGCACGCCCGCCTGCGCACCCTCCGTGAGGGCTTCCTCGAAGGGCCGTTGCCAGCTGGCGTAAAGATCTCTCGGCCACATGTGCCTTCAGCTCGTCGACGCGTACGGGCGGCGCTCCAGAAAATCGAGCCAGAACGTCCATCGACGCTCGAAGGGCGACCAGCCGGACGCCGCGCAGTCGCAGCAGTGCGAAGAGGCGGCGCAAGGGGGTCGGGCTCCGTCCGGCTGACGTGGCGCCAGATGGCGCCCGAGCAGCTCGATGAGGGCACGAAACGTCTCGGTGACGAGTTGGGTCGCGTCTTTCTGAAGTAGTGCTGGATCGACCCGAGGGAAAGACCGGCGACGGCGGCGATGTCCGCCAGGCGGGCGGCACCCAAGCCCTCGGTCGAGATGACCTCGAAGGCCGCCGTCATGATCTGGCGGCGGCGGCGTGTCGGCCAGGTTGTCGTGTGGCGACGGCGGCAGTGTCTCGACGGTGCTCGTCATTCCCCGAACGCTCTGGCGAGCTCCTGTCCCCACGTGGCCCGGACGGCCGGCGACGATGGTGAGAACGCTGGTGACCGAGGCGAGCTCGCCGTCCGGGCACGAGAACGGGTCCCTGTCGAGCACGGCGAGGTCGGCCAGCTTGCCTGCCTCGATGCTGCCCTTCGCCGCCTCCTCGCCCCCCGCCACGGCGGCGTCGGAGGTGTAAGCGGCGACGGCCTCGGGCACGGTGAGCGCCTCGGCGGGTGAGACGGGAACGCCGTTGCGGTTGAGCCGGCGGGTCATGCAGCTCACGCCGAACCACGGGCTCGTGGCGAAGGGCTGGCTGCCGGCCGTGTCGGAGTTGCCGGGAGGGCGGAGCCCGGCGGCCCGCAGGCTGCGGAGGACGTACTTCTCGACGCCGGGCGGGATGCGTTTCGCCGGGTCGTCCGCCTCGGCGTAGAGGAACGTCGGGTTCGGCACGGCGATGAGGCCGAGCTCGGCCAGGTGCTCGAAGCGGGCCGGCTCGTAGCGTTCGTTCCCGAAATGCTCGATCCTCGTGCGGTGGTCCGTCACCCCCACGCTGCGGACGGCCTCTTCGACCGACCCGAGGGCGATGCGCTGGGCGAGGTCGCCGATGGCGTGGATCGAGACCTGGAGGTCCTGTGACAGAGCCGCTGCCACTTCGTGGGCGAGCATGGTCGGCGTCCGTGTGAGGAGGCCCCATTGCTGGGAGGGCAGGTCGAGCTCGGAGGACCGCAGCGCACCGTGGCGGCCGCCGTCGAGGAAGACCTTGATCCCGCTCAAGCGAACCCAGTCGTCACCGAGCGCCCGTGAGAGCCCGAGGACGGCGAAGGTCTCGAGGTCGGCCGTCGGCTGGTGGCCGGGCTGCACCGTCGCCACCGCCTGCAGCCGCAAGGGAAGGCGCCCGGCGGCGGCGAGGTGCCGGTACTGCACGAGGGCGTCCGTGCTGGCCAGGACTTCGTAGATCGTCGTGACGCCATGGGCGGAGGTACTGCGCCGCCATCGTCTCGGCGAGCGCCTCCGCCAGCTGGGGTCCCGTCGGCGGCAGCCAGCCGAGCAATTCCAGGCCCTCGTCGACGACACCGGTGAGCTCGCTGTCCTCGCCCCGTACGAGGCGGGAACCGACGGGCGGGTGGGCGTCGAGGAGCCGGGCGACCGACATCCCGGCCGTGTTCAGCACGAAGCGGTGCATCGTCGAGCGGACCGCCACGGGACGGCGGGCGGCGGCGTCGAGCTCTGCGGTGCCAGGGTAGCTCCTGCCCGAAGGTGCCCTGCAGCACGAGCCAGTCCGCCACGGCGTCCTCCCGCGCCAGCTCGGCCACACGCTCGAGCACCTGAGATTCGTCGAGGCCCCGTACGTCGTGCCAGAAGTGACGGGCGTAAGCGCTCAGCTCGAGATGGTGTGGGCGTCGATGAGCCCGGGCACGACGGTGCGCCCGCCGAGGTCGACGACGGTCGTGTCCTCGCCGGCGAGCGTGAGCAGGTTGGCCGATCGGCCGACGGCGGCGATGCGGTCGCCGGCGATAGCGACGGCCTCGCTGACGCTGCGGGAATCGTCCATCGAATGGACGTGCCCGCCGACGAGGAGGAGGGCCGACCGGCGAGGAGATCATCGTGCCTCCTTAGGCACCGAGCGTGTCCGGAGCCCCCGGCGGCAGCGGCCGCCCCTACCGCCTCGCCACCACCACTCCCAGCGACGTCGTGTCGGCCCGAAGGCGGCGAGGCGGCGCACGGTGCCGGCCCGCAGAGCCGCCGCCGACGCAGGGGTCCGGTAGCCGAGGTGGTCGTACCAGGCAAGCGAGCCGCTGGACGTTGCGGGCCACGGAAAAGGCCTGCTCGTGCCAGCACTCCAGGCCCTCGCCGACCGAGGCGGCCCCCTCTAGGATCTCGGCCAGCCGGAAGGCGTTGGCGATGGCCAGGCCGGCTCCCTGCCCGAAGTTCGGCGGTTGGGCGTGGGCAGCGTCCCCGAGGAGCGCCACTTGCCGCTCACCCAGCGATGGCAGAGGACGTAGGCGTGAGCGTGGTGGACGCCGGCGCCGGGCGGGATGCGCTCGAAGATCTCCCGCAGGTGCGGGAAGGCGGCACTCCAGTGACCGACGTCGACGGGCAGGCGCACGCCGGCAGCGTCGGATTCCGGGCCGATGAGGAAGACGTAGGTGTCCTCGGCGGGGAGCAGGGGGCGATGCCGACGCGGCGCCGGGCCGCCCAGTACTCCGTGCTGACGGGCTCCTCGCTTCCCCGCGGCACGACGACACGGGTGGCACCGTCGCCGAGGGTCCTCACGTGCTTGGCGAGACCGAGGCTGTCCCGCACGACGGAGCGGAAGCCGTCAGCCCCGATGACGAGATCCGACCGCAGGCTCGACCTGTCCGCCAGCTGCAAGGTGCCGTCTCGGAGCCGCCCTCGTCACGGTGCTCGTCGTGCGGATTCCTCGGCGCCCGCCTCCGTGGCGACCTTGAGGAGGGCGCCATGCAGGTCGGCCCGCAATGTGACGATGACACGTTCCGCCCGCACGTCGCGCAGGCGACGGGGTCAACCCGTCTCGTCCACGATGCGAACCTCGTCGAGCTTGACGCCGGAGGCCCTCAGGGCCTGCGACACCCCGACGCCGTCGAGCGGCTGCAGGCTGTTCTCCTTCAGGTAGATGCCGGCCCCGAACTCGCGGACCTCCGCCGACTGCTCGAGGACGACGACCTGCCAGCCACTGCGGGCGAGGGCGGCGGCGGCCGCCAGCCCTGCGATGCCGCCTCCGACGACGTGCGCCGACCCCACCGTCACGATGGGCCTCCCAGCATCAGGACAGCCACAGGCTCCTTGAAGTTGAAAGCCGCCCAAGTGGGAGGCCCGCTTCCGAGGGGACGAGGCCCTGCACCTGCGCCCTGGCATAGGCGTCGATGACGGAGGGGAAGGAGGGGATGACGTAGCCGCCCTCGGTGTAGTCGATCTGCTGCATCTCGTGGGCGATGTCGGCCCGTTTCGTGGCGTCGAGGGTGGCGAGGCCCGCGTTGCATAGAGCTTGTTGTAGTCGAAGGTGGAAGAAGTGGCACTCGTTGAAGGGGGCAGTGCCTTCTAGACGTGCGCCTGCGGCCACCTGCGGGTAGTACGGGTTGATAGTACCAGTAGTCCTGGGCGAAGGTCCACTTCAGGTAATCGTTGAAGAAGGCCGTCCCGGTGATGGACTTGAGGTTGATCGTGACGCCGGCGGCGCTGGCCTGCTGGGCGAGCACCGTGGCCGCCTGCACGGTGCCCTGGGCGAGCGGCGTGGTGACGAGTTGCACGCTCAGGCTCTCGTGGCCCGCCTGCTTGAGGAGGAACTTCGCCTGGTCGATGTCCTGTTCGCCTGCTGCGGGAGGGACGTGGTCGTACTCGCTGTCCCAGATGGCGAAGAGGTCATTGCCGATCGTGCCGTAGCCGAGGAAGATGATGTCGAGCATTGGCTAGCAAGACCGACCAGTCGAGCAGATGCGGGTGCCCCATCCTTCGCATTTTTATGGCGAAGGGTGGGAATCCGAAACCGTTTGCTCGCCCCGCCGAAGGCCACTGCCTGGATGGTAAGTCCCCGCAGGTGGTTATTCACCTGTTCTTCCCCGCAAACCCGCCAATCACGTTGTACCCGAATTTGCCAGATCTCGGTGTATGTGGAAGTACACCTTTCCTGCGTTATGAAGCCCTGAAATTGCCAATAATGTGTGCTTCCAACGCCACTGAGCTACGCGTCGCGATTTCCCGCGCCTGCTCAATGTAACCCCCGTCCCGCTCGCGTATCATGGCCGGTATGAACCTCGTAGCAATACAGGCGGCTATCCACGAGGCCGGCTTTGACGGCTGGCTCTTTTACGACCATCATCACCGCGACCCCATCGGCGAGCGCATCCTGGGCATGGACCCTAAACTGCATGTCACGCGGCGCTGGTACTACTTTGTGCCCGCCACCGGCGAACCGCGCAAGTTGGTGCATCGCATTGAGCAGGCTCGGCTTAACGCGCTGCCCGGCGCCAAGGCGTTGTATTCGAGCTGGCAGGAGCTGGCCCTCGGCCTGGAGGCGCTGCTGGGCGGCGCGCGCACCGTGGCCATGCAGTACTCGCCCAACAACGCCATCATGACCGTCTCCATGGTTGATGCCGGCACGGTGGAGTTTCTGCGCAGCCTCGGCAAGCAGATCGTCAGCTCCGCCGATTTGGTCAGCCAATTTGAGGCGGTGCTGAGCGAGGAGCAGGTGGCCAGCCACAGCGTGGCGCAGCGGGCCATCGATGCGATTCTGGCCGAGGGCTGGCGCGAGATTGGCCGACGTCTGCGCCCAAGTGCCGGCAAGGCGGGCGCGTACAGCGAGTTCGACCACGTGCAATGGCTCTCTGAGGCCATGCGCCGCGAGGGGCTGGTATGGGACGACGGCCCCAACGTCAGCGTCAACGCCAACTGCTCCGACTCGCACTACGAGCCGGCCGCCGAGCGCTGCTCGCACATCCGCGAAAGCGATTTTCTGTTGATCGACATCTGGGCGCGGCTGAACACTCCGGGCAGCGTCTACTACGACATCACCTGGACCGGCGTGGTAGGCCGTGAGCCGGCGGAACACGAGCAAAAAATCTTCGAGATCGTCGTGAAGGCCCGCGACGCGGCTATTCGTATGGTCGAAAACGCCTTCACGGCGGGCAGGCCCATCTGCGGCTACGAGGCTGACGACGCGGCCCGCGCGGTGATTCAGGCGGCGGGCTTCGGTGAGTTCTTTACCCATCGCACCGGCCACAATATCGGTCAGGAGGTGCACGGCGTAGGCGCAAATCTGGACAATCTGGAGACTCATGACGTGAGGCTGCTGCTGCCCAACACCTGCTTCTCCGTCGAGCCGGGTATCTACCTGCCGGAGTTTGGCGTGCGCAGCGAGATCGATATGATCACCGCTCCCGGCAAAGCCT
Source organism: uncultured Acidobacteriaceae bacterium (assembly GCA_963840985.1). GTDB lineage: Bacteria > Acidobacteriota > Terriglobia > Terriglobales > Acidobacteriaceae > Telmatobacter. Next base: position 9,749 of record CAWJDN010000303.1, read on the forward strand.
GGGTCACGGGAAAAATTCAGCAAGAGCTGGTGAGAATTTAGGGAATATAGACCAGGAAGCTTCCCACCCCGGTGCGTTATAGTCAAAAGTGCATGGCAACTGAAGAAAACAAGAAAAACTCGACAAAATCTGGTGCGCAACAGGGCTTTGTCTACCTTCCCCTGATCGCCGGCTGGCTGGTTCCGGGCGGCGGACATTTTCTGCTGCGCAAGTGGGGCCGCGGGGCGCTGCTGGCTGCGGCCATCCTGGGCATGTTCGCGCTGGGGCTGGCCATGCAGGGCAAGGTGTACTCAAATGCACATGACATTCTGGACATTCTGGGGCTAGCTGGCGACCTGGGCAACGGGCTGCCTTATTTCATCAGCTGGATGCTGGGCAAGGGCGATGTCCAGGTGATGGTGACCACCGCCGACTACGGCACGCGCTTCATCGTGGTGGCCGGCCTGCTGAACATCATTGCCGCCGTGGACGCGCACAATTTGCGCACCGGGAGGAAATCCTGATGGGTAACTGGGTATTTCAGCCCTCTCACTTCGCGGCGGTCTTGCTCTTTGCTCTCTTTGCGTCCACGGTCTTCGGCATCACCCAGCGCGAGACGCCGCGCAGCATGATCCGCTACGGAATTTATTGCTTCGTGCTCTTTGTAGCATCGGCGATTGCTCTCAGTTGGCTGATGTATTTTATTGCGCGGTAACTTGAGCATTGTGTCCCACAAAACCATCTTTCGCATGATCGCTGTTTTGTTTGCAGCTGCAGCGATTTACCATGCTGTCGCTTTCCTGGAACCTGTGTTCATCGCCGGGGGATCGCATTGGCGCCATGCGACTTTCTGTGCAATCGATTTGCTTTGTGCCTGGTATATTCTCCGGCGGCCACTGTGGTTCGTGGTGGCGTTTACCGTGCTTACACTCCAACAGATTTGCAGTCACGGCGCCAGGGCGTGGATGCTGTGGCACACGCAACGGCGGCTGGATTGGCTTTCCTTCGCAGTCTTGGTCGTAGTGCCTTGGACTCTGGCATTGCTGATCGCGGACGGCATCGAGAGGCGATGCGTTGCCACTGCTGCCGTCAAGGGAGTATCAAGAAAGAGAAGAAGTACACGCGGAGGAACCCCATGAACAAGCAATGGCATGCAGAGAACAAGATGCCTCATAAGTCAACACTGGAGCAGCGCATCCAGTGGCACAAAGAACATCAGAAGCACTGCGCATGCCGTGAAATTCCCAAGAGTTTATTGCCATTCATTAAGACCAAGAAATAAATAATTTAACCTAACCATTCCGATCCGCGAAATTCCTGGATGTTTTTCAGGTAATGTTGTCCCGCTGCCAGACGGCAGCGTCGAAGCGGTGCGTGATGTCGTAGCCTTCGGCGCGGTAGAGTTCGATGGCTTCGGTGTTGGACTCGGTGACGGTAAGGGAGATTTCGGTGACGCCCTGGCGCAGGAAGCAGGAGGCGGCCAGGGTGAGCAACATGCGAGCGAGCCCGCGGCGGCGAAACTCGGGATGAATGCAGAGCTGGGTGATGTGGCCGCTTACGGGGCTGACGCGTGAGCCCAACACCAGCGCCACCATCTCCCGGCTGACACGATCCACGATTACATGCGAGACCTGTGCAGAGAATGCGCCGCAACCGGAGAAGCGAACGATGTTATTGAGAAAACGCATCGATCCATGAACCGAGCGGTACTGGTCGTTAACCACGCTGTCGGGATGGCCGTGGTAAGCCGCGTAGATGAGCCGTGCGGCGGAGTTCAGATCCTCCTCGCGCCAGGAACGCAACTCCAGCGTGGCTGGCAAGCTGATACGGGGCGCGGGATAGCTGACTTCGAGCTGCCGCACCATGAAAAGCCGCTGGTGAACCTGGAAGCCCGCGTCGAGAAAGACGCCTGCATGGGAGCCCGAAGGGTGCAGCAGCAGTTGCGATTCCACGCGGTCCACCTGGGGCGAGTTCACCAGCAGCTCAATGATGTGCAGGAGCAGCGTTTCCTCAATTTCGCGCGCGGACCTACCCTCTGCGTGGGGGCCGGGCAAAGCAAAGACGTCGCCGATAACCGCCTTGGTCTCTTCATAGACGCAGAAAACATAGCCGATGACCTGGCCTGCCTCCAGGGCAGCGTAGCCGGGTAGCATGTGGCTGTCGAGATACTGCATCAGCAGGTTGGCCGAGATATGGTAATCCCAGTGCAGGCGCTGCTTCCACACTTCGCTCTCCGCCTCCAGCACGGGGCGCAACACAGGCGCCGCAAAGTGCCGCAGGTCGAGGATCTCGATGGAAGCGCCTGATGCCATGCAACTCCTCTGACGGTAGTGAAAAGTAATCAGTGACAACTGACAGCTTATTTGCTGCCCACCATGTAGACCACGAGACCCTGCTCAGGCCAATTGAAGAGTTGCTCGTAGTGCCTGTCTCCCAGCAACTCTTCGAGCGCGGCCGTAGTGTGCAGGTCCACGCCGCCTTTACCGGTTACCTGCGCCACCAGCAAATGCTGTTGATCAGGTACGCCTTTCACGGCGTAGTTGACCACTTCGCGATTGCGATAAAAGGAGAGGCCATACTCGACGTCGCGCCGGACGCGAAAGACGGCCACCGTTTCGACTCCGGGGGAGGAGGCGGCCAGCCGCTCGGCCAGCGGGCGCGCGGAGTAGGAGCGATCCAACAGGTGAATTACCTGCTTGGTTTCACCAATTGCCGGAATGTTGAAGAACGGGCCGACGCCATAGAGATAAAGGACCAGCACAATCAGCACCATGGAGGTAACCAGGCGCAACCGGGCCGCGCCGAAGCCTTTGACCACGACAATAATCAGCAGCGTCGCACCTAAGGAGGCCATCAGGGCCACGACAAGCGCCGGCCAAGGGGGCATCACTCGAATGCTGTCACTGACAAACTCGCGGAAAAAGGCAAAGAACTGGGGTACCCCCAGCGCGGGCAGGGGTGGCATCTGCGGGCCGTGGGCCACAAACCAGGGCATCAACAGCGCAACCATGGTCATCACGCCGCAGACCGTCGCGTGGCTCACCAGTACCCAGAGGGGGATTCCCCGCTGCCGGCGCCGCGCTATATAGTCGCCGGTAAGGATGGTAATGGGCGGAATGGAGGGCAGAATGTAGCCCGGCAGCTTGGATTGAGAGAAGGAGAAAAACACGATGGGAATCAGCGCCCACAGAACGAGAAACTCCGGAAAGGCGTCGCCGGGCTGGCCGGGGCATTGCTTGAACCGGCTAAAGTGGCGGTCACGCCATTCACAAACCGAGGTCCGGATTCCGTCAATCATCGCCCGCACCGAGATTACCGTCCAGGGCATCAAGGCCAGCAGAGCCACCACTGCGTAGTACCAGAATGGGTGTTGGTGCTCATAGCGATCGGTTGCAAAGCGCTCCAGATTGTGTTCCAGGAAAAAAACCCGGAAAAAATCCGGATTCTGATGCTGCACGGCGATAAACCAGGGCAGCACCATGGCCAGGTAAAGCAGCACCCCAGGCCACCAGAACGACCGCCTCAGCAGCGACCACTCGCGGCGCAGGATGGCGAAGGCGGCCACAATTATGAAAGCCAGAAACGGCGCCACCGGACCCTTGGCCAGCGTGGCCACGCCGGTGAAGAAGTAAATGTCGAAGAGCCAAAATTTGGAGTCGGTCTCGTACCATGCATACCAACCCAGCAGCCCGATGGACAGGGGCGCCGCCATCTGCATATCGGTGGAGGCTCCGCGGGCAAAACCGATGATGCCCGCGCAGGCCACCGTAATCAGCGCCGCGTCCAGGTGACCGCCGGGGCGGAACCTCCGCATATGCAGGTAAATGAGCCCCACCATGAAGAAGGCGAAGGTGGCTGATGGCAGGCGCGCGGTCCAGTCATGCACGCCGAACTCCTGGAAGACAGCCATCGCCCGCCAGTAATAGAGGGCGGGCTTCTCCAGCCAGGGCTTTCCATAAAGATAGGGCGTGACGCAGGCACTCAGCTTGCTTTTGAGCGTGTGCCCCAGGCTGGCAAAATATCTCTGGCATCCACTCCAGTTGACAAAGTCATTGAGTTTGCCCTTCCAGGCGACACAGCCGCTCAGTTTGTCCGTCAAAGCCGGAGCCGAGTCGAACCGGTCGAGCATCTCGTGCGCGATCTGTGCATAGCGGGGTTCATCGGCTCCCACCAGGCCGAGGCCGTCGCCACCTACCAGGGGGGTCTGTCCATAGAGAAGAAAAAAAAGGACAAAAGCGAGAAAGACGGAGGCCTCGCCTAAGGTAGCCCAAAGAGGCACCCGTATGCGCCAGCCTTGAGGCGAATCCGGAGCGGATGGTTCCCGAGTAGTTTCCACTTCCAGTGTTTCTCCAAAGGAGCCATTGCTTGCTTCATAAAGGCAAGCCTTCCCGGTTCCGGTCAGGACAATTGGGGGGATCTGACCGCTTCGGTTTAAGTTCCGCGCTTCTTTGAAACGCGGAGATCGTGCTGCGCCTCGACAGGGTCAAGGCTAACAGATTTGGGCGGAATTGGGATTGGCTCATTGGCCTTCAAGCCCGGCTTCCGGTTGTGGCTCGACCGCCTTCTGCCGCTTGCGATGCCGGTCCATCAACTCGTCGATGCGTGCCTGAAAGCGGCCCGAACGGTCGGCAAGGAAGCTGAGTTCGGGCACATGACGCACCCCCATCCGTTCCTTGAGCTCATAGCGGATGTAGCCCTTGGCGGCTTCCAGGCCAGCCACTGTCTCTTCTTCGGCTTTGGCAATGTCCTTGACGGCGCTGTCCACGGCCACATACACCCGCGCCGACTTGCCGCCGGGATTCAACGCCACCTCGGTGACATAGCAGAGATTGATGCGCGGGTCCACCAACTCGCCCTCGATGAGCACGCCGATCTCCACGCGCAGCGTCTCCGCCACGCGGTCCTGATGGTGCTTTCGTCCTCTGTGCTCCGGCATGACTCCCTTTCCTGATCCAGGCAGAAAATTCAGCATAGCAGAGTAGAGGACAGTTATCCCCGCACTCCAGGCCCGTTGAACCTGCCGCTAGTCGTCCTTTGGCGAATTTGCCTCCAATTTGACTCGTTCATCCGCCCAAAAGTATGAACTGGCGATTACCAATTCGTTTGCTCGAAAAATTTTCTCGGGAATAGATTCCAATTGCTTCTCTTTCACCCGTACGCTATCCTAAGCGAGTTTCCTGGCGCGCCGGACCGAAATTCCCCAGATGCACGCTAGGAACGGAGGTCTATGGTATGTCCCTGCGTTTCCTTGCGAACTGTGCCGTTTGTGTTGTTTTTCTGGCGGCTTGTGAAGCTACCCTGCTGGCGCAAACCGCGCCCGCGCCTACCGCCTACACCGTCACAACAACCAGTTCTATGTTTGGCCCGCCGCAGATCGTAAAGACCTACCGTCTGGGATCGAAAGTGCTGATTGAGCAGTTCAGCGCGACGGACCCGAAGGCCGCTCACTCGCGCAGCCTCTACGATTTGGCGACACACAGGAATCTCTCCTGGTCATGGCCCGACAACTCCGGGGGCTGCTCGAGCGGAACCTTCTCCGGCGATTGGGGCGATCCCTATACTGGCGCTGCAGATCTGATTGGCCCCGGCGCTAAACAGGTGGGCACGGAGACGATTCATGGGATCGCGACCAAGATTATGGAAGGTTCCGCTAGCGGAGCCACGGTAAGAGCATGGGTGGATACAAAATACGGAATGATTGTCAAGGCGCAATTGAGTCAGGCGGGCAGCCCGCTGAAAACCGTCTCGGAGGTGACGAATATAAACTTGGTCCCACCGCCGGCTTCGGTCTTTGCGATTCCCGCCAATTGTGCCGCTGCCGCTGCCGCCCCGCTACCCCCCACTGAAGCGGAGCGCATTGCCGCCGAGACCGGCGACAACGCGGGCAATTATGTCAATGCCATCTACGGGCCCGGCTCGAAGAACTCATGTACCGTGACCCTGCGCGTGGTTCGCGCCGGAAGCATGACTTCCATCACCAACAGGCTCCAGGTGGCCATCGACACCAGCTACAACGTCGACAATCCGCCTCACTACGTCTCCGGCATGGGCGTCGACGGTACACAGACATTTTCAGGCGGCGGCATTCACGAGATCACCAATCAGATCCACAATGGCACAGTGCGCCTCGGTATTCCGCCTGCCTACTTCATGCTGGATGTGAATCTGATGAAGCCCGGCACCGGCGCAAGCGAGGCACTCATCTACCGCCAGTGCTTTGCGTCCACAACCATTCTTCTCTATGTGGTCAAGGATCCTGACAACCCCTTCGCTGGCGGTGACTTCCTGTGGGTCAAGTCGGGTAAGTACGCGACGATTCCGCACTGATTCGCTCAGCACTCGATATAATCCTGGAAGGAGCTGGCCCGAGAATCACTCCGGAATCACCGCTCCGGATGCCAGACGAGTGTCTTGAGCGATCTCACTCCTATGATTTCACCCTTCACTTCTCCAATCCATTCCCCGAAAGGAAAAATGAAACGATGAAACTGACCACAATGCTGCACTACGGCGGTAACTGCGCCGACGCGCTCCGCTTCTATGAAGAACATCTAGGCGCAAAGATCAGCTTTATGATGACCTATGAGCAAATGCCGGAGCCGAAAAATATCCCGCCGGGATGCGAGCAGAGCATTCTCCACGCGAGCTTGCAAATTGCAGGCTCGACGATTATGGCATGTGACGCACCGCCTTTCGACCACTTTCAGCCGATGCGCAGCGCCTATCTTGCTCTTTCTGTCGATAGCAATGAGGAAGCGGAGCGCATTTATGTCCTGCTCTCCGAAGGTGGCGAGATCTTCATGAAAATGGAGGAGACCTTCTTTGCCTTGCGCTTCGCCATGCTCCGCGACAAGTTCGGCACGTCATGGATGATCATTCATGAACGGCCGATGCCGCGCGGCGCTTGACGAACCGGGAAACAATTGGGAGGAACGAGCTGCCAGCCTGGAGTCGCTCTGGTTGACGCTGGAAGACGCGTTGGGGTCTTTTCTTTACAACGGAAAGAACCTCGTGACCTTTCAGCTCTCGATATAATCCCAGAAAGCGTCGGCCAGCTCCGCGCCGTGTTCGTTGAGGATGCGGCGTGCTGCGCGCTCCACCTCTTCGATGAGCCCGTGCAGGTAGTCGCGGGAGCGGGAGATGGCCACCACGCCGATGGTTGCCGACTGCCAGGTCACCGCCTCGTCCATTTCCGCCACCGAGACGTTGAAGCCCTGGCGAATCTGGTCTTTGAGCGAGCGCACCACCTGCCTCCGGTCCTTGAGCGACTGGGCGTGCTCGATGCGAATTTCGAGCGTCAAATGGGCGACGGGCATGGCATCAAAGGACTTACACCGACAGTGTAAGTCCAAATTCCGCCACCGGAAGAATTTTTTCTTTGCCGCAGGCCCTAATCCGAAAATTGCGCCAACTGCTCCAGCGCGGGTTTGGGGGTGAATAAGCTGACCACAATCATGGCAGCAACGGCAGAAACAGTGTCGGGAAAATAGTATCGCGCGAAACTAATGGAGTTGCAGACGGCTATAGCCTAAGGGAATATTACGTTGTCGCCTCCCGCCGAACCAGGCGGTCATAGAACCAAAGCAGCCCGGCCGTCGCCACGCCCACCCCAGATACCGCGCACCAGATGAGACCCGGCTGATTCATCACTTCCCCAAAGTGATGAATCAAAAAGCCGCCAAACCACCCGCCCACAAGCGACCCAATCCCAATAGGCAGGAAGGCAAAGCCCATATAGGTTCCTTGCTGTCCGGAGGGCGCGAGGCGCGAGATGTACTCGTAGTATCGTGGCTGCTGCGTAATCTCGCCAATCGCCACTACGATCAGCGTTGCCACTGCCATGGTCACGCTGGGATGCAAAATCAACAGGATCCATGCCAAGCCCGAGATCAGGGTGCCCAGCATGATGCCGCGAAAAGACGGCATTTTCTGCGTGAGAATACTGACCACCATCTGTAGTGCGATTACGGTGAGCGAGTCACACATGAGCAGCATTTCAGTATTACTCTTTGCGTTCACGTAATCATGGATGTAGATGGGAAGAATTATGAATTGCTGCCAAAATGCGATGTAATAGCCCGAGAAAATTATCAGAAACAGCATGAAGCGCCAGTTCGACACGACGGTTAGAAAGTTTCTGGCAACCTGGCCGAGGCTTTCGGTCTGCGCCTCGCCTGAGCGGCGCGGCTCCTTGAACATGAGCAACACCGCGAAGAACATAACAAAAACGCTCAGTGCCGCCATGCCGAAAACTTTCTCTACACTCAGATGCTGGTGTACCCATCCCGCCAGAAAAGGCCCCGTAGCCCCGCCAATGTTCACCACGGTGTAGTAGATGGAGTAGCCAATGGAGCGCACATTTTCCTTGCAAGCGCGAGCCGTAGTCCCGACGACGCAGGGCTTCACGAGCGCAATACCAAGAGCCGGAAGCATCAGGATCAGCGCCACTAACACAACCAGAGGCATGGCATCGCGTACCGGCGCGAGCCACGGCGAGCCGATCGAGCCCAGCAGGAAGTATGAGATGGTCAGAATCAGGTAGGCCAGCGACAGCGCCCGGCGAAAGCCCATCCGGTCCGCGAGAGCTCCGCCGAACGCCGCCAGAAACCACACCAACCCGCCAAACAATCCTGCCAAGCTGCTGGCCCGCTCAACGCCGAAGTTCAGGCTCTCATGCAGGTATCGGGGCAGCGAAGCAAACGCCGCGTAGTACGACAGCCGCTCGAAGAGCTCGCTGATATTGGCAACCCAGAAAGGCCGCTCAAACCCAGTGCGAATTTCGTGGAAGCGATCGGAGAAGGTCAAAGTGGCTCCTGAGTTTTTGGCGCGGACATCCGTCGGCCTTGGTCTTTACCTGGGAGGTGCGATAAAGCGCAACCGAAAGCAGCGTAACGACAATGACGGCTAAAACAGCCACATAAAGAAGAGACATCCGCGGGGTTCCTCGCCGGTGTTACAGATTTCCGTCAGTGTAACGGATGCGGGCGTCGCCCGGCGCGGCCACCTGAATCAGAATTCATTTGACCCCCATGTGACAAGTTGGTAAACTGTATTTGCGGGGTGGAGCAGCCCGGTAGCTCGTTGGGCTCATAACCCAAAGGTCGCTGGTTCAAATCCAGCCCCCGCAACCAACCTTCCGCACGAATCCCCCTGAGAGAATACCAGCCAAAACGAGCCGGGTTATGGATGTGTTCGAGGTCAGGCGTGTCTGCTTGATCTGAGGCGCTGGAGTCCCTGTTGCGCCAGATCGGCAATGGCTTTGGCAAGCAGGCATGAGGCGTTCAAAGACTCCGGCCGCTCCAGCCGTAGATTCATCTTTTTTGCAAACTCGCGAAAATGAATATCCACGTCGTAGAGAATTTCAACGTGATCGCAGAGAAAGCCGATGGGCTGAAGCAAGACCGTCTTTGCGCCCGAGGCGGCAATGGATTGAAGTGTCTCTTCGACAGTGGGTCCAAGCCACGGCCCTCCGCTCGCGCCTTGGCTCTGGAAGGCGAAGAGCCATTGCGGAATCTCCGGCATTCGCGCAGCCACCAGCTCCGCCGTGCGCCGGGCCTCCTCGGCATAGGTGTCGGCGGGCAGACCTTGGGAGGCTTCAATCGTGCGTGTGGGGACGCTATGCGCCGTAAACAGCACGGGAACCGGCGCGCTCACCTCTGCGCTCAGCTTGCTGCAGGCCGGACGCAGCCGCTCGGCAAATGCGTCAATCAAGAAAGGATGCTGCGCCCAGCTTTCGGTAAAGTCGATGCGCAGGCCTGAAGTTTCCACAGCACGGCGATAGAGGCCTACACTGGTGCGCGAGTTGTGCGGAGCAAGGCAGAGAACGGCGGCCTCTTCGACGCCATCAGCGCGCATCTGCTGTACGACGTCGGCAATATAGGGCCGCCAGTTGCGCATTCCGGCGTAGACGGGAACGGGTTCGCCGCCAGCGGCTAACTCGGACTCAACCAGCCGGCCCTGCTCCAGTGTGATTTCAGTCAGTGGGCTGTGGCCGATGAGCGCGTAGCGGCGCTGAATCTCCTCGATGACCTCAGGCGGCAACGGCCGCCCGCCGGTCACGTTGCTCAGATACTCGGGAATCTGCTCGACTGTCTCGGGCGTGCCGTGGGCCAGCAGAAGGACGGCTTGTTTAGCCATGTGCCGCCTCCAGCCGGAACTCGCGCACCATACGCACCACGGCCTGCACATTCTCAACCGGCGTCGACGGAACAATACCGTGGCCCAAATTGAAGATGTGGCCGGGGCGTCCATTCGCAGCGCGCAGAATCTCATGGACCCGCTGCTCTAATACTTCCAGCGGCGCAAAAAGCGTGATAGGATCGAGGTTCCCCTGCACCGCATGGCTGTGGCCCACGGCGTTCCAGCCCACATCGAGCGGCTGCCGCCAATCCAGGCCGATCACATCCGCGCCGGTCGCGGCCATTTCGCCCAGCAGCCCTGCCGTCTCCACGCCAAAGTAGATCACCGGCACGCCCATCTGCTGAACTGAACGTACCAGGCGTTTCGAGGCCTCGAAAGGCGTATTCGCGATAGTCGGCGAGGCAGAGTGAGCCGACCCAACTATCGAAAATCTGGATTACATCCGCCCCGGCCTCAACCTGAAGGCGGCAATACTCCGTCAGCACCACCACGATCTTGTCTAAAAGGCTGCGCCAGGCGTCGGGCTCCGCGTACATCATCTGCTTGGTGTGGATGTAGTTGCGCGAGCCGCCGCCCTCGATCATGTAACTGGCCAGCGTGTAGGGTGCGCCGCAAAAGCCGATGATTCCCAGCCTATCTCGAAAATGTCCGGCCACCTTCTCAATGGCCCGTGCTACGTAAGCTAGCTCGGTGGCGCGGTCAGTGCGCAGGGCGCGTACGTCCTCGGCAGTGCGCACCGGATGATGCACCACCGGCCCCTCGCCCTCCTGAAAATCGAAGTTCAGGCCCATCGGCTCTAGCGGCAACAGCAGGTCGGCAAAGATGATGGCTGCGTCCACGCCCAGCTTCTCGGCGGCGGTGATGGTGACCTCGGCAGCCAGATTGGGTTGCTTGCAGATCTCAATCAGTGTATGGTGCTTTCGGACATTGCGGTACTCCTGCATATAGCGGCCGGCCTGGCGCAGGAACCACACCGGCGTGCGGTCTACCGGCTGGCGCAAACAAGCGCGGACAAAGCGGTTGCCGTCAAGGCTGGCTTTGGACTGGGTATCGGCGGTGGGGTTAGTATCATGCATACTAGGTTGATTTTACCGGGCTGGTGCGCGGCTCAATCAGGTTGGCCTTATCTGGACAGCTATCCTGCTACGAAATCCAGTCAGAGCAGCGGCTCTTGCGCTGCCACCCGCCGTCCACCTTCTCTAAAATAACGGTTCCGCCGTTGCCGCAGAGCGAGCCGCAGAAAAAGCTATAGGAGACTATGGCATGCTTGTGCTCCTTGTCGAAGTGAATCTCGCTCACCGTAACCAGGCCGTGGGCGAAGCCGTTGCGGACCGCGTCTTCAATAGACCTACCCTCACCGATAGTTTTTCCAGGGTCGTTCTCCACGACTTCGTGCCGTTGCCGCTCCGCATCGACGAGGCCGATTTTGTCCGATCCCAACTGCTGGAGGTCGGCGGGGTGAAAGCGCATGTGGTTCTCGATCAGCGAGAGGGTCTGGCGAGTTTCGTCGTTGGAGAAGCGGAAGCGCCGGCAGATCTCCGCTGCGATGGCGACGCCGACCTCCACGTGGCCGTCAAAACGAATTCTCTCAGCCCGGCGGAAGGTGGCGGGTTTGCCGACATCGTGCAGCAGCGCGGCCCAGGCAAGCGGGAGCGGGCAGCCGGCTTCGAGTCCTGCGCGAGCAGGCCGAGCGTGTGCACCCAGACGTCGCCCTCGGGTATGGAATTGCGGGGGCTGCTCGACGCCCTTCATGCGCGCTACTTCAGGGAGAACTTCGGCAAGCAGGCCGGTTTCGTCGAGCAGTTCGAAGGCGCGGCGGGCATGGCCTTC
>CAWJDN010000304.1:0-3025 GCA_963840985.1 uncultured Acidobacteriaceae bacterium
AGATTGCGGTGGTGGGGGGGGCGACTCGGCGATGGAAGAGGCGCTGTTTCTGACGCGCTTTGCGACGAAGGTGACGCTGCTGCATCGGCGCTCGGGATTTCGCGCCTCGAAGATCATGCTCGACCGCGTTCATGCTCACAAGCAGATTGAGTTGCGCCCCAACACGGTGATCGAAGAAGTGCTGGGCGTGGACGAGAAGGAAGTGAAGGGCCTCAGGCTGCGCAATGTGACGACCGGCGAGCAGACGACGCTTGACGTCAGCGGGTTGTTTCTGGGCATCGGCCACGAGCCGAATACCAAGATTTTTGCCGGACAGATCGATCTGGACGAGGACGGCTACATCCGTACGACGGGCAATGTGTTGGTGACGAACAAAGGTGTGGTGGTTCCGGGCGTTTATGCCTGCGGGGATGTGCAAGACCGGCGCTACCGGCAGGCGATTACGGCGGCCGGGTCAGGGTGCATGGCGGCGCTGGAGGCGGAAAAGTTTCTGGAAGAGCAAGGATTTTGACCACCTGCGGGGGGGGCTGGCCGTCCAGGCAGGCGACGCTTCGCGCCATGAATTTTGTAGATTCCCACCCTTTTCACAAAGAGCGAAAAGGATGGGGCACACAGGGTTTGTTCAATACTATGACTATGCTTGGCGAAAATCTCGAACGGCTAGAGGCGGCGATTGGGGCGGCTTGCCGGCGGGCGGGGCGTGGTCGCGGTGAGGTGGAGCTGATGGCCGTGACGAAGACCTGTCAGGTGGCGACGGTGGCCGAGGCTGCCGCGCTGGGGCTGACGCTCTTCGGCGAAAATCGCGTCCAGGAGTTTGCGGGCAAGGCGGCGGAGCTGGAGCCGCTGCGCAAACGCGCCACACAGTCGATAGGCGTTCACCTGATAGGGCATCTGCAATCGAATAAGGCGGCGCGGGCGGTGGAATTATTTGATGGGATCGATACGCTGGATTCGCCGCGGTTGGCCGAGCGGCTGAATGAAGCTGCGGGCAAGCTGGGAAAGAGGCTGCCGGTTTTGATCGAGGTGAAGCTGAGCCCGGAGGAGAGCAAGTCGGGCGTGGAGCCGGAGTCTGCCGTGGCGGCGGAGTTGCTGGAGCGGTTGCCGGATTTGGAGCATCTGCAAACGCGCGGCTTGATGACGATTGCTCCGCTCGATGTAGCAGAGGCCGAGACGCGAGCCTGCTTTCGCGAATTACGGGAGTGGCGGGAGCGCTGGGCGAAGGCGTATCCTAGGCTGTCACTGGAGACGCTCTCGATGGGCATGAGCGAGGATTTTGCGCTGGCCATCGAAGAGGGCGCAACGCGCATCCGCGTGGGAACGGCGCTCTTTGGGGCGCGCGCGGCCAATGGGGAGACGGCCTGATGCTGCGGGCGACTGTTGAAGGAGTGACGCTGGCGGTTCGCGCGCAACCCGGCGCGAAGAAGACGGCCATTACCGGGGTTTATGGCGAGGGAGTGGCGGCGCAACTGAAGATCGCGGTGCACGCTCCGCCTCTCGAAGGCCGCGCTAACCAGGCGCTAATTGCGTTTCTGGCGGATACGCTGGGTGTGCCGAAAAATGCCGTGGAGCTGAAGGCCGGGGAGCTGTCGCGGAGCAAGGTATTTTTGCTGCGTGGGGTCTCGCTGGAAAGGGCGGAAGAGGCGCTTTCGGCGATGAATGTGGCGAGATAGGAATTATGAAAAGCAATAAAGACCTATAAATAGGTGGAGCTATCCCACCTTAGGCACAAGAACAAAAACGTGCCGAAGGTGGGGCACCCAGCCCATGACCTGCTAAACTTTCACTCGTTATGATTCTTGCCTGCGTACTCATTGTGGTCGCCGCTTACTTGCTGGGGTCCATTCCCAGCGGCTATGTGCTGGTGCGCCTTTTTCGACATCAGGACATCCGGCAAACCGGCAGCGGGAACATTGGGGCGACCAATGTTCTGCGCTCCGGCGGCAAGGGCCTGGCCGTGGCTACCTTCCTGATGGATATGCTCAAAGGCTGCTGCGCAGTGTGGCTGGGCGGGTTGATCGGTGGCCTACTTGCGCCGGGCGCAGCGCCGGACGATATGCGGGCGTTGGCCGCACTGGTTGCGGTTCTGGGACACATTTTTCCGGTGTGGCTGGGCTTCAAGGGTGGCAAGGGCGTGGCCGTCGGCTTTGGCGTTTTTCTGGTGGCGTCACCGTGGGCGGCGCTGGCGGCTATCTCGGTTTTCTTTGTGGTGCTGGCGCTGAGCCGCTACGTCTCGCTGGCTTCGATTTTGGGGGCAGCAAGCTTTCCGTTTTTTGCCTGGTGGCTAAGCCGCATCCATGTGTGCGCAGAAAGATCCCCTTTTTTCGTGGCTGTTGAGATTGTCGTTGCATTGCTGCTGATCGCCAAACATCACCAGAACATCCGCCGGCTGCTGGCCGGCACGGAATCCAAGCTGGGGGCCAAAAAGACCGCATGAGCCGCATTGCAATTCTGGGTTCTGGAGCGTGGGGGACGGCCATCGCGCTGTCGCTCAACCGGCGTGGCGGACACGAGCTTACGCTGTGGGCGCACAGCCACGAGTTTGCCAAGGAGATTGTTGACGCTGGCGAAAACACGCTCTTTCTGCCGGGCTTTCCTATTCCGGCGGGAGTCAGCGTGACGGGCGAGGAGGCCGCTGTTGGCAAGGCGGAGATAGTTGTCAGCGTGATTCCCTCAGAGTTTTTGCGCGCCGCGTTTACGCGGCTGCGCCCTCATCTTCACACCGGCCAGATCATCGTGAGCGCCACCAAGGGCGTAGAGGATCAAAGTTTGCTGCGCATGAGCCAGGTGATTGCCGAGTGCCTGATGGAAACAGGAGCCGGTCTCAGGTTGCCGATAGGAGCCTTCAGCGGACCCAGCTTTGCGCAGGAGGTGGCGCAGGGACAGCCTACAGCTCTCACCGTCGCTTTCGAAGACAAGGCAATTGCGGCGCGTATCCAGGCGGAGCTGGCGTCGGAAACGCTACGGCTATACACTTCGACGGATGTGATCGGGGTGGAGATGGGCGGAGCCGAAGAACGTGATCGTC
>CAWJDN010000305.1:0-9130 GCA_963840985.1 uncultured Acidobacteriaceae bacterium
GCATCTGGGGACGGCTGGAAACCTGCCCACTGCCTACGACCGAGAATCGAGTGAAGTTCTTATAGCTTGCCGGAATCGGTGGCTTCGCTCCCGAACGGCGCATCCTTTCATCTTCCTGGACTGGGGAACGGTCAATTCAGGCTTACCCAGCTCTCACCCTCGCGCAGGATGACAACCTCGGTCTCCAATCCTGCGTCGCGTACACGCTTGCTGAAGCCTTCTGGACTATTCTTGGTCCGCAGCAAAGGTGAGCGGAGAGCGATTCCCAGATGAATGGGAATAACGGTCCGGGGCCGTAGCGCTTCCACAGCTTGCGTCGCACTTTTTTCTCCCATGGTCATCGGAATGCGAAAAGTCGTAACCGGCATCAACGCCAGCTCCAGGTTAAACTTGGCGCCAATCTCGTTCATGAATCCGCCGAGATAAGTGTCTCCCGCAAAATAGATGGACTTTCCCTCTGCCTCGATTACGAATCCGCATGGCAGACCTATGTGCAGCGCAGGCGTCGCTGTCACTGTAACAGGGCCAAACTGCCGTTTCTCCCATCTTCCCAGGCCAATCACATTCTTTGCTCCCTTGACGCGCGTGATCCATGCGGCCGCACGAGGCGCAACCACTGGAAGATCGGCCGCAAGGGCGCGAAAGTAGCGGGAATCCGTATGGTCCCAGTGATTGTGAGAGACCAGAACCAGATCGACGGCCTCCATCTCCTCCCTTGTTTTGAACGGAGGAGCGAGCCTTTTGTAGGCCAGGTTGCCCCAGGAGCCAAAGTATGGATCAGTGAGTGTCTTCTTCCCAGCGGCTTCGATCAGCACTGTACTGTGACCAATCATCGTAACTTTCATGGATCCTCCAAGTTATACGGTGCAACAACGCAATCGAGTTTCTCAATCTTCATTTTGCGCCGGCCAAAACGCATCGGTGATTTATGCAACGCTCCCGGCATTCTCTGTTGACACCATCCGCTGATCGCGATCACGGCGAGATGGCAAAAGCACCCAGCGTAGATCGATCAGAATATGAAGGAGGATCGGCAGCAGCAAAGAACCGCTTTGCACATAGAGAAACGTGAAGAGGATACCGGCTAGCACCGTCACAATCATTCCGGTTGCGCCCTGATAGAAATGGGCCAATCCAAAGCAGGCGGCAGCGATCAGAACCAGCGTAGTTCCGTTCAGTCCTATGACGTTATGCAGAGTGCAGAGCAGCCACCCGCGAAATACAACCTCTTCGCAAACACCCGCGCTGATTGCCACCGCTGCAAAAAGAAACCTTTCGCGAGGACCAGATGGGAGTAGCGAGGAAAAATCCGGCAGGAGCCGGCGCCACCAATGCTTCTTTCGATCGCCATTCGTGCGTCGATTCTTCCATAAACGAATCAAGATAGCGAATACCGTGCCAAACAAGATGCCAATATATAACCCCCAATATGTCCCCCTTGCGTAATCTCCAGCTGAGCCTCCGTCGCGCAATATAGACTGAAATACACTGGCGTGATTCAACGCCAAATATCCTGGATGGAATTTGCTGAAATCGAATTGCAATGCAAAAAGTGCAAGCGTGACGCTGGTAAACTCAAACACAAGTATGCGCAAGTAATAACGGCTCCGAGCTTTCGTGTCACCTTCCTCGATGGCGCTCTTGAGCTGGCGATAGGAATGGCTGGTACGAACGACTCTCTGGACGATATAGGCAGCTAAAATCAGATCGAGTAAAAAGGTAAGGGCTGTGAGCATTTGCATTCTCTCCTTTATGCGTGTTGGAAATAACAAAATGGCAACCCCGCCGCAAACGGCAGGGATGTTCAATCGTGACGAGTTTGCATAGCGCGTTTCGCCCAGATGCGGGCGAGCTGATAGATCACCAAAACGTCGATGGATGCGCCTATACCTGAGCAAACACCCCGGCACAGGTCGTCGGGTGCAGCCGTCAGATGTAGCAGCGACAAGAGCGTAATCGGCCAGCCGACGGCGCTGGCCAGGTCGATCTGAGCAACCACAAGCAGGGCAATGAGTAGCGGCAAAGATTTTTTCAGAGTGCAAGTATCAAGCATGGACATAGAAATTCCTTTCAGGAGCGGGAAGCGCAGCCGCCGGAGCGGCGCACGGACCAGAGAAGCAGGCAGATGGCACAGCCCAATAGCAGAAAGCGCAGGCCGTCGAAGAGTGCTGGGTGGCGATGACCAAAGCTACCCTCAAAGTGCGTGAGGATCAGGCCGGAAGCGAGACAGAGATTGCCGGCGGCAAATATACGGCGGGACTTGGGATCGAGTTGACGGCGATGAAACAGGCACATGGGAAATTCCTCCGAAAGATTTAGTTTTTGAAGCGATACCAAAACATCAGGGCAATCTTTGTCGCGCCCATCGCGTAGATCACCGCAATCAAATCCCAGGGGACGCGGTGTTCGACAAGCAGGTGATATTCGAGCAGGGCAAAGACAGTGAATACACCGATGATGGCCGCGGCGCTGGTCGAGCGGCGTTGATGCTCGCGATACCTTTCGTCGGCGATGTGGTCTAGCATGAGGATCCGGTTGAGAATCGGATGGGTCATTGTTTGTTCTCCAGTTTGAAGATTTCATCGGTGGAGCAAGCAAATAGTTGGGCAAAGATCAGCGCCAGCTCCAGGCTGGGCACATAGCGGTTGCGCTCGATGGAATTGATGCTCTGGCGGGAGACGCCCGTAGCCTGCGCCAGTTGCTCCTGTGTCCATCCGCGCAAGGTGCGCAGCTCTTTGACCCGGTTTGTGATTGAGTGTTCCACGTAAAGTTGGCTTTCCATTCCAGAGTAGGATGAATCGGAAACTTTGTCAAGCTAACTTTCCATTTTCTTTCTTTCGATGCAGAATCCGCCAGTCACCCGGCATGCGGTATTTTTTTGTCTAAATGCTGCTAAAATTGACATTCCCGGCCAGTCGCGCCGCACGATAAATCTATCCCTGGAAAGTCACACCGTGTCCGACGAATTCAAGTCCAAATCCGCGACCTACGCCGACCCAGGCGTGGACCTCCTCAGTGACAATCACATCCAGGAACGACTCGCATACCTGGCGCAGAAGACCTTCAATCGCAACGTGTTAAGCGTGACCGGCGGTTTTGGATCGCTCTTCCGGCTGGACCTGCAGCGCTGGAAGAACCCCATCCTGGTGAGTGCGGCCAATGGGGTGGGCGCCAAGCTGAAGGTAGCTTTTGAGTTGGGGATGCACCGCACCGTAGGCGCGGATCTGGTGAACCACTGCGTCAACGACATTGCTGTTCAGGGCGCCTCGCCCTTGTTTTTTCAACACTATCTGGCTGGCAGCAAGCTGGTTCCGGAGGTGGCTGAGAGCGTGGTGAGCGGGCTGGCCGATGCCTGCAAGGCCTGTGGTTGCGTCCTCATCGGCGGCGAAACGGCGCAGATGCCAGGCTTTCGTGACGACGGGGAGTATGATCTGGCGGGCTTTATCGTGGGCGCGGTGGACCGGGACAAGATGGTGACCGGCGCTGGTATCAAGGCAGGCGACGTGCTTGTCGGCCTGCCCTCCACCGGCCTGCATACCAACGGCTATACGCTGGCGCGCAAGCTGCTCTTCGAGGTGGCCGGCTACAAACCGGCGCAGTATGTGACGGCCATCAAGGAAAAAGCCAGTGCGGCGCTGTTGAAGACCCATCGCAGCTACCTTTCAGTGATTCAAAAGCTGGTGACCGCGGGGCTGACGACCGGCATAGCGCACATCACCGCAGGAGGCATCACGGAAAACCTTTCCCGCATCCTGCCCAAGAACACGGGAGCGCAGATTGAGGTCGGCTCTTGGCCGGTGATGCCGATTTTTGAGCATCTGCGCGACCTGGGCAAGGTTTCGCAAGAGGAGATGATGCGCACCTTCAATATGGGCATCGGGCTGATTGTGGCCATTCCGGCAGCCAAATTCACGCGCGCGAAGAGCCTGCTGGATCGGGCCGAGGAGAAGTTCTACGTCGTCGGCCGAGTGGTGAAGGGCGAGCGCCGGGTGCAGTATACCTAGGCTCTTGGCTTTGCCGGAATCCCTGTTATATAGACTTTTTTCTGCAAGATCATTCAATTTGTCAAGCAGCAAAGAAATTCCCGCCTTGTAAGCCTATATTCCATAAGTAATTGAAGTATCTCCTCTCTTTGCCGAATATATACGCAAGAGTGCCTAGGCTAGTAGATAGACAGATAAGAGACGGAAGTGCCGAGCCCGGCGAATGTGTACGCCCTCCCTCAGCGGATGGGTTCCGGGGCAAGGGGCCGTCTCTGGTCTGCGACACAGCGGCTCTCCGCTGCGGGCGATAGCGGTTCCACAATTGCAGTACGTTGAAATCAATGCCCTCAAGTGGCATTTTCCTTAAGAAAATGCCACCTTGTGTGATGCAAGAAATGGCACGTGAATTGTGGAACCGCTCATGAACCGCAACCACGGTAGCGCTCGAATACGGGGAGATGCGACAAATCGAGACCAACGGTTGGCCCGGTAGGACGCAACCGTTGGTCTCGATTTTTATTGCGCGGAAGCAGGTTGATCCGTTTCCATGCAGCTAAATCCCTCGGTAACCAAGGCGGCCACAGCCGCCTTTTTCTTTGCTAGGAGCTTTTGCATGAATCTCATTTCAAATATCTGGAACCACCCCAAGACCTCGGCCGCTGGTGTGTTGATTGCGGTCGTCACCATCGGCAGTGTGCTTTCGCAGCAGGGCATCTCGCTGGGCAATGTAGGCAGCGGCAGCGTGATTACACTTGTCTGTGGCCTGGCTACCGCTCTCCTGGGCCTTTTGGCTCGCGATCCTGCCAGCTCTGGAACATCCACCGGCAACCCCACGGCCAAGCTGGGCGCATGGGCGCTGATCGCTCTGCTGCTGCAACTGCCGTTTGTGAGTGGCTGCTCGGGAACAACCGTGGCGCAGGACATCGTGAACTGGACGCCTGCGCTGCAAAGCGCGGTGGCCACCATCGACTCAACAGCTGCCATGCTGGCTCCTGCGGACGCGCCGATCTTTATTGCAGCGACGGCCGGCTTCGATGCTGCCTCCAACCTGCTCGTGACCCAGGCCAAGGCGTACCTGGCCAATCCGTCGGCCAGTGTGCTGGCGCAACTGCAAGCCGCCGTTGTGACTTTTCAGCAGCAGGTGAACGCATCGTTGCTTCAGGCGGCCAGAATCACCAACGCCAACAGCCGGCAGCATGTGCTGAACGCGATCAACGCAGTGGCAACGGTAGTTATGGCGATTCTGGCGCTGGTCTCCTCAATTTCCAGCAAGATTGCGGTGGCGCAGATGGCAGAGCAATCGACCATCAAGCTGTCCGTTGTGCGGCCGTACATCAATGAAGACAAGGCTGCCGCAATGGTGGCCGGCCACTATGGCGAGCCGGTCAAACTGGCGCGCGTCCAGGTGGCGCAGGTGGAACTGAGCGCGGCGCAGGCCGGGTTCTAAACAAGAAATAGATGGATGGCAATCTCAGCGTGGCCAGAAAACCGTAAAATTTCTGGCCGCGTTCCGCATTCGGAAATGATTTTTCCGTTGTGTGATCCGAGTCACGGAGCCGGCAGCCCGGTACTCGATAGCCTTGGAAGTAAGGCGCAGGTGCTAAAAGCGCCCACACAACCAAGGAGTTTCACCATGGCTTACATTATTACCGATGCGTGCATCAAGGATTTTGTTTGCGCGGCCGAATGCGCCACTGCCGCCATCATGCCCGCGACCGAAGGCGATCCAGCCGCCGCCGGCGTCTCCCAATTGTTCATCAATCCCGATGAGTGCATCGACTGCGGCAACTGCGCTTCTATCTGCGCGCAGAATGCAATTTTCTCCATCGACGATCTGCCGGCGGATAAGGCACAATTTGCCGCGAAAAACAGAGCCTATTTCAATTAGGGAACTACTTAACAAAATAATGACTTGAACGATGCGGCTTCAGTGTCTGCGCGAGAGCCTGTGTGTCTATATATGACAATGAGCCATACCGGAATGCGCTACAACTTGCGCCTTCTCGCGCATCTGAGAGAATAGTAGAAGTGATTCGCGCGCAACAATCCGTCAGCCGGCGGGCGACGCCAGCCATTCTGATGGCTTTGGCTCTGGCAGGCGTATCGAACCTGTGTGCGCAAGGGCCAAACCCCACATCCGCCACCAACCACTTCTTCGGCAGCGTCATCGCGCGGCCGGTCAGCGATGAGACCCTCAAGCTCTCGCTCGACGAGGCCATCGCGCTTGGCCTCAAGAACAATTTGGGCCTGAAGGAAGCCGAAAACAGCGAAAAATCTCTCCATGGGCAGAAGAACGAGGCGCTGCAAAACTTTCTGCCCACCGTCACGTTGACCGGCGACCTCGGTGTCCACCAGCAAAATCTGGTTGCGATGGGTTTCGGCCCCGACACAATCAAAGAGTTTCTTTCGCTCTTTCCCGGCGGCACGCTGCCTGCTGGCTTCTCCTTCATTACCCGCGACGACCTGACCGAGGGCAAGATTCAATTTGGCCAGATGCTCTTCTCCGGCCCGGTCATCTCCGCATGGAAGGCGGTCAACGCGGCGGAGCGCGTAGCTCACTTCGACAAAATGTCGGCGCGCGGTGAAGTGGTCCAGCAGGTGGCCACGGCCTACCTGCACGCCATCGCCGCCTCCAGTGAGGTGGACAACGCACGAGCGCAGGTGGCCACCGGCGAACTTCTCGTTCATAACGCTCATGAAGCTCACGTCGCCGGCGTCGTAGCCAATCTCGACGAGCTGCGAGCACGAGTTCAACTTCAGGCCGAGCAGCAGGCGCTCATCGCCGCCGAGAATGCACTCGAAAAAGATCTCATCCTGCTTAAGCGCGAGATCGGCATCGATCCCGGCCAGAAGATCGCGCTCACCGATCCGGCGCCTTACAGCGATCTGGCCTCGCAGACCCCGGAAGAAATCCGCGCCATCGCCTACAAAAATCGCCAGGACTATCAGGCCCTGCAAAATCAAGTGGTCGAGGTCAAGGCCATCCATGCAGCCTATCGCGCCCAACGGTTGCCCAGCCTCAGCGTTGGAGGCTACTACGGCGTCAGTCAGGTGAGCGGCGCGGGCTCGCACGGCAACTTTGCCGCCCAGGGCACGCTCAGCTTTCCGATCTTTCGCGAGGCCAAACTGCGCGGCGACACGGATGCGGCCCAGGCGCAGTCGGACGCCGTCAACGCGCAACTCGCCGACCTGCGTGGCAAAATCGATCAGCAAATCCGCTCGGCGCTGCTCGACGTGAACGCGACGGCCAAACTAGTCGAAGTCGCCCGCTCCAACGTCGACTTGGCCACACGCGCCCTTGCCGACGAAACCGACCGCGTCAACGCCGGCGTGGACGACAACCTGCCCCTGGTCACCGCGCAGGCAACCCTGGCCTCCGCTGAGAGCAACATGGTCGAAAGTCTTTTCCAGTACAACCTGGCGAAGCTGGCGCTGGCCCGCGCCGCCGGCATCATCGAATCGCAGTATCGCGCCTATCTTGGACGTTAGCCAAATACAAATCCACCGCGCGATCTTTTTTCCGGCGTGTCGTTCCACACGCTTCATAGCGACTGTCACAATAAGTTAACCGACAGACGGTATACTTACATACATATTGGATAAGGCAGCAGCCGCGCCTTTACCCGCGAACAACGGGAAAGACCGCGGAGTTTTCGAGAGGGAAAGATGATTCTGGCAGGAGATGTAGGCGGCACCAAGGTTCACCTGGCGCTGTATGACTTTGTCGATGGAAAACCGGTGCCCTCTCGCGAAGAGCGGTATGCGGCCAAAAACTATTCCGGACTGGAAGAAATCGTCAAAGTCTTTCTCGGCGCGAACAAGGTCACGGCAGCTTGCTTCGGCGTGCCCGGCCCGGTGCGCGACGGACGCCTGCGCCTCACCAACCTTCCCTGGACTCTGGACAGCCACGAGCTGTCGATCACTCTCGGCATTACGCACGTCTTTCTCATCAACGATCTTGAGGCCAACGGCTACGGCGTCGCCGAACTCTCCGCCGACCAGATCTACACCCTCAGCGAGGGCGACCCCAGCCAGATCGGCAATCGCGCCCTGATCGCCGCCGGAACCGGCCTGGGCGAGGGCCTGCTCATCTGGAACGGCCGCAGCCACATTCCCTACCCCTCCGAGGGCGGCCACGCCGACTACGCCCCGCGCAACGAGGACGAGATCGACCTGCTGCGCTTTCTCAAGCAAAAGTACAACGGCCGCATCAGCCAGGAGCGCGTGGTCAGCGGCATGGGCCTGAGCAACATCTACGAATTCCTGCGCGAGGTGCGCGGCATCGACGAACCCGCCTGGCTCGCCAAGCGCATGGCCGCCGAAGATCCCAACGCCGTGATTACCGAGCTGGCCATGGCCGCCAAAAGCGAAATCTGCGAACGGGCTCTGGATATGTTCGTCTCCGCCTATGGCGCCGAGACCGGCAACCTGGCCCTCAAGCTGCTCTCCGTGGGCGGCGTCTACGTCGGCGGCGGCATCGCCCCGCGCATCCTCGACAAGCTCAAGGACGGCACCTTCATGAAGGCCTTCACCGACAAGGGACGCCTCAGTCAGTTGCTGGTGAATATGCCGGTGCGCATCATTCTCGAGCCCCGCGCAGCCCTGCTCGGCGCAGCCGCCTACGCCGAAGCCCGCGCCGCCGAAATCAGCGGAATCTCCCCCCGCGCCGCTTCCGTCAAGTTCTAGTGGAGGGAGCAGGTGTCTTTAGACCCCTGATAGAGTGCGTATTAACGAGGTCTTCAGGCCCGGGCCATTAGCGAAAACTGGGTACACAGTTCCCGCTGTATCCAGATTTGGGATACCTTTTGGAAAGCTCAGGAGGTTTGTTGCCTGACTTCGTGCCAACTATGGAGAAGGGCAGCCACAGATATTGCTTTTCCCCACGGACCTCCTGCATCCATCTTGATGTTGAGGAATGATTGCGGCGGGCGCAGGTCCTCGCGAATCAAGTGTGAAATTAGGGGAATTCCAACCGGGGATAGATAAGGGTTGAGGTCAGAGAGCTCAATGGCATACACCTCATGGGCTTCTCCGACATATTCTGTGAATTCCTCATACGAACAGCCCGACTTTGCGCCGTATCGTTCCCAAATCTGGGCAGGTGCGCCTGCTGTGATTTCAGATAAGGTCACTTCACCCATCAATGA
>CAWJDN010000306.1:0-12354 GCA_963840985.1 uncultured Acidobacteriaceae bacterium
ACTACGCCAAGATGCTCTTTCTCTTTGCCGGCGCGCCGCCGCCGCCCTTGCCGCGCGACCCTAAGATTCATGCCTATCAGCCGGGGGTATACCACCAGAGCCTGAATCCCAAGAGCGGAGAAATCTTTTATCTGGCGCCCGGCTCGTATTTTTTCGGCAGTCTGAATTTATGGAAGGTTGAAAATGTAAAAATTCTGGGCCGGGGGACCATTGTCTACGACGGGCCTCAGGACCCCAACGGCGACGAAGGTTGGATGCAAAAGCCCGACTGGCACTGCGTCGGTGCAATGGAAGCTCGCAACGTAGAGATCGACGGGCTGACATGCATTGTGAGGTCGCGAACCTGGTCGATTCAGATGAAGGATTCCTTTGGATTTTTATATGACGATCTGCGGGTGATCGGCGGTAATCCGGGGAATGCCAACCAGGACGGCATAGACTGGCTGGGCGGCGGCGACGCCGTGGTGAGCAATGCCTTTATCCGCTCCTCGGACGATGATTTGGTCCTGCAGGGCAACTGGGACGGCTACACCGATGAGGCGATGCTACGCCCCGGCCACGATGTGAGTAATATTCTCATCGAGCATAGCGTGCTTTCCACCAGCATCTCGAATATTGTGCGCACCGGCTGGCCGCGCAAGACATTCAACTCGAGCAACTTTACCCTGCGCGACTCCGACATTCTGCACGGCGGCATCGGGGCATGCGGGCAGACCTATGCGCTGTTCGGGATGTGGGGCGCAAACGGAGCCAAGGGGATTCACACCGACTACAAATTTGAAAATCTATTTCTCGACAACTGGTATTCGCTGGCGCAAATGGAGCAAGAATACCCCGGCCTGAGCGGCTTCACCTTCCACAACATCTGGGCGCTGGACCAGCCGCCGCTGGCCGATTCCACTATAACCGGCGACGTGGCGAACGTGACCTTAGACAATGTGAAGTACGGGCAAAGCCGCGCGGCCGCGGATGCCGATCTGCCGCTGGTGACAGGCGACGGCGCGCAGCCGGCTCATTTCCCGGCCCGGCACGGTCCGGTGGCCGCGTTCACCGTGGACCCGCCGGTCTTTGCTCCAGGAGAGAGGGTCACCTTCACCGCGCAACCCTCGCCCAATGCGCACTACACCTGGCTTTTCGGTGATGGCACACAAGCGACAGGCCGCCGCATGAGTCATCGTTTTCCGGACGCCGAGGGTACTCAGCTGGATGGGGCGGCCAACGGTGCTGGACGCTTTCGGGTTTTGCTTCATGTTGAGGAAAGCGACAGGCAAGAGGACTGGGCGGCACAAGGGTTGGTGGCCGTGGCCCACTGGCATGATGCAGCAAACGTCATCGGCCCCGTAGTCGCAGGCCTCACATGGCAGATCTACCCTGGAGAATGGACCGAGCTTCCGAACCTTGCCGCTGAACACGCGGTCTTTGCCGGCGAGGGATCCAATTTGCGCGCGGATTCGCAAGGATTTACGCATTACGCGGCAGTCTGGGACGGCCTCATCGACATTCCAGCCGACGGCGGCTATACCTTTTACCTGCTGGCTCGCGATGGTGCGCGCTTGGTGATCGACGGCGCGGAAGTGGCCAAGACCGGACCTTCCTTTGCGCAGGTTTGCGGCTCTCCGGGTAACGCGATGCGTTATGATCGCGGCTCGCTGGGATTGCGCGCTGGCGAGCACACATTTCACCTGGAGGGTCTGCACTCGGCCAGCCAAGGCTCGCCCCGTCTGATGTGGGAAGGGCCCGCTCTGCCCCTGACCGATGTGCCCCCGGCGGCTTATAGCCATCCAAGGCAGGATGCGGTAAAAGCGGGGAATAGGGACTAGCCACCCCAACGAGCAAAAATCGCTCGTCGGGGACCCTGGCAGGGAACAGGGACTAAGATACCAGGAAATGTTCCACGTGGAACATATTCATTCTGTTTAGTTTATCTCTATGTTAACCACATAATTAACAGCAAGGTTTTGAAAATATATATGGTACATATGGAGTGCATTCGGAATCAGAGAACAGAGAATAGAGAACAGAGAACGGTAATGAAGAGTAGATGGATGATTGGTTGTGTTGTTGTGCTCTGCGCTGCCTCGCTATCGCTGGCTGAGGGACGGGAGCAGTCCGCGTTGCGCGCTTCGACGCAAATTCTTGTGGTTACGACTCAGGATTGGAACGGAGTCGAGGGAACTTTGCAGGCGTATGAGCGACCGCAGGCGAGAAAGAAGTGGAAAGCTGTGGGCGATTCTATCCCCGTTGTGGTGGGCAAGAAGGGCCTCGGATGGGGCGCGGGAGTTACTTCTGGTGCCGTACGGTGGACAGCGAGTGGGCCTATCAAACAGGAAGGCGATGGAAAATCGCCGGCAGGCATCTTCCGCATAAGCACGGCCTTTGGCTATGCGGCACAGGAACCTTCAGGATGGAAGATGCCCTACCTCAGCCTCACCTCGTCGGTGGAATGTGTGGACGATGTGCGTTCAAAGTTCTACAACCGCGTGTTGGATCGCGAGACGATTGCGCCCGACTGGTCGAGCTCCGAGCAGATGTTGCGCCCTGATGGGCAGTACCGGTGGGGATTGATGGTCGATCATAATGCGGAGCCGGTGACCGCAGGTGCAGGATCGTGCATCTTCCTGCACATCTGGCTGGGGCCGGGCGTAGGAACCACGGGATGCACGGCCATGGCGCAGGAGCAGCTTGAGGCGCTGCTGGCGCGGCTTGATCCCGCGCGGAGGCCGCTACTGGTGCAGTTGCCACGTCCGCAGTATAAGAAGCTAAGAAGGTACTGGAAGCTGCCGCGTCTGCCGCAGCAATGATACAGCCATTCTGGATTGAAAGGAGCAACGCATATGGATGCGCAAAGAAAGCTGGTGATACATTTTCTGGCGGCGCTGGCCTACCGGACACAGAAGGCGCTGCGCGATGCTCCGCCGGAGTTTGCCGCGTTTCTGGTGGCGCCGCTGGTGCGCACACCGCATGAGTTGATTCGTCACATGGACGGCGTGCTGGGATCAGCGCGCAGATATTTTATTGGCGGCAGCTACGAGGTGCCTTACTTTCCCGACTTTTCCGAGGCGGTTGCGCACTTTCACGAGACGCTGACGGACTTGGCGCATCACATCGAGATCGGCACGGAGTTACATGAGATTACATTGGAAAGAGTCTTGCAGGGTCCATGCTCCGATGCATTGAGTCATGCGGGGCAATTAGCGATGCTGAGAAGGCTGGCGGGTTCTCCAGTCCCGCCGGAGAATTTTATTTATGCCGCGATTAGTTCAGACAACCTTGGACCTGACCAGCCTCCTCCCGCCTGTCCCGATAAGGAATGGGTGGATAGGTCGTGAAGTCTGATTTCCTATCCCTGTTTTTCTACTTAGGCAACTGGCTCGCATCCCAGCCGCCGCCGAGGGCGCGGACCAATCCTACGCTGGCCACAAACTGGCGCGTCTGAATGCTGATGGCGGTGCGCTGGTTCTGGATCAGGGCGGTTTCGGCCGTCAGCACTTCGAGATAGCCGGTGACGCCGCCCTTGTAGCGCTGGTTGGAAATGTTATAAGAGTGCTGGGCCGACGTGACGGCCTGTTGCTCGGCAGTGGATTCCTGCTCCAGGATGCGCAGGCCGGAGAGCTGATCTTCCACGTCGTTGAAGGCGGCGAGAACGGTTGCTCTATAGCCCGCGGCCTGGGCTTCGTAGCTGTGGCGGGCAGCGTCGGTGAGGGCGTGGCGCTTGCCGGCGTCGAAGAGTAACTCAGATGCCTGCGCCCCCAGGCTCCACAACGCGCTCGGGCCCTGAATCCAAGCGCCGGCGTTCATGCTTTCAAAGCCGCCGGTTCCGCCCAGGGTAATGGTGGGATAGTAGGCGCTTTTGGCAATGCCGATTTGGGCGTTGGCGGCGGCGGTGCGGCGCTCGGCGGCAGCGATGTCGGGGCGTCGCTCGAGCAGTTGCGAAGGCACGCCGAGGGGAACTTTGGGCAGCGCCAATTCCTGAGCTTGGACAAGAGACTGGGCGGGAGAGAGGACAAGTGGCGAGGGCGGAATGCTAAAGGCTGAGAGATTGTAATTGGCGATGGTTCCGATGGCATGTTCGAACTGGGCACGGGCCACGCCCACATCGATTCGCTCAGCGCGCACGGTATCCAGCTGCGTGCGGGCCTGAGCCACGTCGGCCTCGGTGCCGATGCCACCCTTCAACCGCCGCTGAGTCAGGTCAAGCTGGCGTTCCAGGTCGGCGACGGTCGAGTCGAGCAGCTTGATCTCGGCGTCGAGGCCGCGCAGTTGGAAGTAGTCTGCGGCCATCTCGGCATGAAGGCTGAGGTCGATGTTAGCGCTGTCGGCGGCGCTGGCCTGGGCGTTAGAGCGGGCGGCCTCGACGGTGCGGCGAATACGGCCCCAGAAGTCCGGCTCCCAACTGGCCTGGCCGCTCAGTACCAGGTCGTTATACGTATTAGGTTTGGTTGGCGAATAAGAGGGTCCGTTTGCCGAGACCTTCTCGCGCTGGGCGGAGGGTCCGGCAGAGAGCGTTGGGTAGAATGCAGCGCGTGCTACGGTGATCTGGTCGCGGGCGGCAAGATACGTTTCCAACGCCTGGCGGAGGGTCTGGTTGTTGGCGGCGATGCGCTCCTCTAACTGATTGAGTTGCGGGTCTTGATAAATCTCCCACCATTTGCCGCGGATCATACCGTCGGAGGGGTTCGCGGGTAGCCATGCGCCACCGGAGGGGGCGGGCGGCGGGACGACGGCGGCGGTTGCGCCGGTTTCCTTGTAGGCAGGAGGAGCTTCGTAGCCGGGGCGGTTGTAGTTAGGACCGACGGACTTGCAGCCAGTGAAAATGGTGAGGGCAAGGAAAACGGCAAATCGCGCTGCACGAGGCACTGGCATATTACCTACCTCCCGCATTGGTTTGGCTGGCAGGGCTTGTCACCTGGACCTTTTCGCCTTCGATGAGGGAGTCGGGCGGGTCCTGGATCACCTGATCGGCGAGACTGAGTCCGGTGACGATTTGTACGTTGGCTCCGTCGTCCTCACCGATAACCACAGGAACAAGATGAGCGGTGTCGCCGTTGACGACGCCCACGCGCAGGCCTTCCTTGCGGAAGATGAGTGCCGCGGCGGGCACGATGAGGGTGGGTCCGGCGGAGGGCGTCTTGAAGTGAACCTGGGCCAGCGAGCCGGGGAGCAGTTCACCGGCGTGGTTGTCCACGTCGATCTCGACCAAAAGCGTGCGGCTGGCGGGATCGATAGCGTCAGCGGTGCGGACCAGCGTGCCCTGGTAGATTTTTCCCGCATGCTCGGCGAAGGTCAGGTCGATCTTCGCGCCCGGCTTCACATTCGCGGAGTAGATCTGCGGCAGGTTGGCGTAGATGCGCAGGGTCTGGATGGCTTGGAGGTGAAAAAGCTCCTTGCCCGCTCCGGGGTCGATGAGCTGGCCGGTGTCGATGTTGCGCGCGGTGATGACGCCGTCGAAGGGCGCGTAGACCTTTTCAAAGGATTGCAGTTGGCGCAGCCGCTCGACATTGGCCTGGGCGGAGCGTACTTGTGCCGCGGTAGACGCGGCCTGGTTGACGTACGTGTCGGTGTCCTGGCGGGAGACGGCATCGGATTGGACGAGGCCGGTGTAGCGCTCGGCCTGGATGCGTGCGTTGTTGGCGTTGGCTTGAGCTGTGTTCAGGTCGGCCTCGGACTGAGCCAGTTGCTGGTCCACCTCGGGAGTGGCAATCTCGGCCAATAGCGCGCCCTTCTTGACCCGCGCGCCGATGTCGAAGTACCAGCGAGTCAAGTAGCCGGATGTTCGCGCGTAGATGGGCGAATCGGTGAAGGAGGTCACGTTGCCGGGGAGCACAAAGCTATCAACGGTCGCGCCAGCTTTAGGCGCGGCGACGATTACCGAGGGAGCCGCAAGTTCGTTGGTGCGCGCGACGAGTGCGTTGTCGGCATGAATGCGGCTCCAGATGCCGACGCCTGCCAGGACGCATGCGACGATGACGACGATAGCCACACTCACGAGGGCCTTGCGCGGCGATACGGCTGCCTGTTCGGGAGCGGACTCGTGTTGGTACCCTGGTTGCTGGTTCGGATTGGATTCATTAGTCATGAATAACTACTCCGGTATTTCGTCAAACTCGTCGGCAGCTCCGGCGATTGCCGCGCCGCGAGCTGTTTTGCGGCGGCCTTCCAGCCAGCCGTGAACGATGGAGAAAAATGCGGGTACAAAAAACAGCGTAGCCACTGTGGCCAGTAGCAGGCCTCCGATGACGGCGCGGCCCAGCGGCGCGTTCTGCTCGCCGCCGTCGCCCAGGCCCACGGCCATGGGCACCATGCCGATAATCATGGCCAGGGCGGTCATCAACACCGGGCGCAGGCGGACAAATCCCGCGTTGAGCGCCGCAGTACGTGCGTCGCCTACCAGGATCTCCAACTGCTC
Source organism: uncultured Acidobacteriaceae bacterium (assembly GCA_963840985.1). Taxonomy (GTDB): domain Bacteria; phylum Acidobacteriota; class Terriglobia; order Terriglobales; family Acidobacteriaceae; genus Telmatobacter. Next base: position 6,407 of record CAWJDN010000306.1, read on the forward strand.
GCGGGCAAAGCTGACCACGAGAATCGAGTTGGCCGTGGCCACGCCCATGCACATGATTGCGCCAGTGAGCGCCGGCACGCTTAGCCGGGTGTTGGTGAGGAAGAGAAACCAGACAATGCCGGCCAGGGCCGCGGGCAACGCCGCGATGATGATGAAGGGATCGAGCCAGGATTGGAAGTTGACCACAATCAAAAGGTAGACCAGCAGGATAGAGAAGGCGAGGCCGCCCAGCAGACCCGCGTAGGAGCTCTTCATCGTCTCGCTCTGGCCACGCAGGGTGAAGTGCGAACCGCGTGGCAGCTCGCTCTGGTGTTGGGCGATGATCTTTTCTATCTTGCGGGTCACACTGCCCAGGTCGGTTCCATCCACGTTGGCGTAGACATCGATAACCGGCTGCACGTTGTAGTGGCTTACCGTGCCCAACTCTGCGCCGGGAGAGATAGAGGCCAGATTGCCGAGAACCTGCGTGGGAACGGGAGCGCCGGGAGCAGCCGTGGCGGCAGCAGCGCTGGCTGGATGCGCCGTGGCCGGACCTGTGACGGGCAAGCTCTCAAGCTGGGCCAGTGACTCAACCTTATATTGCGGCGCCTGAATGGCCACATTATATGTAACTCCGCTTTTAGGGTCGAGATAGAAGCTCGGCGTTGTTTGGAAACTGCCGCTGAGGGCTACCAGCAGGCTTGTGGCCACGTCTTTCTGTGTCAGGCCGATGGACTGGGCGCGGGTGCGATCCACGTCCACCATCATCATGGGATAGTTGAAGGGCTGCTGGATGCGTGTGTCGGCAGTGCCGGGAACGTAGCGGACCTCATTGAGAATCTTGTCAGCGAGGGCGCGGTTTCCATACAAATCGGGGCCGACAACCTGAATGTCGATGGGAGCGGAGAGGCCGAAGTTGAGAATCTGGGTGACGATGTCCACCGGCAGCACGTAGAAGGTGACGCCGGGATACCGGCGGGCCAGCACGGAGCGCAGGTGCTCGACATAGTTCGCGGTGGGGTGATGGTCCTCGGATAACTGGACCTGGATGTCGGCGTCGGCCGGGCCGATGGGCGCGGAGGTCGAGTAGGAGAGGTTCAGTCCGGAGTAAGGCAGGCCGATGTTATCGACGATGGAGACGACCTCTTTGGCCGGAATCTGTTCGCGGATGGTTGAGTCGATGTGATCGCAGAGCGCGGCGGTCTCCTCAATGCGCGTGCCGGTGTGGGCGCGCACGTGAATCTTGAACTGGCCGGAGTCTACAGAGGGGAAGAAGTCCTGGCCGAGAAAAGGCTCTAGTCCCAATGATCCGAGGGCGAAGAGCAGGAAGAGGAGCAGGAAGACCAAGGCATGGTCCACACATAAAGTGAGCAGGCGCAGGTAACCGTGGCGAAAGTGCTCAAAGCCGGACTCGAAACCCTGTTGAAAGCGAATGAAGGGGTTGCGGCTGGAGTGCTTGCGTTGCGTCTCCGCGTCGTCGTGCTCCTTGAGCAGGTACTTGGCCATAGTCGGCACCAGCGTCCGCGAGAGGAAATAGCTGGCCAGCATGGCGAAGACCACTGCCTCGGCCATGGGCACGAAGAGATAGTGCGCCACGCCGCCCAGGAAGAACATGGGCACGAAGACGATGCAGATGGCAAGGGTGGAGACCAGAGCCGGGACGGCAATCTGCGCCGAGCCGTCGAGGATGGATTGTTCCAACTCCTTGCCCGATTCGAGATAGCGATTAATGTTTTCGATGGCCACCGTGGCGTCGTCCACCAGGATGCCGACAGCCAGTGCCATGCCTCCTAGAGTCATGATGTTGATGGTCTCGTGCAGCATGGAGAGCACGCTGAGCGAACATAGAATGGAGAGCGGAATGGAGACCGCGATGATGATGGTGGAGCGGAAACTCCCCAGGAAGACCAGGATCATGATGGCGGTGAGGCAGGCAGCGATGATGGCTTCACGGACCACGCCGTTTATGGCGCCGCGGACGAAGATCGACTGGTCGGAGAGAGCCTTGATCTGCATCTGGGGCGGCAAGCTCCCCTTCAGCTCCGGGCTCTCCAGCTTTTCGCGCACATTTCGGATGATGTCCAGCGTGGAGGCCGAGCCGGTCTTCAAAATGGACATCATGATGGCGCGCTTGCCATCCACGCGAACGATGTTGGTCTGCGGCGGATTGCCGTCGCGCACGTGAGCCACGTCGCGGATGTAGATGACCGCGCCGTTCACCGCCTTGATGGGCAGGTTGTTAAGCTCATCGACAATCGACGGAGCGGAGTTGGTTTCGACGGCGTACTCGAAGCGGTCGATCTTCATCGTCCCGGAGGGGGCGATCAAATTCTGCGCGGAGATGGCGTTGACCACATCGACAGGCGAGAGCCCCTTGGCCTGCAAAGCGTGTAAGTCCAGGTCCACCTGAATCTGGCGCTGCTTTCCACCGTAGGGGAAGGGCGTCTGCTGTCCCTCAATGGTGGCCAACTGTGTGCGGATGTTGTTCTGCCCCTGATCGTTCAACTGCTGCTCATTGAGCCCCTGCCCGGAGAGTCCCAACATCAGAATCGGCACACTGGAGGCGTTGTACTGGATGATGAAGGGCGGCGTGGAGCCGGGCGGCAAACTGCGCAACTGCACCTGGCTGATGGCCGTCACCTGGGCCACGGCGTTGCCGATGTTGACGTGCGGCTGGAAGAATATCTTGATCAGCCCGATGCCGTTCAGCGATTGCGACTCGATGTGCTCGATGTCGTTGACCGTAGTGGTCATGCCCCGCTCGCTGTTGGTCACGATGCGGTTGGCCATCTCCTGCGAGGAAAGGCCTGTGAAGTTCCACACCACTGTGACGACAGGAATGTCGATGTTAGGGAAAATGTCCGTGGGCATCGTCTCGATGCTGAAGACGCCGAGGATCAGGATCAAAAGCGCAAATACGACGAAGGTGTAAGGCCGCCGCAGCGCTAATCGGACAATCCACATAGGGCAGGTACTCGCTCCGCGTTCCGGGACCGGACAGCGCTCATCGCCCCGACCCGTTCCAACAATACTGTTGAAATTACTATGGTAGACGAAGCGGCGCACTCATGGCGCATAGCCTGTAAAAGGGGTTGCCCGTATACCTGTTAGGACGCTCCTGCAAGCTGAAAAGACGCTCTGTGCAAGGGGTGACATTCCAAGGCCGCTCGATTCGCTTACAATGGTTTCGTCTTGAATCCGTGATGAATGCGTTCTTTTTTAGTAGGATGCGCACTCTCGCGGCGGCGCGCCAGGGCGGACGAAACCTTTAATGAAACTCAAGCGTCCGTAGAAATGAGCACGGGCAGAGGGTCTTCCGCCCGTAACGGTACTTTTATGCCCATTTAGCGGGCATTCACCCAAAAGAATACGACGAGAATCGACACCATGTCCTTTGAAGACGCTCCAGAGTCCCACCTGGCCTCATCCGGTATTGAACAACAACCCTCCGCACCTGGGGGTTCCCCGGTGCGCATCGTCATTTATCTGATTCTGGCGGGCGCTGTTGTGATTGCCGCATGGCTGATCTATGCGAACTATAAGAAGGCGGCGGCTAACAGTGCCAGCCAGGCGGCGGCGTTGCAGGGCCGCCCGGTCCCGGTGCAGGTGGCGGCTGCCGAGCAGAAACCGATGCCGATCTTCCTGACCGCGCTGGGCACGGTGACGCCCTACATGAGCGTTACGGTAAAGGCCAGAGTCAACGGCCAACTCGAACCAGTCAAGTTCACCGAGGGCCAGCAGGTGAGGCAGGGTCAGACCATCCTGGTAATCGACCCCAGACCCTACCAGGCGGCACTGGACCAGGCCAAGGGCACCCTGGCGCACGATGAGGCTCTACTGAAGAATGCCCAGGCGGAGTTTGCCCGCTACAAGGCGCTCTATGACGCTGGCGTGACTTCCAAGGAGGTCATGCAGGCCGATGAGGCTGCGCAGGGCCAATACCTTGGCGCCATCGAGGCCGATAAAGCCGCTGTCGAAACCGCCCAGTTGCAGCTGAGCTGGTGTTATATTCAGTCACCCATCAACGGCAAAATCGGCCTGCGCCTGGTGGATCCAGGCAACATTATCACCGCCAACACCACGAATTTGGTGATTGTCAACCAGTTCCAGCCCATCGCCGTTTACTTTACGCTGCCCGAGGACGAGCTTCCCCAGGTGTTGCGCAAACTGGCGGCGGAAAAGCGTTTGGCCGTGGATGCCTACGATCAGGGCGACACGCAGAAGCTGGCTACTGGCTATCTGCTCACCGCCGACAACCAGATCGACACCACCACCGGCACCGACAAGCTGAAGGCCGTCTTCGACAACAAGGACGCGGCGCTATTCCCCAATCAATTTGTCAACATTCACCTGGTGATGGAAGAGCGGCCCAATGCGCTGGTGGTGCCCTCGGTGGCCCTGCAGACCGGCCTGCAGGGATCATATGTGTGGGTGGTCGATCATGCCGATGCGCAGGGAAACGGAAGCGCCAGAATCCAGCCTGTGAAGGTGGCGTTGGCCGAGGGGCAGGTGACCATTCTCGACAGCGGCCTTCAACCGGGCCAGACTGTCGTGGTGGATGGCGCGGACCGATTGCGCGACGGACAGAGTGTGACCGCCAGCGTCGCCAAACAGCGTGGCGGACAGAAGGCTGCTCAAGGTGCGGCAGGCCAAGCCGGGGGCGGTACGTCCGCGGCTCCCAGCACGGCTCCCAACCCCGGCGCTCCGGCCGACAACGGCAAACACGATAAGAGGAACAAGCAGTGAGCCTGAGTCCTTCCCGGCCATTCATTCTGCGCCCGGTGGCGACCTCGCTGCTGATGGCGGCCATTCTGCTGGCGGGCTTTGTGGGCTATCAGCAGTTGCCGGTCTCCGCCCTGCCCGAGGTGGACTACCCGATCATTCAGGTGCTCACCTTCTATCCCGGCGGCGGGCCGGAGGTGATGGCCTCGTCGGTCACCGCGCCCCTGGAGCGGCAGTTTGGCCAGATGCCGGGACTCAAGCAGATGACCTCGGTCAGCTCCGGCGGCGGTTCGGTCATCACGCTGGAATTTAATCTCGACGAGAACATCGACGTAGCCGAGCAGGAAGTCCAAGCGGCCATCAACGCGGCCAATAGCTTTTTGCCCACCGACCTGCCCAACCCGCCCATCTACAGCAAGGTCAACCCCGCCGACGCGCCCATCATGACGCTGGCGCTCACCTCCGACACGCTGCCCCTGGACAAGATCGAGGACGCAGCTGACACCAATCTGGCCCAAAAAATCTCTCAAGTTACCGGCGTCGGTCTGGTTTCCATCGCCGGCGGGCAGAAGCCCTCGGTGCGCATTCAGGCCAACCCGGCGCAAATGGCCGCCTACAACCTGAGTCTGGAAGACCTACGCACCGCCCTAGCGGCGGCCAACGTGGATCAGGCCAAAGGCACGCTGAACGGCAACCGCCAGTCGTACACCATCGGCGCCAATGACCAATTATTATCGAGCGGCGACTACAAGCCGGTCATCGTGGCCTATCGCAATGGAGCCGCGGTGCGCGCCTCTGACGTAGCGCTGATTGTCGATGCCGCCGAAAACTCACAGCAGGCCGCGTGGATGGACCGCCAGCCCGCGGTCATCGTCAACATCCAGCGTCAGCCGGGAGCCAACATCATCGCCGTGGTGGACCGCATCAAGCTGCTGCTGCCTCAGTTGCAGAGCAGTATGCCGGCCGCCGTGCAGGTGAAGGTGCTCACCGACCGCACCATTACCATTCGCGCCTCGGTAAGAGACGCCTTCCTCGAACTGGGGCTGACCATTGTGCTGGTTGTCCTGGTGATCTTCCTCTTCCTGCGCAGCCTGTGGGCCACTCTCATTCCTTCCGCCGCCGTGCCGCTATCGATCATCGGCACACTTGGTGTGATGTATCTGCTGGGTTACTCGCTCAATAATCTGACAATCATGGCGCTCATCATCTCCACTGGCTTTGTGGTAGACGACGCCATCGTCATGATC
>CAWJDN010000307.1:0-18130 GCA_963840985.1 uncultured Acidobacteriaceae bacterium
CGATGCTGCCGGGATTCTCCGTCATCAATACTGGTGGGGTCGATAATATCGGCGCGGACTACCAAACGATGGGCTCTGGCAGCGGCAATCTCAACAGCTTCACAGCGAATGGCTCAGCGCCGCAACAAGGGTTGGTCAACGTCACTTCCGATGGCGCCAATCTCATCGATCCCGGCGACATGGGCGGCCAGCTCGCCAACATCAACATGGACCAGGTGCAGGAAGTCAAGGTCCAAACCTCGAACTTCGGCGCTGATGAGGCCAAAGGCCCCATTGTCATCAATGCAATAGGCAAGTCGGGAGGTTCCGAGTATCACGGCTCACTCTATGGCTATTATCGGAATTTCGAGCTCAATTCCAACGAGTGGGTTTCGAAAAAAGATGGAGAATCACGCCCGGAAACGAAGTATATGTATCCCGGCGGCAGCATTGGCGGCCCCGTCAAGATTCCTGGAACACAATTCAACAAGAGCAAGCGCCTGGTTTTCTGGGCCGGGTACGAGTACTACGGGCAGCACAATTATAACGGGCTGCAAACGGCGTTTGTGCCAAATGCGGCGATGATGGGTGGCGACCTGAGTTACCCGACGCTCGCCAATGCCCTCAATGTGCTTTCCGAGCCTAATTCTTCAGCAGCCGATTATGGCGATAGTATCCAGTCCAACTGCGGCAACCCCAATGTTTCGGCCCAGACATGGCTCAATATCGCCGCCTATTGCGTTGAGCCAAACAACACCTTTGACGTGGCTAACCAACCCATCAATAATGGACAGATAAATAACTTTGATCCAGGCATCGGCGCATATACCCGGTTCTGGCCCGCGATCAACCATATCCCTCAGCCCGTCATCGGCCCGTCTCCGACGGGTGGCACCCAAACCAATTCGGTGAGCGAGGGCTTCAACTATGTGCATAACAACATCGGTACCGTCAACGGATATCAATTCCGTACCCGCGTGGATGAGAACATCTCCGATAGCCTCAAGTTTTACGCCACGTACAACTGGGAGAAGGCCAACAGCAGCAACACCTGGGGTAGCAGCTACCTTTACAACGTGTCGAACAATGTCCCGCAACCGACGCTATTCAATTCCAACACTGGGTCGCATTCTCTGACGCTGGACCTGCTCAAGACGAAAGGCGCTTCGTTTACCAATGAACTAGTCGCCACCGGCGTGTATTTCACCGAGCCGGCGCAGTATGGAGATCGCTCGCAGGTTCTGGACACCGGCACGGCGTGGGCGAGCGCCGGTTACAGCGGCGGCTTAGTGCCGTCACTTATGTACGGGCCCGGCACAACAAAGACAAAGAACAACGAAAACCAACTGCCTATAGAAGCCGGATGGGAGCCACTCAATATTCCGGGTTTTGCCGCAGCGTATGTGCCGGCCGGTAAGGGCCAATTTATTAACAAGTTCTCCTGGAACTTAACCGACAACCTGACCAAGGTCTATCGGACTCATTCCATCAAGGCTGGATTCTACGCCGAAAAGACCGCCAATAACACCATGAACCTGGGCAGCATGTACAACGGCGAGGCCCATTTCATGCGTTGGGGAAGTTGTTACTCGAATCAGCTTACAAGCTTTATACCGCCGTCAGGTTATGTAGTAGAGAAGGTCGGAACCAATAATGAAGTAGGGCAATTCCTGGAGGGATGTCCCCTGAACTATACCCAGGATTTCTCCGACTTCAACGCCAATATGATCTTTACCACGCTCGAGGGGTTTGTGAACGACGAGTGGAAGGTCAACTCGAAGTTGACGGTGACGCTGGGTATCCGCCTCTCGCACATCGGACCCTGGACGGACCGTCATGGCATTGGAGTTGCGGTCTGGGAGCCTTCGCTGCTGACGCCACATCAGGCTCTAAGCACCTTGTCGAGTGATCCGAATACCTGGACGGGATTCACTTGGCACCAAAAAGACTCCAGCATTCCCGTGTCGGGCGTTCCGTCGCGGCCGCTCTTCTACTCGCCCCGCTTCTCGCTTGCCTATAACCTGTTTGGCAACGGCAGGACAGTGTTGCGCGGCGGATGGGGAGCCTACCATTCGCACGACGCTGTCTCCTACGCTGCGGGAATAGGCACGTCCCTTGGAGCAGCAAACTGGAATGAGAATGGCTTCGGGACTCAGTGTTCGTATGCGCAGATGTTCAACGCCAGTTACGTCCCCTGCGGAGCCTACAGCAGCATCTCGCAAGAGATAGCGCCGTTCAGTGTCAACGCAAACGACCCGCACGATGACCGCATGCCTGTGACCTACAACTACAACTTCACAGTGGACCAGAATGTGCGCTGGAAAATGCAACTCGAGGTGGCCTACGTGGGAAACCAGAGCTCCAGCCTTTCGACTCTTGGCAACCTGCAAAACCAGAACGTCATTCCTCTGGGCGCATTCTACGGACCGGACCCGTGTATGGGAACTGTCGGAAATGGTTGTACGGGACCGAACGGACAGGTGAACTCGATTGAAAACATCAACATAGGCAATCTCCCCGACGACTATCGTCCCTATCCGAATTACACGCAAATCAACGTTCCGACCCATAAGGCGTGGGGCAACTACAACGCCCTGCAGGCACAGTTGAGGAAGGATGCCGGAAGCTTCCAGTTTGGCGCCAACTTCACCTGGTCGAAGACCCTGGCGGTCCGTGGCAACTGGGACACGGGCTCCATCAGCGACCCGATCAACATGAGTCACGATTATGGAATTACCTCCTTCAGCCGGCCCTATGTGATCAATGGCAACTATTCCTGGGTGGAGGGAATCAAATACCACGGCAACCGGATTTTGGCCGGAGCGCTCAACGGATGGGAAACGTCAGGGGTGATCACGCTGCAGGCCGGACCAGACCTTCCGGTTATGGCTGGCAACAATTTCGGACTCGGCGGCAACGTGGCCTACTACCCCGATCCCAGCCATCCGAATAAGGCAACGTCCATTGGGGTCGGCAACAACACCTGGCTTGGCACTTCGGATTACACCTTGCAGCCAATCATGACCTGTGACCCGCGCTCGAGTCTGGCAAAGAATCAGTTTGTGAATGGAAACTGTTTAGGTCTCCCACCCCAGGGAACGGAGGGCATGTGGAACCTTCCCTACATACCCGGGCCGAAATACTTCAAATGGAATATGTCCATTATGAAGGACTTCAAGATCAGCGACCGGCAGAACATACAGTTCCGCGGATTCGCGGACAATATCCTCAACCATCCCCTCACTTCCTTTAGCGGGCTGGATCCATCCAATCCTCTGAACCTCCAGGTGGGAGATGCATCTACATCCCACTACACAACGCTGCAGGATGCGCTGAACGGGGCAAAGGTATTGAATCCTGACACATTTGGTGGAACCTACTACAAGAGGGGACAGCGCATTGTCGAACTCGGCTTCAAGTACAACTTCTGACCGCGCCGGGAGAGCGCATTTTGCGCTCTCCCCATGCAGCGAATTCCGCTTGAAAAGCGAGGAGACGGTGATGGAAAAGGAAAACAGAATTGATATGCGGCTACGGACCGCAATTTGGAGGCTTCAAATGTTGAGCAAAGTTTGGATGAAGGGTTGGACGCTGCGGTCAGGATGGCTGATGATTCTGACAGCACTGGCATGGATGGTGTTGTCAACCTCGGCGCAAGCAAGTTCGTTTGTGCCGCCGCCGATTATAGTTTCGTCCACGGGAACGGTTTCGGCGACGGGGTTGGCTGGCGATGAGTCCGATGTGGCGGTGGATGCCTGCGGGAATATCTATGCGCTTCAGCAGTACGGCGGCGAGTTGGACGAGATTCCAGCCGGAGGAGGCGCGGCCACGGTGCTTCTGGCCGCATCGGGTAATGGCGGCCCTGCGTCCATGTCCATGGACGCTACACGAAGCAACCTGTATGTCATACAGGCACAAAATAGTGGCGCCATCAAAATTCCCATCACGAATTGTGTGCCGCAAACATCTTCAACCACTACGGTCAGCATCAACAGTCTTCCCGAATCCGGTAACGGCTGGGGCTACTTGAACTGGTGGTATGGCATGTTTTCTGTGGCCGCAGATACATCGGGTAACGTGTTCATGGCGAGCAATATGGCTTGCTGCTCCAGCGTCAACTCACTGGTGGAGATATATGCATCAGGAGGATATAATTCGTCGACTCCGCTGCTGGGCTGGAATTCGAGCCTGCCTAATTCGATCACATCGATCGCCGTCGACTTCAACAACAATATCTACATTGTCACGGGTGGCGTTCTCTACGAGTTGCCGGTGGCCACACCGGCCACCTCTACAACTCCAGCCACATACAGTTCCACTCCCGTGCTCTTCGGCAGCGGCTATTCAACCAATGTCGTGGGCGTAGCCGTCGATAGCTTTGGAAATCTTTACGTTGCCGACGGAGGAAGCTCCGCGATTTACGAGATTCCTTACGAGACCAACGGTAGTACGTCGGCTCTGAATCCCTCCGATCAATTCGTTGTGGCAACGGGCGTGACGGTCGAGAATCCTGTAGCGCCAGATTTATTGGGAAACCTATATTTCGCCAATGATGGCGCCTCGGTTTATAAGCTCTCGCTTAGCAGCGCAAATTTGGGTTCGGCAGCTGTGGGCAGTTCCGTAACCGCAACGGCCAGTTTGGTGTTCAACGCCACAGAGACTCCTGCATCCTTTACGTTCTCTCCCAACAGCGCGTTTACCTCAACAGGCGGAACCTGCACGGCCGTCAGCTACACTGCGGGCGAGTCCTGCACCATCAATGCAAAGTTCGCTCCTACACAACCTGGAGTTTCCGTCGGTGGAATCACGCTGGCCGACGCGAGTAACAACGTGCTGGCCACGGCCTATCTCTCCGGCACAGGCCTGGGCGCCGGTATCACGCTGGATTCCGGCGCGGTTACCTCGTTCGGCAGCGGCTTCTCTTCTCCGCAGTCGATTGCCGTCACCTCCGCCGGCGGCTACTATATCGCCGACTCCGGAGCTGATGCCGTACTCTATTTCGCTACTCCAACCTCGTCCCCGGTATCGATCGGCAGTGGACTTAAAAATCCAATGGGCGTAGCCGTCGATGGCGTGGGCAATGTGATCATCGCCGACACCGGCAACAACCAGATCGTCGAAGTGCCAGTCATCAACGGCGTGCTGACCAACGCCTCGCAGACCACGATCGTTACGGCTTCAGTGCCGAATGGCAGTGGCGGCACGACGCCAACTCCGATTGCCGGCACTGTTCTCAAAGCGCCCTCTGGAGTCACCGTCGATGGGCAGGGTAATCTGTACATCGCCGATACCGGGAACAATCGCATCGTCTCTCTTCCCTACAACGGAAGCTGGAATGTCGCGAATGCTTTCGCTTTTGGTTCCGGTCTCACAGCTCCCCTGGCTACTGCCGTTGATCCGTCCGGCAATCTCTACGTGGCCGACTCCGGCAGCGGCCAGATTTACATACTGCCGCAACCTTACAGCAGCGGGATTCAGGAGTTGGTCGCCGTTGGCTATAACAACCCCTCATCGCTGGCCACCGACGCATCCGGCAGCCTCTTCGTAGTCGATCAGGGCGCAAACAGCATATTCCGTATTCCCAACATCTCCGGCGCGCTCAGCCCCAACGCCGCCATTGAGGTCGGATTCGGAGTTGCCGCACCCTATGGTGTGGCTGTGGATACAACCGGAAATCTCTTGGTGACCGATGCGACCAACAAAGCCGCCTATCATGTGAATCGGGTCAGTATCACCGAGACGTTCGGCGATTGGGCGCTCAGCACGCCCAGCGGCCCTCTGCCAGTTAATGTGGAAAACGAAGGCAACCAGACCCTGACTTTTAGCAGTCCCTTCTACACTGCAACCGGCAATACCGGAGATTTTAGCCTCGGTACGCCAACGGGCGCTGAACCTGCCTGCGCTGATGGTGGAACGGTTGCCGTTGGTGCAGTTTGCGAGATGGATGCCATCTTCGATCCATCCGCGTCTGGAACCAGGACGGACACACTGGCTATTTCTAGCAACGCACAAAATACAGCCGCGTCCCAGGTGGTTCTCACCGGTGTAGGCACCTCCGCAAGCGCCACCACGACGGTTCTTGCGGTGAAGTCTCCGACCGGCACGCCGTCCTTTGGACAAGCCATCACGCTGACGGCTACCGTTACCTCCACCGGTGGAACGGCTGCCGGCAGCGCGCAGCTTTTGGTGGATGGAGTTGTCGCCGGATACGCACCGCTGAGCAGCGGCGGCGTAGCCACCTTCTCGCTGTCCATGGGACTGAGCGGCGGAAGCCACTCGCTGCAAGCCGTCTATCTGGGCACAACCTCCTTTGCTGGCAGCACCTCGGCCGTCCTGCCGCTTTCGGTCAGCACCGCAGCCACCACCACCACTCTTACCATTACCCCGCCGTACGTCAGTCCGAACAGCGCACTTCCCGGAAACTCCGTCACCTTGACCGCCACTATCAACTTCGCCGGAGTTGGCATTCCGACGGGAATTGTAACGTTTGCTACGGGCAGCACAACGCTGGGCACAGCAAGCGTGGCTCCGGCTGCCGGAGGATTATTCCAGGCGTCGTTTTCCACAACCGCCCTACCCGTCGGCACGGACACGATTACCGCAACTTATGGCGGCGATGCAAACTATGTTGGCTCGGCGACATCGGGTACTGTAACTGTAGTTAGCAATCCACTGGTGGTCGTCACGCCCAGCGGCGCCTCGGTTACAGTGAACAGCAGCACAGGCAGCAGCAGCACGATAACCCTTAACCCTGTCAGCTATGGCGGCTTTAACGGAATTGTTGGTTACCAATGCGATCCCGCGACCTTGCCTGCCGATTCCACCTGTGTGTTTTCACCTGGTCAGGTAAATGTAACTCCGAATACCCCCAGCGCAAGCTATCCGGAACCGACGGTGACGATGTCGATCGCGATCAATCAGCCTCCGCAGACGCCGACGGCAAGCAAGATGATCTGGTGGATAGCGGGACCCACGGGTCTTCTACTCCTGTTTGTACGCCGGCGTATGAAGGCTGTAGCCCTCGCGGGCCGTTGGAACATGCTTCTACTCATTGCCGCAATCGGAGTCTTGTCAGCCGGTATTATGGGGTCGATCGCGTGTTCAAATAGTATTTCGTACGTAACTCCAAAGGGGACGAGTACCGTGACGGTCTACGCGTATGCCGATCCCTATCTGGGAAGCCCGTCAAATAACGTAACGCAAGCTTGCGGCATTATCCCTGGTAGCAATCCGCCAGAGGGAAGCCCCGCGTTGGCTCCCTGCTCGCAACAAGCAATTAACGTGAGCGTTATTGTGCAGTAGTCCCTGTATCTCTCATCCAACTTCCGACCGGGAGCGATTATTTGCTCCCGGCCGGAGATTTTAAGACCATAGCTGGGCAGCAGTTAAGCGCCTTACTAGGAGTGTCTCTAGGTATGAAGCGTGTTCTATGAACGCAAACATACGGTCGTTCAGAGATGCAATTCTGCTCGTGAAAACGTTCGATTTCGCAGGGCATCCATATTGCCCATCATGCAGTTACTATTACTGGCGTGAAACGGCGCACTTCAACCACGCCAGCCAATTTCTTTGAGGGAAGTACAAGTCATGTTCAGTTCAGTACTTCGGCGGCTTTCAATTCTGGTTATCGGTTTCTTTGTGACTTCATCTTTCTTATCTCTTGCGGCTCAATCGCAACAGGCCCCATCCCGAACCATTGTCGCGGATCTCAAAGACTCAGCGGGGCCTGTGGATCGATTCTTCGATTTGTCGGTTGGATCTGATTATCCTGGCACGTTGATTCGTGATGACAGCCAGGCTCAGCTAAAGCTCATAGTGGATGAACTCGGCTTTCGATACATCCGCTTTCATGCGATTTTTCATGATGTGTTAAGTACGGTGCAAATCGAAAACGGAAAGACTGTCTACAACTGGACAAAGATCGACCAGCTTTATGACGGCTTGCTGGCCCGGCACATCAGGCCGTTTGTCGAGCTCGGTTTCACGCCGAAGGCGCTTGCCACGTCGCAGAATAGCGTCTTCTATTGGAACGGCAACACATCGCACCCGAAACCGGACGGTTGGCACGACCTTGTCGATGCATTTATCCGGCATATTGAGGAGCGCTACGGAAGAGACGAAGTGCGCACCTGGTTTTTTGAAGTGTGGAATGAGCCCAACCTCTCCGGCTTTTGGGAAGGTGGCGATCAGAAAGCATACTTCGAGCTCTACGATCTGACGGCGAGAACGATTAAGTCCATTGACCCTGAGTTGCGGGTTGGAGGACCGAGCACTGCCGGAGCGGCATGGGTTCCCGAGTTTCTCGCCCATGTGAAGCAGAGCGGCGTTGCTGTTGACTTCGTATCAACCCACACGTATGGCGTCGATGGAGGATTTCTAGATGACCAGGGAGTGAACGACACAAAGCTTTCCGCATCCCCCGACGGGATCATCGGTGACGTGCGGCGTGTTCGCGAGCAGATATCAGCCTCCCCGTTTTCGGGGCTTCCGCTGTACCTTACCGAGTGGAGCACAAGTTATACGCCGCGTGACTCGGTGCACGATTCCTATATCAGCTCGCCCTACATCCTTTCCAAGCTCAAAGCCAGTCAAAAATTGCTGCAGGGTATGAGCTACTGGACCTACACCGATCTCTTCGAAGAGCCTGGGCCGCCGTCTGCGCCGTTTCAAGGAGGATACGGGCTCCTGAACCCACAAGGCATTCGCAAGCCGGCATTCTTCGCCTACAAGTACCTTCACGCGCTTCAAGGTGACAGTATCCCTAGCAATGATTCTCAGGCGATGCTGTCGACGAGGGATGGGAACTTGACGGCTGTGATCTGGGACTTCGAGAATCCGGATCAAAAGGTGAGTAATCGATCCTTTTATACAAAGCTGATACCCACCCATGCGGTGGCGCCCGTACTGATGCAGGTCACGCATCTTGTGCCGAATACTGCTTACCGCCTGGAAGTACATCGCGCCGGGTTTCACGCCAACGATGCGTATTCTGCATACATCGAAATGGGCTCTCCCAAGGAACTGACCGCGGCGCAGATCGTGCACCTGAATGAGCTTACGCGTGATCTGCCGGAGACAGACAAGGTGATGCGAAGCGGGCCCGATGGCACGGTTGAGTTGACCGTGCCGATGAACAGTAACGATGTTGTACTCGTTAAGCTGCAATGCAGCCGGACTAACAACTAGAGGACATTCCGCAGCGTCGATACAACACGCGAATGCCGGTTTCACGCCATTCGCAGATGGGATTGAAAGTATTTTGCATGAATCGATTTGCTGGACTATTCCTCGTTCATTTCCTTTTCTCGATGTCTCTTTCAGTTGGGGCATACGGTAGCGGAAGCCAGGCAGGCGGGGTGACGAACCAGAATCCCACTTCGCCCACAGTGACCGTCACGCCCGAAGAGACCACACATCCCTACGCGGAAAACCTGATCGTTACTGCCACCGTAAAGGGCGGCAGCACAACGCCAACTGGCAGCGTGACGCTCTCCAGCGGAAGCTATGCCTCCGCGGCGGTGACGTTGAACTCCGGCTCGGCGACATTCTACGTTCAGCCCGGCTCTCTGGCCAAAGGCGCAGATACGCTCACTGTCACCTATACACCCGACTCCAATAGCGCATCGGCCTACGCCGCTTCTACGGGCACGGCGGGCATTACCGTGACCTCGCCCGGCAGTGCCAGCATTGCCGTCTCGATCAACATATTGGCCAATCGCCACCTGATCAGTCCCTACATCTACGGCATCAACACCACCAACATCAACAACATCTCCGGGATGGCGCCGGCGCTGGTTCGCTGGGGAGGCAACCAGACCTCGGATTACAACTGGAAGACCTTCACCTACAACTCCGGCGGCGACTGGTTCTTCGAGGACTTCGGCCTGCCCAACACCAACGGCAACATCAACGACTCGGTTCAGTTGGTGAAGTACACCGTCAACGCCGGTAGCCGTATACTCACCACGATGCCTACGCTCGATTGGGTGGCCAGGGAATCCGGCCATTGGAGCTATTCCGTCAAGAAGTTCGGTCCTCAGTGCAAGGTCAACCCCAACAATCCCGATGGAGGCAATGGCCAGAAACCTGACTGCAAGACGCGCGTGACCACTCAGCAGGTGACAGATGCATACTATCCGCTGGTCGATACCGCCAGCGACTGCACCACGGGCAATTGCCTCTACCGCGACGAGTGGATGAAGGCGCTCTCCGCGGCTTTTGGCAGCGGCGCCTGCAAGGTTCCCTACACGCAAATCTCAAGTTGCCACTTCTATGACATGGACAACGAGCCAGAGATCTGGGATGGTCCGCACGGCGATGTTCATCCTGTCCACCCTGGATACACCGAGTTAGCGAATCGTTTTGAGTTAAAGGGGATCAAGTTAAAAGCATGGGATCCGAGCGCGGTTCGTTTCGGCCCTGTCACCTGCTGCTGGAATTTCTACTGGTCGGCAGGCCCAGCCGGAGACGACAGAGGCGCCCACGCCGGCATCGATTTCCTGCCCTGGTGGCTCAACCAGATCTACTGGCTGGATCGGATCAACGGCTCGCGCACGCTCGATGTCTTTGACGTCCACGCTTATGTCGGAGCCAACGTCGATATCTCCAAATTCACTAACGCGCAGAAGCGCGCTGCAGCGGGCATGATCTATCGCACCTATTGGGATCCGAAGTATTACAACGCGGGGAACGATGCGGACTGGATCACCACAATGCAGCCAAATCGCGGCGTCACTTTTATCATCCCGCGGCTCAAGGCCTTGGTAAACGCCATCTATCCGGGAACGCCGCTCTCCTTCTCGGAGTGGGAGTCATGGATGGCTCCGCAGTCCGAGTGGGACTTCTCTACGGCGCTCTCCGACGCGGATGCCTTTGGCGTGATGGGCCGCGAGGGCCTGAGCTTTTCCACGCGCTGGGGAGGGCCGGATGCTACCGACGATACTACGAAGCAGCCTCATCCTAACTATCAGGCCATGAAGCTGTACACAACTTATGATGGAGCCAAGCACGGTTTCGGGACGCTCTCCATCTCAGACCGGAACAGCGCCAATCAGGATCTATTCACCAGTTACGCTGCGCTCGACTCAACCGGCACGACCATGACGATCATGGTCCTGAATAAGGATCCGAACAACGCGGCAAATGTCACCTTTAATCTGAACGGCTTCAGCGCCACCACCTATAAGGCATATTCGCTGGTCTCGACCAACCCCGGCGCGATCACCACTTCGGCCTCCGCCGTATGGAACGCGACGCAGAGTTTTACGCCCTACAGCATCACGCTGCTGGTGGTCAGCGGAAACCAGCCCTCCAAGCAAGCCGCGGAGTGGTATTTGAATCCGGACGATCTG
Source organism: uncultured Acidobacteriaceae bacterium (assembly GCA_963840985.1). GTDB lineage: Bacteria > Acidobacteriota > Terriglobia > Terriglobales > Acidobacteriaceae > Telmatobacter. The sequence goes on from CAWJDN010000307.1 coordinate 11,331, forward strand.
ATGATTCCGGCCTCTGGGACGGGAATTCTGCATCCGAAGATCATGAGCGGCACAGCTCCGGTAACCCTTACCTCGGCGGTCTTCGATGCCTTCGAGGGCGCCAGGCCATGTCGCGGTTCGCTCATGCTCACCGACGCCACTATCACCACCACCAAGCCGGCCACCATTACCGTCAACACCAGCAACAGCCCTGGCTTCTGCCACTACACCGTAACCGGCAGCGACGGCACTTCCACGCAGACCGAGGGCGGCTGGATCGTGGTCGGCATGCCCGCCGCCTCGCTTTCTGTCACCGGGGGCAACAAGCAATCACGCAGTGCAGGAGCGGCACTATCGCGGCCCCTGACCGTCACGCTGTCCGTCCCGTCCGGCAACACGGCAACGGGCGCTAGCATTCTGTTCACCACCTCGGCCGGCACTCTCTCCAACGGAGTCAACAGCGGCAGCAGCGTGATTGCCACAACCAATTCATCTGGTACAGCCTCGGTAACTTTGACGCTGCCTTCAACCAAGGGAACTGTGACCGTCACAGCACAGGACCAGTTCGCATTCGGCGGAGCCACGGTCACCTTTACCGAAACCGCCAACTGATTCTGCAACAGCTTGCTTGTCCCTCGATGGAGGTGTCAAATCTTGAAGAAGCATCAAACTTTTGGTCACTTCATTACGCTAAGGAAAGCTTTATGAGAATAGGGAATCGGTTGTCGCATTACCGGCAATGCTCGGGCGCATCAGTAAATCTGCTTGCGCTCTCTCTGGCTATCGGATTGGCTCTAAGCGCATTTTCTGCCGCTCAGAATACTCCCGCGCACACAAACTGGCTAGGGCCTGGGCAGCTCTTTGTGGGAACGTGTTATCAGCCCATCGATCGCACACCCGAGCAGATTGATCGTGATATTGCCATCATGAAGCACGCGGGATTCAACGTTGTGCGCATGGGCGATCTGTCGTGGGACTCGTTTGAACCCGCGCAAGGCAAGTTCGAGTTTGAGTGGTTCGACAAGATCATGGATAAGATGCAGGCCGCCGGGATTCGCGTGATTCTGGATATTCCAGGTTCACCGGCGCCCATCTGGCTGCATCGCGCGTACCCCGGCGTCGATCTCGTCACCCAGAACGGAACGCGACTTCCCCCCGCGGAGCGCTATATGGATAACATCAGCGATCCAGGATACGTGCGCGAATTGGGAATTATGGCGGACACTCTGACTAAACGCTATGCCCATCATCCAGCGGTGATCGCCGTCGGCTACAACAACGAAATCGGAAACGGTTTCATGTCGTATTCAGAAGCCGACCGGCAACGCTTCATCACATGGATCAAAAAGAAATACGGAACCATCGAAGAACTTAACAAGGACTGGGCCACACAGCGATGGTCACGCAGGTTGAACAGCTTCGAGGATGTTGACCTGCCACTCGGAGACGGGCCTGGACCTTTCGAACGCTATCTGGATCTCCACCGCTATTGGTCCGATGTTACGGTGGCAAGACTAGAGGAACTCGAAGCGATTCGCCAACGCAATATGCCGGAGCTTCCATCGATCTCGAATCTATGGGATACCGCGGGAAGGCGAGGCTTCGATTATCTCTCCACGTACAAATCTTATGTATCCTACGGCGCCGAAGGCTTCTATCCGGGTGACCCAGTCAGTGGCGCGTTTGGCGCCATGACGGTCAAAGGAGATTTGGCGACACCCATCTGGTTTAACGAATTTACTGCAGGCGGCGGAGGCGACTACGGAACACCGGGACGAAGCCGGATGTACGCATATCTGGGGCTCATGATTGGCGCGCAAGGAACGCTTGCCTGGACCTTCAACAGCCATCTCGGCGGCGAGGAGCAGGCGCTCTTTGGGCTGGTCGATCACGACGACACTCCCTCCTGGAAGGTGGATGAGTTCGCGCGCATCGCATCCGAATTCAAGCAGCTATCGAAGTTTGGATTCCCGCGCTATACGCATCCTGAGGTGGCCATCGCCTATTCCTTCGATTCCTTCATCGATTCTAGCCCGAACACTCCCTCCAATACAACGCGTCAATACTTCAAGCCCTCATATACGGAGCAGGTGCAAGCAGCTTTTGATCCTTTCTTCCGCGCCAACATCGACACCGCCATCATCAACATCGGGCACGCCGATTTGTCGCCGTACAAGTTGGTCATCGTGCCGGCCGATTACGTGATGGATGCAGCCAGCGCCAAGGCGCTGCGCGACTACGTAAGCAATGGCGGAACCGTTCTGATGACCGCGTATTCGGCCAAGGTTGACGAGCACGGGCAATGGTTCAATACGCCGTTGCCCGGCCGCTTGAGCGATGTATTTGGAGTGAAGACAAACGCATTCTATGACTCTCAGGCACTGAGCTTTCAGTTGGGTGGTGACTCGATCGACACCAAAGTACATCACTATGAAGTGCTGGAGCCGTCCACGGCCACGGTCATTGCGCGCTTCACGAATACCGCGGACCATACTCCCGCTGTCACCATTAACAAGTTCGGCAAAGGAAATGCGATCTATCTGGCGACGGAATCGAATCGTTCCACAATCGGACCGCTGCTGAACTATCTCTACACGGTTTCGGGCATTCAACCCGGCCCCAGGACACCCGATGGAGTTTACGCAAGGGTTGTCGATGGCCGGACTCTTTATGTAAACACTACCGGGGAAGAGAAGAGAATCTCTATCACCGGCGTCAAGAAAGGGATCATTAGCAATCGCGTTATTGAAGAGGTTATGGTCCTTGGCCCAATGGAAGCGGATCTCATCCAGTAATCAAACGTTTTACTCGGGAACCGTATCGACTGTTTCACATGAGACGATCTGAGTATTTGAGTCACTTTTACTGGCAGCACATCAAAATCGAATGTAAGTGCCGTGAGGTAGGTAATGCATATCAATTGGAATTCGGGAAATCGTGAGCATATGATGCGGAAGCAACATCCGTTTACAAAGAGACTTCTGCTTGCGGGTGTAGCCTTCGCGATATTCTTGTGTCATTTTATCTCTACCGGACTCTCGGCACAGCAGAACGCTCCAACTCGGGCTCATGCATCAGATGTAGTCGCGCCCACCAATGAAAGCCCTACAGTGCTGCACATCACGACACGGCTTGTATTAGTGGATGTCCACGTGAGCGGCGCTGATGGCAAGCCAGTTCAGGGCCTTTCTAAAAACAATTTCGAGGTGAAAGAGAATGGAGTTCGCCAATCAATCGCGGGCTTTGATGAACATTCGCCGAAGATCGATCAGAGCGGCCTTCCTCCCCTTGATTTCGATTTGCCCGCTCACACTTTCGTTAACCTTGAACCAACATCGAGCACGGGACCGCTCTGCGTAATCTTATTCGACCAGTTGAACACTCCTGTGGATTTCCAGATGTGGGCACATGGCGAAATACTTCGATTTCTTCGCAACAAGGATGCTGGAACGCAGGTGGCCATTATTGTTCTTGGCGATAGGCTGGATATGCTGCAAGGTTTCACGACCGACTCCCGTCGCTTAATAGCCGCCATGAATAGCATGGCAGCTAAGCCGAAGCTGACCTCCTGGGGCGGCGACTCCGATCTTTCGACTGATCCTGCGGCAGTCGCAAGACGAGTCCATGCAGCACAACAAACTCTCGATGCATTTATTGATATCGGTCAATTCCTTGCTGCCGCGCCGGGGCGCAAAAACCTTTTGTGGTTTTCCAATTCATTCCAGTCTATGCAACTGCCAACCGGCGATGATTCAGACATTGCGGAAACATTACAACAGCAAACCGAAGGTGCTATTAGCAGAAATCAAAAAAATCCCTCTGAATCGAATTCATCGACAATCGCTGCAGGATCGAATGGTTTTGGACGAATGAGTGAAAACGCAGCCGACTACAATGTTCTTTCCGCACGCTTGCGCAAGGTCTCGGCCGAACTTGCGGTAAGCCAGACTGCCGTTTATCCCATCGATGTACACGGACTGGCGGCTGATCAATCGTTTTCCGCGGGAGGCAGTCCTGCGAGCATGACGTCACAGAGGCAGGGTCCGGGAGCAACACCGGGGATGCCCGATGCGAATGGCGGCGATCCTGTCTTCGTGAAGGACTCCAATAATTGGAATCAATCGCTGGACGCGACTCAAGCAACTATGAAGGAGATTGCCAAGGCCACCGGCGGCGACGCATTTATAAATACCAACAACCTTGCGCGTGCCGCGGCGCGGGCAGTCGATGAGGGCTCCTATTACTACACGCTCGCATACTCGCCCAAGAATTCTAAATTCGACGGGAACCTGCGAAGCATCCACGTCAGTCTCGGGAAGCTGGATTCTGGACAGAGCTATCGCCTCTCTTACCGGAGTGCTTACTACGCGGATAATCCCGATGAAGTTGCCCCGGTATCTGCGCGGCGGGATGCGCTGGAAGCCGCACTTATTGACGGCGCGCCGGATGCGCAATCAATTCTATTCAAAGTGCGGATAGATCCTGAAGGTTCCGTAAAGCCTGCCCTGCCGGCTGCTCCGCAAACAGCAATGGGCGCCGAGGCGCATGCGCCCAAAGCGAAAGAGAAGGATAAAAACGCGCGCGATTCGGTGCCTGAAAATGTGCAAACTTACAACCTTCGCTTTGCCATCATGGCTCGTCAACTGATTTTCGCGACTGCGGCGGATGGACGGTATCATGGCGCGCTCGATATTGCCGTGGCCGCGTATGCTGCCGACGGCAGTAGACTCAGTGGCAGTAAGCAGCACCTTGAAGCTGTTATGCCTCCTCGGGTGATGGATAAATCCAGTGAAGAGGGTTTCTTTCACCGCATGAGCGTCGATGTGCCTGTCGATGCGGCTAGATTGCGAGTCGTGGTTCGCGACCCTGCCAGTGGACGCGTTGGATCGGTTGAGATCGCGCTTCCTCTTTAGATCGCGGCCGGCCACGGGATCGCGGAGCCGAGTTAGTTCAATGTCACTAGTCCGGTATCAAACGAACAACTACTTCGTGCAAACGCGGTTCTGAACGAGCGCTACGTCAGCCGGATCATACAGAGCGCATTCCTGGCGCCCGAGATCGTGGAGGCCATCGTCAAAGGAAGACAGGCGCCAGAGATGACGCTATTGTCATTGCTCGACAAAGTCCCGCTCAGTTGGGCAGAGCAGAACGTAAAAATTGCTATGGTTGGTGAAGAATAGACTGTCCCGAATTGCGATTTGATTGGCTGGAATTACTGGATACTAGCCGACATTTGAGGACCTATCCATCTTCAATGAGCGCATCGGCGATTTGGTAACAACCTAAAAATAGGAGGACGGTCAACTTCTGGATGGCCGACGATCCTGGCGTTGGTCGATCGGTGACGGATCGGATGGACTCAACACCAAGTGGTAAGGCCTATTCGCACTATCAGAGAATCAGTTATGTTCCTGGCGGGATTAGATGGATACACTACCAATTAGAGAAGAATCCGCCGAAGCATTAGCTCCGGCGTGCAGATCAGCATACAACCGTTGCAATATCTTCGATATGAATGAGTGTCTGCATAAGCCTGAATATATGCTTGGACTGAAGTTGTTGCAGTCATTGAGAGTGGCCCGAGATGATGGTTTCTTTCATGCGATTATTATGCTGGGGTCATAAAATTGTTATTTACATATGCTGTGCCGCGTGTTAGCCTTCCTCGATAATCCAATCCAGTAACTTTTCGGGGCTCTGAGCAGTTTGCAGATATTCTGGATTGTGTCATGGGCCGATGTTTGTTTGTCAAAACAAGGTGATCCAGCTCACATTTCCATCAGGAGTGATTCAGCCATGATCTCTATGCTTGCCTCGGTTTTCCCGGCGATTTCCACTACAGTCTCTCATCGTGTTTCCAGCCATCCGCGGAAGCGGAGCTGGCTGGGAGCGTTGTGCGCTGTTCTGGCTGTGCTGCTGTGCGGCGCAGGGAGCATCTCGTTTGCCCAAACCGCCCACTTCGGCGGGGCACAAACCAGTGTGGGGAGCGGCTTCATCAGTCCTCTTGGCTTAGCTTTGGATGGTAGCGGCAATCTTTACGTTACCGATACCTCGAGCAAAGTGAAAGAAGTCTTGGCGGTTAACGGCAGCATCCCGGCCTCGCCCACCATCAATACGCTGGGGAGCGGCTTCAACTATCCTTATGGCGTCGCGGTGGACAGAAGTGGGAACGTCTATTTTACTGAGAGCGGGAGCAATGATGTGAAAGAGATGTTGGCCGTGAACGGCAGCATTCCCGCCTCGCCAACTATCCTAACCCTGAGCAGCGGCTTCAACCATCCTGCAGGTATAGCACAGGATGCCAGCGGGAATCTTTATGTTACTGATTACAGCAGTAGTCCGGTGAAAGAGATTCTTGCAGTCAACGGCAGTATCCCTTCTTCGCCGACCATCCTGACTCTGGGTAGCGGCTTTAGCAGCTATCCATTCGGGATTGCAGTGGACAACAGCGGGAATGTTTACGTTGGTGATACCGGGAACAATGCTGTGAAAGAGATACTGGCGGTTAATGGTAGCATCCCGGCTTCGCCGACTATTATCACGCTTGGCAGCGGCTTTGTCGGGCCTCAAGGCGTGGCCCTGGATGGTAGTGGGAACGTCTATGTCGCCGATACAGGAAACAGAGCGGTCAAAGAGATATTGGCGGTCAATGGCAGCATCCCGGCGTCTCCTACGATCATAACTTTGGGTAGCAACTTTATGGGAGCCCCCTATAGCGCACCCTCCAGTGTTGTTGTGGGAGTTCACGGGGACGTCTATGTTGCGGTTGATTCAGTTGGAACGATGGACCAAGTGTTGGACCTGTCACCTTCAAGTGGAAA
>CAWJDN010000308.1:0-3152 GCA_963840985.1 uncultured Acidobacteriaceae bacterium
GCACGCAAGGAGTTAAAAGACCCGGCACTGGATAAAGCGCAGAGCAAACCGCTTGGCCAGTCTGCGGCTGCGACGCCGAAGTAGGTGCTGTCGCGGAGCCAAGGTTATGGAATTCAAACTTGCGACTATAAAATCATCGAGTAGGTCAGCAGAGTTTCATATTATGGTGGCGAGGTGAAAGTGAATTTATCATCTCTGACTCGTTTCTTCCGGCAGCAGCTCGGTTACCTCGCTATGTCGGCAGTCATTGCCGCCATTCTCTGGGCCATTGGACAGCGGACCAATCCGGCCATAATTTTGGTGTATACGCTTTGCATAGGGAATCTCCTCACGCCCGCGATAGGTTGGTTGGATTTCCTTTATGCAGAGAGGTCATTTCCTTACAACCTGCTGATTTTTGTGCCTCTTCTTCTTGTCCTGACGGTCCCTGTTTACCTGATTACGAGCGTAGTTGTGTGGTTGATTGCTCTATCGGTTCCGATAACGCTTTCCTACCTGATTATGTCGGGATGGAAGTTCTCGTTCGTGATCACTTTAGCCATCGGTGTTCCCACGTATCTGTTCCACACTACGAAAGAGCGGCTGGAGCGGCGCAATGCCGAGTTGCAGCATTCGGTGGAACGCGGCGCTGCCCGGCTTGAAATGCAGGATCAGGAGTTGGAGCGCGCCCGCGAGATACAACAGTCGCTGCTTCCCAGAGAAATTCCCCAGATCCCGGGATTCGAGGTCGCGGGAGCCTGGCAGCCAGCCAGCACAGTGGGCGGAGATTACTACGACGTGCTCCGGCTCGACGATCATAGGCTCGGAATATGCATCGCCGACGTGGTCGGAAAAGGTGTATCTGCCTCTCTGCTGATGGCCAATGTACAGGCCGCGCTGCGCGCATTTGCCAGCAGCTCGGAAAGCCCGGCTCAAGTCTGCGGCAAAGTCAATCGGCTTCTGTGCGACAACATCGCGACAGGTAAGTTCGTAACCTTCATCTACGGAATACTGGATGGTAATACGCGAACGTTTCGGCACTGCAACGCCGGGCATCCTTATCCCATCCTGCTGTCGGACGGCTCCATCCGGCCGCTTGAGGAAAGCGACGCTGTGTTGGGCGTATTCCCTGACTGGACATATAAAGACTCCTCCGTCGAGTTGGGGGCAGGGGATCTTTTGCTTCTGTTTACAGACGGCATCACGGAAGCCTCCAACACCGCCGGGCAGGAATTTGAAGATGCGAGCATCGCGGCCTTCGCGCAAGTCAACGGTATGCTCTCTGCAAAGGAGTTGAATAACCGTTTGCTGGCGCATGTCTCAAACTTCTGTGGCACACAATTCCAAGATGACGCAACGCTGCTAGTCATCGCCGCGAATTAGGCCTTCCTGGTATTGGGCAGAAATCGTCGCGCGCTGATAGGCTAACAGCAGGCATGAACGAGATTTTGCACCAGTTGCGTTGTATCGGATGCGGGGCGCGGATCGCCGGAGCAGCTGCCCGGTCGGACTTCCGCTGCACCGTCTGCGGAGAGTTGTTTGACGTGGAGTACCCCGGCTGGACTCAGCGCGGGGGGCCGGACCGGCCCAATGCAGGCGGGCTTAAATGGGTTTGGCGGGAGCGGCGCTCGTCGACAGAGGCGTTGGACCAATCCGGCGTTTGGCGCTTTCGCGAACTTCTGCCCATTCTGGACAACTTTGATAATGTGGTGACCCTGCGCGAGGGCAATACGCCGCTTTACCACCTGACGCGTGCGGCCAATGCTCTGGGGATTGACCAGCTCTTTGCCAAACACCAGGGAATGAACCCGACAGGCTCTTTCAAGGACACTGGCATGACCGCAGCGATGAGCGTGGCCAAGGCATTGGGCTTCGAGTGCGTGGCCTGTGCGTCTACCGGGAACACTTCGGCCTCCATGGCGGCTTATGCGGCGCGCGCCGGGCTCAGGTGCCTGGTGCTGATTCCTGAAGGCAAGATCGCCTGGGGCAAGCTCTCGCAAGCCATGGATTTTGGCGCGGTGACCTGCCAGTTGAAGGCAGATTTCGACGGCTGCCTTCGTTTGCTTTCGCAGATTGTGAATGAGGCGCCCATCTATCTGCTCAACTCAGTCAACCCCTACCGTCTGGAGGGACAGAAGACTCCAGCCTTCGAGATTGCCGAGGCCTTCGATTGGAGTGTCCCCGACCATCTGATCGTTCCCGGCGGCAATCTGGGCAACAGTTCAGCACTGGGCAAGGGCTTCAGGGAGATGCTTGAACTGGGGCTGGTGGCGCGGATGCCGAAGATTTCTGTCATTCAGGCCGCGGGGGCGAATCCTCTGGTGCGCAGCTTCAACGAGCATCAAGCTGCCTCGCTGGAACCGGTGGAGGCCCACACCCGTGCAACAGCCATTCGCATCGGCAATCCGGCCTCATGGCGCAAGGCCGTGCGCGCCATTCAGGAGACCGGCGGCTGGTGCCTGGACGTAACCGAAGCTGAGATCGCCATTGCCAAAGCAGAGATCGGCGCCGAGGGGCTGGGCTGCGAACCGGCCTCGGCGGTTACGCTCGCCGGGCTGAAGAAGCTACGCGCCGAGGGCAAGGTTGCTTCCGGCGAAACGGTGGTTCTACTGCTGACCGGCCACTCGCTCAAGGACGCCGACTACACCATCGATTTTCATCGCGGAACCCTGCTGAAGGAAGAAGAGGCCGCGGGCAGGGAAGCGGAGATTGCCGCTCTACGGCGTGACGCGATGGTCGTGGAGGCTACTCCGGCCGCGGTATTGGCCGCGCTGAAGGGTAGCTCCCGATGAGCGAGAGTTTGAGCACGAATTCCGGAAAGATCCGGCTGCGCCTGCCGGCTACCTCAGCCAATCTCGGTTCTGGCTTCGATGCCGTGGCCGTGGCCCTCGACTTTTATCTGGAGATTGAGGCCGAGCCGGCAGCGGAGTTTTCGATTGCCGCAAGCGGACGCGATCGGGAGCAATGTTCACGGCTTGAGAACCATCTCATCATGGAGGTTTACAAAAAGCTACTCGAAAGCAACGGACGTCCGGTGATTCCTTTGTCGATTCAGATGGTCAATGAGATTCCTCTGGGGATGGGATGCGGATCATCTGCGGCGGGACGGCTGGCGGCCATTGCATTCGCGGTCCATTTTGGCCGGTTAGAGTGGAGCGCGGAACGGATTATGG
>CAWJDN010000309.1:0-7773 GCA_963840985.1 uncultured Acidobacteriaceae bacterium
ACTCATGCATGCAATGCAGGGAGTGCCGTCGGTTGCAGTAGTATTGGCCTCATCTACCAGAAAGGATATGGAGTCCAGAAGGATAAAGCTAAGGCACGTGAGTTCTACAACAAGGGCTGTAGCATGGGTAACCAGTGGGGATGTGACCAACTCAAAAAATGAAGTAACTACTCGATTACGGAATCGAGCGATACTCCGATCGACTTCAACGCCGCGATGCACACAGCAGCATTTTTCTCTGGCCACGATTTAATCGGGTCCGCCATTTTCGAAAAGTTGGGTGATATAGATGATTCGGCCGAACGCAGGTGAATCAGATGAACAGCAGATAGTCCACCACAACACGCGTAAACACCGCTTAGTCAATGGGAACCGGGCCTCTGGACGTCAAACATCCCCGAATCACTTCATCTGACAATGTCTGCCCGCCAGATTGCCACTTGCCATCGATAAAGCTAAAACCAACATCTTTCAAGAATCCGCCCAATAGATTTGTCCTTGCAGACACACAGAGAGCATTCCCAAAGCCCAACGGATGTGACGGCTTGAAATCCACAATACAACCGTTTGGCAACTCAACATGTAGAGCTGTAACGCTCAAATTGCTCGGGCCATCGCACATCTGGTCTGGGAGTGAACTGTTAACCTCCATTTCCGTGGACGTGCCGTTCATGCTCTTGACGATTTGTTCGATGCGATCATAGAGGTCCCTAAGTGCAGCCTTCTGGATTTCAGCGATTTGATGAAACACGTGAAAACTCCCTTCCTCATGCATATTAAAGACGAAAGCCACCGAGAGATTCCTCACGGTGGCTGTAGAGTTCCAGTCCAGCTATGCTGGTGTACTCTTCTCGGCCTTCATTCTCAGTTAACTCTTAATACTCCGAGCCGCGCAACAAGAAAATGCTAGGTGCCCTAGATCAGGAATTTCGGATCTAAGAGATAACGAATTCAAACCAGCGTTTTTCTGACCACTGACAATTCACCCGACGGCATGTGGCTCAGCTCTGACCATCCCAAAATGATTTGGTATCCCATATCTGGCGCACTTTCATCGCGCCAGATATGGGATACCACAAACCTCAACCAGCGTTTTTCTGATCTCTGATCTCTGACCCCTGATCCCTGTACATCGTCCTCACGCTGCGGTAGCCACTTTCTTCGGTCTGCCGCCCATTCGTCCATTTGCTCTGGACGCCCGTGCCTTCGCGGCGCTCTTAGCTTTGCCGCCCAACTCTCCCAGGCGCGCGGCCATCCATCGTTTCGATCCGAAGAACCCTTCCAACAGCGCCGGAATGTACAAGTCAGCGTCCAGCGCGGGGAAGTGAAGGCCGAAGCCCGGCGGGTCAATCTCGATCTCCCGCAACTGCTCACCTGTGGCCTTCTCCAGCCCTTGCGCATCGCGCGGCGAGAAGGAAATCTCCAACCCCGAACTCAGGCGTACTACAACCCGCCCAATGCGGCGATCATAGCGCGCGCTGAGGGCGTGGGGAATTGTCGCCAGCATCTCTTGCCCTCTGCGGTTGGCTTCCAAAAATTCCTTATGCTCGTCCATGTATTTCCTCCCATGCCCTGCATAATTCTGCGATGCGATCCAACAACTTCATTTGAATGTCGCGCAACTGGCGATCTGAAAAACCGAAATTTGCCCTCAAACTCAGTGGGCCAGCCGGACAATTCAAATTGAAGATGGCGCTGTTCCCCTGCCCGATGACGTGAACGTGCGCCGGCCAATGATCGTTGGGGTAAATTACGACGCGCAGACTCCCCAATCTCAAAACAGTTGGCATGAGAGCAGAATACCATAAACCTGAGCGGTTAGGATAGACTCCGGACCTAAGTAGTTCGCGTTCGTTGGGTGGCACATCCGACCATCCCAAAATAATTTGGTATCCCATATCTGGCGCAGTCTCATCGCGCCAGATATGGGATACCACAAACCTCAACCTGCCAAGCCGAAAGCCTGCCCTGAGCGTAGTCGAAGGGGCCGCCCGCCTGGACAGCCTGCCCTGAGCGCAGTCGAAGGGGCAAGTCCCCTCACCGCAGGTGGCCGGGAACGGTAGGCCGGGGATTGATCCCCGGCAATCCATCAGCCTTCCGCGAACGGGGTTTTAACCCCTGAGGTATGCTTTTCGTTCGCATAGGCTTGCGAAACCGGCCCTTCTCGTGGTATATTGCAAACATATACAGAGGCCGCCCATGCTCTACACCGGGTTCGACTGGGACGAAGGCAACGCCAGAAAGAACGAGAAGCATTGCGTCTCCAAAGCGGAAGTCGAGCAGGTCTTTCTCAATAAGCCTCTGCTGTTGGCCGATGATCTGAAACACAGCCAGCGTGAGCGGCGATTTCATGCGCTGGGCAGGACCGATCTGGATCGCCTGTTGCATGTCACCTTTACCGAGCGCGGAAACGGAACGCTCATTCGTCCCATCTCGGCGCGCACCATGAGCCGGAAGGAGAGAGCCATTTATGAGCAAGCGGTTAAAGCCCATTCCTGAGTTTAAAAGCGAAGCCGAGGAGCGTGCCTTCTGGGAGTCGCGGGGCAACGATAGCACCGAGTATGTGGACTGGAGCAAGGCCAGGCTGGTGACCTTTTCTAAGCTGCGCCCTTCCACCGAGACGATCTCGTTGCGCATGCCGGAGGATATTCTGAATACCATCCGCAGCCACGCGCGCAAGCTGGATGTGCCCTATCAATCGCTCATCAAGCTCTGGTGCGCGGAGAAGGTTGCCAAGCTGGTTCACGGTTCGCCCGCGGCCCAGCGCAGCCGGATCTCCTAGGCCTCGCAGGATGGGCAGCGCAACTCGCTCTTCAAGCCGAAGGCAGTTGGCCCCACCGCAGGTGGCCAACCCCACTCTGCTATATCTAAACCATGCGATTCGTCTCTTCTTTTCGCCATCACGTTTTGTTCGCGGCCCTGCTCGCCGCCCCCCTCCCCGTCTCCCTCCCCATCTCACTCCTCGCTCAGCCAGCTCCTGACACATTTCGCTGGATCGATTTCCACTCCGCTGCCGACCAGAACACCCTCACCTGGGTCACCCGCTCCCTCACCGTCGAAAAATGGACCGCCATTCGCGAAATCGGCGTCGAATACGATGCCGCCCTCGTCGTCACAACCACGCGCTCCAATCCGCAGTCCCTGCCCGCCTCAGACACCTTCACCGTTTGGAGCCTCTCCCTCACCAATCATAGCTATGTCGCTCTCATCAAGGGAGTTAACCTGCGCCTCCTCGACTGGCTGCTCTTTGACGATGGCCATCCGCGCGAGCTGGCCGCTCTCTACGACGACTGCGCCGACTCCCAGCCCTCCACCTACTTCACGGCCTTCCACTACGACATGGAGCGCCACGCCTGGGCCGCTCGCTGGATGCGCGGCCCCCAGGCCGCCCTTGTCTGGAGTGCGAGTGTGCCTCAAGGCGTCGCCCTCACCCAGCTCTACGCTCTGCTCACCCAGCCCAACGGCCGCTCCATGATGTGCACCTGGAATCACATCGACCACGGCGAGCAAAAGCCGGAAGACATCGTCACCTGCTACGATCTCGACCCGCTCACCGGCCAGGAGCGCGCACAACTGCTCGGCCACCGCAAGGATATCGATTCCATGGAGCCGCGCATCTGCGGTGCGCAGAGCCTGATCCCCGCCCTCATGCGCGGCCAGGACTCCCCGCTCTGCCAGGTGTCGCTCAAAGCACACCCCGAGCGCAAGCCCGTCACCACTCCGCCCGCCAACAACCACGGCCAATCCACGCCGCCGAAAATCCGGCACTGAGGAGCCTGCGCAACTTTCCAAAGTCTGCTTATTTCCGAGCCATTGTTCTGGCGTGGGAGAGCCGAAGGCCTCTGCCGCACCGCAGGTGCCGTATACTGGCCTCATGTCGATTGTGGGCAACATCGCCGGCATCGCCAAGGGCATGAGCATCACCTTCGGGGAGATCTTCGCGCCTACGCAGGTGGAGAATTACCCCGATGGCAAAGGCCCTCTGCGCGGAGCGGTCCTTGAGCAGCGCTATCGCGGCGCACACGTCTTGCAGCGCGACGAAAACGGCTTGGAAAAATGCGTGGCCTGCTTCCTCTGTGCCGCCGCATGCCCCGCCAATTGCATCTATATTGAAGCCGCCGAGAACACCGAGGCCCTTCGCATCTCCTCCTCCGAGCGCTATGCCAAGGTCTACAACATCGACTACAACCGCTGCATCTTCTGCGGCTATTGCGTAGAAGCCTGCCCCACCGACGCCATCACCCATGGCCACGGCTTCGAGCTGGCCACGCTGAACGCCACCAACCTTGTCATGCGCAAAGAAGACATGCTCGTCCCGCTTGCGGCGCTGACTGCGGCAAAATAAAACCTTTACTTTCATGCACATCCGATTGCAGCCATACTATGCAATCTTCATATGTGATTTGGCTCACATACCGTGGCTCATTATGCTATGATTCAATCGAATCGGATGAAGAGGTTCCTCCAATTCGTCGCTCTCGTTGTGATAGCACTACTCGCCGCCCAGCCGGCCCTCGCCGCTATGTCGTGCGAGATGGGGACTTCCGCCAGCGGACACCACGCTCCCTGTTGCCACAAGGTCATGAGCCATATGGGTATGGGCTGTCCCATACATCATCAGGTCACCGCTGCAGGTTGCGACCAGAATCATTGCCATGACGCTTTGCCGCAGAGTGTTGCTCTGTTGTCTGCAGGTGTCAAACCAAAGGCTGGCAGAGCGGATTTTATCGCAGTAATGCCTCGGATGGTCGCTGAGGCAGGTGCGCCTTTTGTGGCTGCGCCGCCCGGTAAAACTGTTGCAGCTGCTCCCGCCAGATACATTCTCTTCCAGGTCTTTCGGATCTAAACCGCTCCTTGCATTCACGCAATTGAAGCAGTCCCAGGGTTTTTATACCTTGTGGCTCGATTTGTGATCCGCATTCTTAACGACAAGGAGATTTCCATGAAGAGAATATTCAGTTTTCTATCGTTGCTACTCGTCTTCACCGCCCTGGCCTTTGCCCAGGCTCCACAGCCCCAGATGGGTGCAAACTGCCCGATGGCCAAGCATGGCGACTGCAGTGGAAAAAAGTGCTGCAAGGACGGCTGCGACATGAAGTGTTGTAACGATAAAGACGCAAAAATGTGCAGCAGGGACGGTGGCGCCATGAAGTGTTGCCGCAAGGGCAGCGGGAAGAAATGCTGTTCCGGCGGTTCATCGAAGGATGCAACTCAATCTGAGACGGGGACCGCGCCCAAGGGTGTGTAACAACAGTTGATTCACTGTTGATCTACGGAGGTCCGGGTCGCCAGTCGATCCGGACCCTATTTTTCTTAACCTGCAAAATATGCCACCAGAGTAGAAGGATGGGGAAATGTGGAACCATATATGCTAGAAGGTAGACCGTTTTCCCTCTTTTTCCCGGCAGCCCATAACATCAGGAGCAACTTTGGCGGATTTTCTTTCAGAACTGAAACGGCGCGTGCTGGTCTATGACGGCGCGATGGGCAGCAATCTGCAAACTCGCAACCTCACTGCGGAAGATTTTCAGAGCAAGGAAGGCTGCAACGAGCTGCTGGTGCTCTCGCGCCCTGACGTCATCCGCGATCTTCACGCCTCATTTCTTGAGGCCGGCTGCGATGTCATTGAGACCGACAGCTTCGGCTCGACCACCATCGTTCTCGCCGAGTACGATCTTCAGACCCGCACCCGCGAGTTGAATCTTGCCGCCGCGCGCCTGGCCCGCGAAGTGGCCGACAAGTACTCCACTCCGGCCAAGCCTCGCTTCGTCGCCGGCTCCATCGGACCCACCACCAAGCTGCCCTCGCTGGGCCACATCAGCTACGACGCCATGGCTGCCGCCTATCGCGAGCAGGCCGAGGCGCTCATCGAGGGCGGCGTTGACGTGCTGCTCATCGAAACCTGCCAGGACCTGCTGCAAGCCAAGATCGCTCTCGCCGCCTGTCAGGACGCGATTCGCGGCGCCCGCGAAGGCCGCATTCCTTCAACTGGCCGCAACATTGCCCTTCAGGTTCAGATCACTCTCGAAGCCAGCGGAACCATGCTCCTCGGCTCCGAGATCGGCGCAGCTCTCGCCGTCCTTGAAGTCTTCCAGCCCGATGTAATCGGCCTCAACTGCGCCACTGGCCCGGTGGAGATGAACGACGCGGTTCGTTTTCTCTGTCAGAACTCCACACTGCCTATCAGCGTTCTGCCCAACGCCGGCCTGCCGCACAACGAGGGCGGACGCGCCGTCTACAAGCTCACCCCGGCAGAGCTGGCCTCCTGGCTCCGCCGCTTCGTCACCGAGTACGGCGTGCAAATTGTCGGCGGATGTTGCGGCACAACTCCGGAGCATCTGCGCGCTGTCGTCGAGGCAATGCACGGAGTAACGTTCGCAGCACGCGCAGTGCAGCCGCAATCGGTCGCGGCCAGCGCCTTCTCTGCCGTGCCGCTCGAAGCCGACGCGCAGCCCATCATTATCGCCGAGGAGATGAACACCACCACGCGTCTCGAAACCTTTCGCAACATGGTGCGCGCGGGCGACTACGACGGCATTCTTGCTCTTGCCAAGCGGCTGGCTGGCGAAGGCTCGCAGATGCTCGACCTCTGCTGCGCCATCGTCGGCGAGGACGAGCAGGCCTACATGAACTCCGTCCTCGAAAAAATCGCCACTCGCGTTCCCGCGCCCATTTTGGTTGACTCCACCGAGGCCGCCGTTATCGAAGAGGCGCTCAAGCGCATTCCCGGCAAGCCCATCATCAACTCCATCAACTTGGAAGACGGCGAGAAGCGCACCAGCCTCGTTCTGCCCATGGCCCGCCGCTACGGCGCCGCGGTCATCGCCCTCACTATCGACGAGCAGGGCATGGCGCTCACCGCCGACCGCAAGGTGGCCATCGCCCACCGCATCCACGATCTGGCTGTCAACAAATACGGCTTGCGCTCAGAGGACCTCATTTTCGATGCGCTCACTCTGCCTATCTCCACCGGCCAGGAAGACTATCGCTCCGCGGCCATCGAAACCCTCGAAGCGGTGCGCCGCATTAAGCTTGAGCTGCCGCGCTCCCGCACGGTTCTCGGCGTCTCGAATATTTCCTTTGGCCTGAACGCCTATGCCCGCCGCGTGCTGAATTCCGTTTTCCTCAAGGAGGCCGTGGACCGCGGACTCGATGCGGCCATCGTCAACTACTCCAAAATTTATCCGCTCTACAAGATTCCCGAGATAGAAGTTGAGTTAGCCCGCAAACTCATCTTCCAGGACCGTACGCAACGGCGATCCGCTTGCAGACTTACATGGCTTACTTCGCCAGCCTTGGCAAAGCTTCGGTTGTGGAAGAGGAGTTAGCCGTCGAAAACCTCACCACCGACGAGAAGCTCAAGCAGATGATTATTCGCGGCGAGCGGACCATCGGTTTGGATGAGCACAAACTAACTCTGGAAGCAACTCTGGAAGCGGCTCTTCTAACTCACTCACCTCTCGATCTGATTAACACCGTATTGCTCGACGGCATGAAGACCGTCGGCGATCTCTTCGGCGCGCGCAAGATGCAATTGCCTTCGGTGCTCGATTCCGCCTCGGTGATGAAGACCGCGGTAGCCTATCTCGAACCGAAGATGGAGAAATCAGATGGCGGCGGCAAAGGAACCATGGTGCTGGCCACGGTCAAGGGTGACGTGCACGACATCGGCAAGAATCTCGTGGACATCATCCTCACGAATAACGGCTATCGCGTCGTCAACCTGGGCATCAAGCAGCCCTCTGACGCCATCATCGCCGCCGCACGCGAAAT
>CAWJDN010000310.1:0-4737 GCA_963840985.1 uncultured Acidobacteriaceae bacterium
GACGCATACGTGATGCATGCTCCATACCGAGAACTTTGACAATCTCGTCTTTTGCACTTGCAGAAACCAAAATTTCATCGACCATTTTTAGTCTACCTCCTTGATTGGTTGTTTTTTCTTAACTACAGCTACGCCTTTTCCTTCAGGCATAGCGGTGACGCCGAGAAGGTTGCGAGCCATAACTTCCACGCAGTCTAAAGCGTCGTCATGTGCACTCCTTGGGAACTGGACCCACTCTTGATAGAACTCGCTTTGAGTGTAGGACCAGGCGGGGTTAAGGGTTGCACGTCTATATTAAAAGTGGCTGCTTAACGGGATCAGACGTTCTTCTTTACCTTTGCTGGTTACTGTGGGTACGATCGGGAGGCCTTGCAGCTGGGGCATATACATGATTACTTTCTGGAAAGCGTTTGACTCGACATAGATCTTAGCATAGTTATGGATCCCGTGAAGCTGCAGCAGCAACTGCATAGCAGCCGGATACGGCAACAGCTTCGCGTAAACATCATAGAGATACATCCGGTTAAGAACGCGGTCAAAAGCTCGCGGTGCTATCACGCTGCCGGTGAATCCGTTCTGGCCGGAGACCTTAATGGTGGACGTACCAGAAGAGCCTTTAGCCACGGTCATAGATGTGGGCGTGGCGCTCAGAGTGAAGGTCGTCGCGGGATTGACAGTTAGTGTCACACGATCCGTAGCCGTCGTGTAGTCGGTGGTATTTGTTGGAGTAAAGGTCACGGTCAGTGTCTGCGTTCCGACAGCCGGCACCGTCCCTGCTGCCGGCGAATAGGTGAAGCTTCCTGAAACAGTCGAACTGGCGTTCAACTGCGTTGCACTCAACGCCGTGCCGTAGGTGATTGCCGCCGGAGTCGCCCATGTGATGAGCGGCGTCGCCTTATTCACAGTGAGAGTCACCGTCGCCGTGGCAGCCGTGTAGTTGGTCGTATCTGTTGGTGTAAAGGTTACCGTCAGCGCCTGCGCTCCAGCGGTCAGCATCGTCCCGGCTGCCGGCGAATAGCTGAAGCTTCCCGCAACCGTCGAACTGGCGTTCAACTGCGTTGCACTCAACGCCGTGCCGTAGGTGATTGCCGCTGGAGTCGCCCATGTGATGGTCGGCGTCGCCTTGTTCACAGTGAGAGTCACCGTAGCCGTAGCCGTCGTGTAGTCGGTCGTATCCGTTGGCGTAAAGGTTACCGTCAACGCCTGCGCTCCGGCGGTCAGCACCGTCCCGGCTGCCGGCGAATAAGTGAAGCTTCCTGCTACCGTCGAGCTGGCATCCAGCTGGGTAGCACTCAGCGTTGTACCATAAGTGATCGCAGCGGGCGTGGCCCAGGTGATCGTCGGCGTCGCCTTGTTCACAGTGAGAGTCACCGTCGCCGTAGCAGCCGTGTAGTCGGTGGTATCCGTTGGCGTGAAGGTAACCGTCAGCGCCTGCGCTCCGGCGGTCAGCACCGTCCCTGCTGCTGGCGAATAGCTGAAGCTTCCGGCAACTGTCGAGCTGGCATCCAGTTGCGTTGCGCTCAGCGCCGTACCATAAGTGATTGCAGCGGGCGTGGCCCAGGTGATTGCCGGCGTTGCTTTATTCACCGTCAACGTCACGCTTGCCGAGGCGGTCGTGTAGTCAGTCGCATCCGTCGGTGTGAAGGTTACCGTCGGCGCCTGCGCTCCGGCAGTCAACACCGTCCCTGCTGCAGGCGAATAGGTGAAGCTGCCCGCTACCGTCGAGCTGGCATTCAGTTGAGTTGCGCTGAGTGCTGTGCCATAAGTGATCGCCGCTGGAGTCGCCCAGGTGATTGTTGGCGTTGCCTGGTTCACCGTCAGCGTCACTGTCGCCGTCGCGGTCGTGTAATCGGTCGCATCCGTCGGCGTGAAGGTTACCGTCAGCGTCTGCGCTCCGGCAGTCAACACCGTCCCTGCTGCCGGCGAATAAGCGAAGCCTCCCGCTACCGTCGAACTGGCGTTCAACTGCGTTGCGCTCAGCGCCGTGCCATAGGTGATCGCAGCGGGCGCCGCCCAGGTGATAGTTGGCGTAGCCTGGCTCACAGTAAGTGTGACACTGGACGTGGCAGTCGTGTAGTCAGTGGTATCAGTCGGCGTAAAAGTCACCGTCAGTGTTTGCGCTCCAGCAGTCAACACCGTCCCTGCTGCCGGCGAATAAGCGAAGCTTCCCGCTACCGTCGAACTGGCGTTCAACTGCGTTGCGCTGAGTGCTGTGCCATAGGTGATTGCCGCAGGCGTTGCCCATGTGATCGTCGGCGTTGCCTGAAGCCCCGTGCCACTTAGCGCGATGGTCTGCAAAGTGTAGCCAGGCGCAACGGCGTTCAGGTTGTTATCCGTCAGCACAAGCGAGCCGCTGAGAGCGCCCGCTGCTGTTGGTGCAAAGCTGATGGGCAACTGACAAGATGCGCCTGCCGCCAGCGTGCCGGCCGTCGACGAACCGGTACTCAATAGCGGACAAGCCGAGGTCCCGCTGCTATTCAAGGTGAAATTCGCCGTAATACTCGGATTGTTCCCGTTAGAAGGGATCGGGAAAGTTAACGTGGCATTGCCAACGTTCTCCACAGTCACCGTCAGCGGGCTGTCGGTGCTGGTTGAGCCAGCAGCCGTGCTGGCGAAGGTGAGGCTCGGTGGGTCGGCAAAATCTACATTCAACACCTGATTGTTGTATGGATCACCTATATACAGATTCCCGCTCCCAGTCACTGCAACACCAAAAGGGCTACCAACTTTATCTAAGTTACTGAGTACAGTGCTTTCGACATAGCTGCCAGCCACCAGTGTCTCTTTGGTCACGTTGCTACTGCTTTCGTCCGTGAAATAGACATTCCCGCTCCCGTCTACCGCAATTCCCGAAGGGGCGATCTGGCCAGAAACAGGCAGCGTACTCTGTGTATAGCTACCCGCCGATAGTGTCTCCTTCAACACTCTGAAATTCTCGGTATCGGCAATGTAGACGTTGCCGCTGCCATCCACCGCGACACCAATGGGGTTATTCAGTCCGCTGGCGACCGTGCTCTGGATGTAACTGCCCGCCGCGAGCGTCTCCTTGAATACCTGCCTGCCCTCGGATTCGGGGATATAGACGTTGCCGCTGCCATCCACCGCTACGCCCATGGGATAGCCAACACCGCTGGCCACCGTGCTCTGGGTATATCCGCTCGCCGACAGTGTTTCCTTCAACACCCGGTTATTGCCGGTATCGGCGATATAGACGTTACCGGCACCATCCACCGCGACTCCAAATCCTACCGCTATGCCAGTGGCCACCGTGCTTTGCGTATAGTTGCCCGCCGCGAGCGTCTCCTTCACCACATGGCTGCTATCTAGGATGTAGACGTTGCCGCCGCCATCCACAGCGACACCATACTGGCCATTAAGGCCTGTAGCGGGTATTACACTCTGTGCGCCAGGCAGGAAATTCACCTGCGGTCCTGCTCCCGAGCCCTGAACATAGCCAGTGGCGATCACGCTTCCTGTGCTGCTGTATAGAACGGCCGCGCCATAGCGCGTTCCGGCGAACCTGGGTGTGAAGGTCACATTAATTGTGCAGGTTTGACCGGCGGTGTATGCGGTATTGGCCTTGCAGGTTCCCGCTCCGGCATCGGCAAAGTCGAGTCCGGTCGCGCCTTGAGTCAGCACGGCTGTCGAACCCAGAGTGCCGACTGTATCGAAGGTGAAGGCCAACATGCTGGGCTGCGGAGATGTACTCACTATATTTACAGAGCCAAAGTTTCCACTTGAAGGTGACAGGTCCAACACTTGGTCCATCGTTCCAACTGAATCAACCGCAACATAGACGTCCCCGTGAACTCCCACAACAACACTGGAGGGTGCGCTATAGGGGGCTCCCATAAAGTTGCTACCCAAAGTTATGATCGTAGGAGACGCCGGGATGCTGCCATTGACCGCCAATATCTCTTTGACCGCTCTGTTTCCTGTATCGGCGACATAGACGTTCCCACTACCATCCAGGGCCACGCCTTGAGGCCCGACAAAGCCGCTGCCAAGCGTGATAATAGTCGGCGAAGCCGGGATGCTACCATTAACCGCCAGTATCTCTTTCACAGCATTGTTCCCGGTATCACCAACGTAAACATTCCCGCTGTTGTCCACTGCAATCCCGAATGGATAGCTGCTAAAGCCGCTACCCAGAGTCAGGATGGTCGGCGAAGAAGGGATACTGCCGTTGACTGCAAGAATCTCTTTCACCGGACTACTGCTGTAATCAGTAACATAAAGATTCCCGCTGGCATCCTGTGCTATACCTGCAGGATGGTTGAAGCCGCTGCTCAGGGTTAGGATAGTTGGCGAGGCGGGAATGCTGCCGTTCACGGCCAACATCTCTTTCACATCATTGCTCCCGCTCTCAGTAAAATAGACGTTCCCACTTCTGTCCACCGCGACGCCATAAGGATAGTTGAAGCCGCTCCCCAGCGTATTGATGGTGGGCGAGGCCGGGATGCTGCCGTTAACCGCCAAGACTTCTTTCACTTTGCTCGAGGTATCGGTAACGTAAAGATTGCCGCTACCATCCAAAGCTAAGCCAAGAGGACTGATGAAGCCGCTCCCCACACTGGTTTGTGCCCCGCCGAAGTGGGCGGTTTGGGCAAACGAGATGCTCCCTGCGCCGCACAGCAGCACAGCCAGAACAGCGCACAACGCTCCCAGCCAGCTCCGCTTCCGCGGATGGCTGGAAACACGATGAGAGACTGTAGTGGAAATCGCCGGGAAAACCGA
>CAWJDN010000311.1:0-5450 GCA_963840985.1 uncultured Acidobacteriaceae bacterium
GGTCACATCGAAAGCGGCGTGGGCGCAGCAGGATGACGCGCTGAAGTTGGAGCCAACTTCGGCGCGCAACTACGAGATGGCCGCTTTCACCAGGGATGAGAGCTTCCCGATTGCGGAGTTTTTCATGAAGCTTGCCCGATCCCACACCGGCAAGAAATTGCCGCTGTGCACGCGGCGTGCACATGGTTCACCAAGGTGGAGATCTTCGGGTATCGATACGGGAGCGGAGATTTCATTGCCGACCGCCGTAGCCCGGGCGGACGCAAGCTGGTGGCTGTCGCGGGAGCAGGACCCATCTGGGCTCGCTACTACCAGATTGGCACCGACAAGCTGATCTTCGGCGACCGCGACAAGACCATCCGCGACGATGTGAATGACCTGAGCCTGGAGCGGCGCAACGGGTACGCGTGGTTCAACGTGGAGGGCGTCGCCGTGCTGGAGGACTACAAGACGGAATGCCAAGGCGCCCAAGAAGATTATGGATCCGCTCAAGGAGAAGAATACCCCGCTGATCGATGAAGCTTTGCAGTATTTGAATCAGGCGCTGGAGAACCGGCCCACCTACGACGATGCCATGTCCTATATGAACCTGGTTTACCGGGCCAAGGCGAACCTGGACTACGGCGACGCGCAAGCGGTCAAGGCCGATGTGGATACAGCGAAGGATTGGTCCTCCAAGGCGATGGGCACCCGCAAGGCCAACGAAGCCAAGAAGAGCCAGGGGCCCGGCGGCATCACCATGGGCGACAACGGCGAATTGAAGTAGACTTCAGCTTATACATGCACGAAGATACGGCCTCCGAGTTTCACGGAGGCCGTATCTTTTTTGAGTGAACTGATAATCACCGCACAGGGACGATGCCGCGCGCACGCTGACCATTGGCACCCGCAAGGAAGGCTATCTCGGCATTGCTGCGGGACACGACTTCAGCTAGTGATTGTGGCAGAAGAACAGGTACGGGGCAGAACCCGCCCAGACTCCGGACAAGGCAATTCAATATGCCGGGGAAAAGATAGTAGCGCGATTAGAATCAGTGAACAGTGGACAGTGGTCAGCTGAAATACCGGGCTTTTAACTGACCCCTGTTCCCAGATCTCAGTTCCTACTGCGCGCCCTGCTTGAGAATCTCGTCGGCAAAGTAGTTGTGGACTTTCGCCTCGTTGTGGAGCATCTCGAAGTAGGCGTTTCTGAGCAGTTGCGCGTGGTTTTCGCGCAGGCCCTGTCGTATGATCTGCTGCACGGTCGGGTCGTTCAATTCGCGCTGGCCGGCTGGCTCCCGCGCAATCAGCTTGAAGATCGCGTAGCCGATGGTGCGGCGTCCTGACGGAGCGCCTGCATAGACGGGAAGCACATCGGTGATTTGTCCCGGCTTGAGCTTGCTGATGGCGTTGTAGACCTCCGTGTCGCCGTGCAGTTGCGACTCCCGAACAAAGCCCATATCGCCGCCATTGGAGGCGGTGTTCGGCTCCTCCGAGAAGTTTTGCGCCACGACTCCGAAGTCCTCGCCGCCGTCCAGCTTGCTATGCAGGGTCTGGATCTTCTTTTTAGCGTCGGCTTCGCCCGAGGCTTTGTTGTTCTGCAGATTGGTGGCTTGCTGGGAGGGCGCGCTGAAGACCACGATCTGCGCCAGGTGGTATTGTGGCTCGATCAGGTTGAACTCTGCCTTGTGCCCCGCAAAGTAGGCGTTGATCTCCGAGTCGGTGATGTTGATCTTAGACTCGATCTCCTTGTTGAGCAGCTTGGTCTTGGTCAACTGGCGGCGCAGTTCGCGCTTCAGGTCGTCGAGGGTGAGGTTACGCGCCTGCATCTGCTTATCGAACTCCTCCTGTGTGTAGGGGGCCTTCATCTCCGTCAGCTTGGCGTTCACGTCCTCGTCACTGGCGGCCAGGTTGAGCTTGGCGGCCCGCTGCCACAGAATCTCGTCTTCGATCATCCCGCGCAGGATATTGAGGCGGACAATATCGGCCTGCTCGGGGGAGGGCTTCTGGGTATTGTCGCCCAGGTTGGCCTTGTAATACTTTTCCAGCTCCGAGCGTAGAATATCCTTGCCATTTACAGTTGCCATCACGTCGGGAGAGGGCGAGCGGTGACACCCGCCCACGGCGGCAACCATGGTTATCCCACATAGAATGAGGACGATCAGGGGAAAAGACGAGCGGTAAAAAACTTTGATTTGCAACCTTGTATCTCCTGGGGGAGGCAAATCTCCCCGGCATTTAAGGATAAACCCCCAAGCCGGGGTGACGATATGGAATTCCACAGGGGCGCCCGCCAGTTGCCGCTCCGAAGGTCCTTTTAGCGGTAGTGGCGGCTACTTGTCTGCCCCTGCTGGCTGTGAGGGCGTCGGGCTGGGCCGGTGCGGCCGGTGGCTCTACCCCGGCGGCGCGCAGGGCGCGGTCAATCACTATCCATAACTTATCCTGGGGCACGGCGCCGCCGATACGCTCCCCCTCCACAAACAGGGCTGGCGTTCCTTCAATCTTTAGCAATTCGGCTTTCTTCATCGAGTTGCGCACCGGGGTATCATCTTGGCGGGTCAGGCAGGCATTCAGCGCGGCGAAGTCGAGTTTGTCCAGCGTTGCCATCTGGCGGGCGATACGATTCAAAGTGTCGAAGCTCTTGGCTATGTTGCGCTCTTCGCCGTTTATCTCCTGGCCGTTGGAGTGTATGTAATCCACGTAAGTCCAGTACTCATCGGGTTTTTGCGCGCCCAGGCAGTTGGCGTTGATAGCGGCGTGCATGGCCCAGGGATGGATCTCAGTCAAGGGGTTGTCGAGATAAATAAAGCGCACCATGCCCTTGTAATGCTCCTGAGTAGCCGGAAATAGCGTTTGGTGCATAGCAGTGCAGTAGGGGCACTCCAGATCGTCGAAGCTGATAACCGTAACCTTGGCATCGTGATTACCCCGAATGGGCCTGCCGGCGACATCGATGGTAAAGACCGGGTCGTTGAACAGGTCAAACTTCTCCATTCGGGCCAGGGTCTTGTTGTCAGTGGAGATCAGAAAATCAATCACTTGCGATTTAACACCGTGCGAGAGCGTGACAGGCAGTTCATCATAGCCTGGAATCTGTCCAGGCTTGCGCGTACCGAGAGTTACGGCGATGTCCGGCGGCATGTTGTACTGGGAGCGCACAAGGATCTCAATGCGGCGGTTCAGCGACAGCTCCTGTGATCCTTGTGCGGTGGGCTGGGGCGGAGCGGGTTGGGCTTTGCAGCCCACGGCCATGCCCAGGGCAAGGAGGGCGGCCAGAAAGTGAGTACGGGTCAATGTGAAATCCTCTCAGAAAAGAATACTCCAGCCGCCTGCGGTGGGGGGACTGGCCCCTTCGACTTCCCTACCCCATCGACGAAGACCTGTTAAAAGGGACCGCGGATTCGCTCAGGGCAGGCCGTCCAGGCGGACGGCGCTTCGCGGCACAGGATTTGTGGAATCCATCCCCAGCTTTGAACCAGAGACGCAGCTATTAGTATGCCGGCGGCAGGTTGGGATCGCGGAAGGCGGAGCTGGAGCGGCGTATGTCGCCTACAGAGCCGAAGTTGGCCAAGGTAAAGCTATAGAGCCACTGGGTCTCGTTGCGGATTGTGCCGAGATTAAAGCGTCGATAACCGAAGGTGAGGCCGCAGCAGTTCCAGTTATAGACGGCCTGCACCCCGCCGTATTGCAATGCGTTCAGGACATAGTCGTAGCCGCCGTTAGCGGCCAGGTTGAAGCCGTTGCCGCTGGGCTTGCCGATGGCAAGGAAGGGCTGCAATGACTGGCTCTTGATGGTGGTAGCTGCCGCCCCGCTCTCATCGACGGCGTTGAGCAGGGCGTGTCCGATGCCGACAGTGGTGCGGCCCCAGCTATAACCGGCATAGAGGTTGTTGGCATCGAATTGCCCGGATTTGGGGTCGTAGTCCAGATCCCACTGGACGCGCAGGTTGTCGATGGCCTCAAATCGCATCCGCGAGGTGATGGGCGCCAGGTTGCGCGAAGAGGTCAGGAAGGCGATACCGGTCATATCCAGAGTGGCGTCGAAGACATTGCGGCGGTTGGGAATCAGCGCCCCGCCAAAGTCGGAGTCGATGTAGAATTTCTGCGCAATCTGCCAACTAGCCCACTCGCGTGGCTTCGTAGGACAACCTCCGGAGGCTTGCGCATCTTCGCGGGCGCAGGGCTTTTCATCCTCGGCGCGCAGATAGAAGCGCTGGGTGAGCGAGTAGCCCACTTCATTGGTGTTGGTGGCGATGTCGGCGGTGTCGATCAGCAGCACGTTCTGCGCCTGCGTACCGATGCCGGCCACGTAGCGGTAGGTAAACTCCGGCTCAATGACATGGCGCAGTGTGCGGTTCCAGCGGGTGAGCGTAAAATCTCGCTCCACCGCAGGCGGCCGCGCATCTATCGATGCTTCATAATAGCTCCGGATGAGCGCATCGTGGCTAATGGTAGGAACACCGCCGTTCACGCCCGCCAGGTCGGGAGTCTGGCTGATGGTATAGACGGTCTCGCGCACGGCGGCCTCGGCGGCCAGGTTCCATCCCCCCGTGGAAAGCGGCAGAAAAATATGAGGATAAAAATCAAAGCGGCCGACGTTACGGGCGTGAAAGCTGGTACCGTTTGGGCCTCCAGGCGAGATTGGCTCACCAGGATCGGAGCGATCCATGTAGGAGAGTGACGATCCTGCACCCCAGTAGAGCTTCGGTGAGCCCAGCGGCCGGTCCAGCACGTCGAAGCGCAGGTTGGGCAGGTGGAGAATTCTGGCTTGGTTGGCGTTGATGGCGGTGGTGGTCTCGTTGCTGCCGGTGGTTCCCGCAAAGGTCTGGAAGCGCTCCAGTGAGAGGGAGGGAACAAAACCCTTGTGCTCATGGGTGAGCGAGACATTGCTCTTCACATCGGAGCTGACTGCCTCCCAGAAGTCATCGTTGAAGACCAGGCGGTAGACGTAACTGGAGAGGTAATTGACGTTAGCTGCCAGGCGCATCTCGGAACCGAGATCCTTGCGGCCCAGGACATGGATGTCCACGCCGCCCTGGTTGGTGAGTGTTGTGCCTGTGCCGGTAGTATTGGGCAGCTCAACGCCGCGGTCCACCAGAGCATTCCAGCGCATGTTCAGGTGGTCGAGGCCGGGGCCTTTGTAGCGGAAGTCGCCGTTGGGTGCCCAGCCGCGCTTGCTGTAATACTCCGTGCCGACAACCATGTCCATGCTGCGGTTGATCGCCCAGTAAACCTGCTCGCCAAAGGTATAGCCTCTGACTGAAGATCCGGTGCTGATGACCGGGACAAGGAGACCGCTTTCGCGTCCGTTATCATCCACGGGATGACGAAGGTAGGGATAGTAAAAGAGTGGCACGCGGAGGAATTTGAATAGTGCGTTGGTAGTGGAAGCCTTACCGTCCTCGAGCTTGATGGACCGGGAAATAATCTCCCAGTCCGGCCGCGGCAGGCGGCAGTTGGTGATAGTGCGG
>CAWJDN010000312.1:0-3017 GCA_963840985.1 uncultured Acidobacteriaceae bacterium
CTCCAGCCGCGCAGTCCATGCTGCATTTGCCCTCCGGACTGCTGCAGTCGATCCGGACGCGTGTCTCAAATACGCGCCTCGCCTGGCAGCGATTTGTGGCGGTGCGCATTCCGGCCGCCGACGCGCTGCCCATGGAACCGCTGGTGCTGCCGGAGGCTGTCACGCTGATCGACCGGCACTACAACTCGCTGAAGCCCTACCGGCCCGTCAGGCCCAATCTGTATGCCGTGCGCAATGGCTCCCATCTGATGCTTCGCTATGTGGAATTTGTGGCCAACCGGCTGGTGCTCAGGCCGCACAACATTGCCTTTCCCGTGGACCTGATCGAGGTGGACCTCGGCGAGCCGCCCAGCGCACTGATAGTTGGCCGCATTGCGCTGATTCTGAATGAGCCGTGAGGCAACGGGGGATCGTACCGTATGAAAGCAGCCTGGAAGTCAAGGTTCCTCTCATTTCTCGCGATACAGATGGATTTCCGGGAACAATTGAGACGCGGGCTGCGTAGATGAGATTGGCGCGGCTGAGTAGGATCACCGTCGCGCCGATGATTACAAAGGAGAATCCCATGCGTTTGCTCGTCAGCGTTGCCGGCTTGGCTACAATGCTTTGTCTCGCGGTTCCCGATAGTTTTGCCAAGACACCCACGGCCCCCAAATGTGGTTCGGGCACGATTGTGATCGTCTTCAAGGATGGCCACCGGCAGAGTTTCAATCTCTGCGATATTGAGCGGGTCGTGTTTCCCGTGGCCGCATCCGCTGCCGGAGAGACCGCCCCCATCAACACTCAGTTGCCCTCACGAGGCCGTTTTCTGGGGAAATGGGAGGTCGGCGACGGCAACGGATTCAGCTTCTACATAACGCTAGAGGAGAGTGGCGATGCCTGGCGGTCGCTCCACCACGAACATGGTAAGTGGGCTTACGTAGACGGCGAGGCGCAGGTTACCTGGGATGATGGCTGGAAGGATGCGATCCGCAAGGTCGGCTCCAACTACCAGAAGTTCGCCTATGGAGAGGGCAAATCCTTCACGGATACGCCCGACAACGTCACCAACGCCAACAACACCGCACCGCATCCCATTTAGGATCTCTACTGATCGTGCTCAAGCCCCGTGGCTCGAGTCCAGACTCTCAAAGCGCGTATAGCGCGAGTTGAAGTACAGATGGATCGTGCCGGTGGGGCCGTTGCGCTGCTTGGCGAGGATGATCTCCGACTTGGCTTTATCGGCCTCGGAGAGATCCTCGCTACGGTTGTAATAAGACTCGCGGTGAATGAAGGCCACCACATCGGCGTCCTGCTCGATGGAGCCGGACTCGCGCAGGTCGCTTAAAAAGGGGCGCTTGTCATCGCCGCGGCGCTCACTGGCGCGGGAGAGTTGCGAGCAGGCCACGACCGGCACGTTCAGCTCCTTGGCCAGGGCCTTAAGGCCGCGCGAGATGGCCGAAACCTCCTGGGTGCGGTTCTCATAGTTCCTTTTGCCGGATGAGGGAACCGTGGCCGACATCAATTGCAAATAGTCCACCACGACGAGATCAAGGCCGCTGGCGTTCTGCTTGAGCCGCCTCGCCTTGGCGCGCATCTCGGCCAGCGAAATGCCCGCCGAATCATCGATGAAAATGCGCGACTCGACCAGTTGGCTCAATGCATTCTGCAATTTTTCATGGTCGCCGCTGGGTAAGAAGCCGGTTTGCAGCTTGCGCTGGTCCACCCCCGCCTGGGTGGCCAACATGCGGCGCAGCAGCGACTCTTTGCTCATTTCCAGGCTGAAAACGGCCACCTTCGCATTGCTGCTGCTGAGCGCCGCGTTCTGGGCGATGTTGATAGCCAGCGCGGTTTTACCCATCGAGGGTCGTGCGGCGATGATGATCAATTCGCCCTTTTGCAGGCCACTGGTCATCCGGTCAAAGTCAATGAAACCCGTAGCCAGTCCGGTGACCTCGCGGCTTTGCTTATATAAATTGTCGATTGTCCCGAAGGAATGCTGAACGATCTGATCGAGTGACTGAAAACCCTGGACGAGGCCCTTTTCGCTGACTTCCAGTAGCTTGGCCTCGGTCTCGTCCAGGACTCCGAGCGCACTCTCGCCCTGGTCTGCGGCGCGCGCGATGGCCGCCGAGCAGATGAGCATCAGCTTGCGCAGCAGGCTCTTGTCCTTGACGATGCGGATGTACTCTTCGATGACCGGGCGGCGCGGCAAACCCTCGGTGAGCGAGGCCAGGTAAGCCACGCCGCCGATGGATTCGATCTCCTTGAAGCGGGCCAGTTCGTTTGCCAGGGTGACGATGTCCACGGCCTTCTGGGCATTCATCAACTCGGTCATGCCGGGCCTGAAGGTACGGAAAAGAAATGGGAACAATCGCTCGCGTTTGTGGGCGAAAAGAAAGGGTCGGAACGCAGAAGATCGAGTGGCGGCGGAAATTTTGACCACTGATCACTGACGACCGACCACTGTGCGGAGCACACAATGGCGATTTCAAAAGGGAAAAAAGTCGAGAAGGTCAAACTGCTGGCGGCAGAGCTGCAGACGTCAACCACCGCGATTATTGGCACGTTCAACAAACTGACCGTGGCCAAGGACTACGAGCTGCGCAAAGTGATTCGCGAAGCCGGCGGCAAGTATCGCGTGGTGAAGAACAAGCTGGCCGCGATTTCGGGTACGGGTACGCAGGTTGCGGAGGCGCTTAAGGGTTTGAAGGGCGTGAACTCGGTGGCGTTTACCGCGGGCGATCCCGTGGCGCTGGCTAAGGTGTTTGCCAAGTGGGCCGGCGAGAACCAGGCTGAGTTCCAGTTCAAGCTGGGTATTGTGGACGGCAAGCTGCTGACCGTGGACGATGTGAAGTCGCTGGCCACGATGCCGGGCAAGGAAGAGATCTTCTCGAAGCTGCTGTTCCTGATCAACTCTCCGGCGCAGCGGCTGGCCACGGTGATCAATGCCACGGGCCGCGACCTGGCTGTGGTGCTGAATCAAGGCGTCGAAAAGGGCAAGTTCAGTAGCAGATCAAACTGGTCAGGTACGCCAC
>CAWJDN010000313.1:0-6828 GCA_963840985.1 uncultured Acidobacteriaceae bacterium
GTCAAGTTCACGCCGCCGCGCTAGCTCTCGGCGAACGAGTCGGCAACACGCCGATGGAATTGATGCTCGTCAATCTCCGCCTGCTCGGCCTCTTCTTCCCTCATCCAACAAGACCTCTCGAAGCTCAAGCAATATTCCGAAGCCGTCTCCAAAGCCACGCGCACGCCGATTCCCCCGAATTATCCCGTTGTCGGACGCGACGCATTTCGCACCGCCACCGGCGTCCACGCCGCCGCCATTGTGAAAGCCTACAAAAAAGGCGACCAGGAGCTCGCCAATTCCATTTACAGTGGCGTTCCCTCGCATCTATTCGGCCTCGAGCAAATTATCGAAATCGGTCCGCTCAAAGGCCGCTCTCAACGTAATCTACTGGCTGGAAAAACGTAGCATCGTTGCGAGTGATGACCTGGTGGATCGCATATCTTCGCCGCGGCAAAACAAGCCCAGCGAATCATGACCGAACAAGAAATCCAAGCGATCATCGCGTCCACTCCAGCTTCAGCCAAGACGCGATAACAACAACCACCGCGCGATACGTCACTTTCGACCCTCCCAGCCAATAGAGTGGCACGTGTCATCCCGAACGGAGTCGCGTGCTTTTTCTTTCCCGTCGCAGTCTGCGGGTGCGGGACGCAGCGAGGGATCTGCTTTTTACGCATGCTTCAAACCCAAAAACAGATTCCTCGTGCCAACTTCGCCTCCGAATCACAGTGTCCTCCGGATGCCTGTAAACTGTACACCGGGCGCGGCGCACAGACCTTCGACCCAGCGAGCACATACAGTTTCTGGGCTACGCCGCGATGACGGCGGTCTTTCTCTATTTGGGCGTGAGCTCGTTTTGGCGGGCGCGGAGGCGGTGAGGGCGGCGCTGGTTCTTGATTGCCTGCCTGATACAAAGCATGAAAGCTTGGTTTGACCCCGGGGCTGGTGCGTCACTATCGTTACATGTGCGACAACAACGATGAAAGGAAGAGTTATGAGTGATGCGAACACGCCCGACGCCATGCCGCTGAAGAAGACTGCACTGAATGCAACGCATCGCGCGCTGAAGGCCAAGATGGTGGATTTTGGCGGATGGGATATGCCGGTGGAGTATCCGGGTGTGGGTGGCGGGGTGATTGCGGAGCACATGGCGGTGCGCACCGGCGTAGGATTGTTCGACGTGAGCCACATGGGCGAGATTTGGTTTCGCGGGGCGGGCGCGCTGGCCGCCGTGCAACATGTGACGATGAATGATGCGTCGCGGCTGAAGGATGGGCAGGCGCAGTACTCCGCGCTGCTGACGCAGGATGGCTGCTTTGTGGACGATGTGCTGGTGCATCGGGCGAGCGAGAGCGATTATTTGCTGGTAGTGAATGCGGGGACCAAGGAAAAAGATTTTGCGTGGATTGTGAAGCAGGTGGGCGGGTGGCCGGCGATAAAGATTACGGACGAGTCGGCAAGTTATTCGCAATTGGCGGTGCAGGGACCGCGGGGATTGGAGACGCTGCAAAAGCTGACGAAGGTGGATTTGTCGGCGATTAAAAATTATTGGTTTACGTGGGGCGAGGTGGCGGGCGTGGCAAATGTGATGATCGCGCGCTCGGGGTACACGGGCGAGGATGGATTTGAGATTTATTTGCCCAGCGAGGTGGCGACGACGGAACGAGTATGGTCCGCGTTGATGGAGGCGGGAGGCGAGTTTGGGATTCGGCCGTGCGGGCTGGGTGCGCGCAACACGCTGCGGCTGGAGGCGGGCATGCCGCTCTACGGGCACGAGATCAGCGACACGGTGAATGTGTTTGAGGGCGGGCTAGAGCGCTGGCTGAAGCTGGAGAAGGGCGAGTTTATCGGGCGCGAGGCGCTGCTCAAGGCGCAGGCGGCGGGCGGGCCGAAACGCAAGCTGGTGGGGCTGGAGATGGTGGAGCGCGGAATTGCGCGCGACGGGTACACAGTGCTGGATTTGGAGGGCAAGGAGATTGGCGCGGTAACTTCCGGCTCACCTGCTCCGTTTTTGAAGAACAACATTGCGATGTCGTTGGTTCCGGCGGAGGTGGCGGCGAGCGGCTCGGATGTGCTGGTGCAGGTGAGGGCGAATCGGGTGAGGGCGAAGCAAGTTCCGACGCCGTTTTATAAGAGAGCAAAGAAGTAGGTGAATTTCAAATTATGACAACTCTAAAGCGTCCAAATAATGAACAATTCAACAAAGAATAAAGTAATATTTCTTTCTGGATGTTTTTTCTTGCATCCAGAATGGATCTATGGGATAATTTTTCTTAGAATATTCAGAACACCTCCAATATAGAAAGTAGAGGCCACTATATATGGCCACAACACCCAATGACACCAATCCAACATTAGTGTGTTTCAGATGTAACGAAACATACTGCTTTAACGACGCCAAGCCTTCAGCTTTCCGCGCGCTTTTATGCCCGAATTGTGGGAAGAGTCTGATTCGATCCAAAGCAACACTTTTGAAATTCTTATGGGATAAATACGGAGCTATTCTTATAGTACTCGCAGCTGGCATCTCATATTCTTATATAAATAATATGCACGTAACCTCCCCTGATCGTGTCTTATCGGCACCACAAAAATTCGAAAGTAAACCGTTCGAGTTTCGTTACGTCGATCTCACTAATATTCAAATTCTATCCGAAGATCGTGATAAGACCTTGGTAGGCTTGAATTTATCGATCCAAGATAAACCTTTTACTGTATATAGTACGGTGTCAAAGCCGTTATTTCAGGAATTAAAACAACAACAGTGGTTATATACTGTCAAAGGTAATTACGATGAAAAATCTAACCTCTATATTCTGACCGACGTGACGATTTCTAGCGGATGGTGGGGCTCATTAGTCGCATTCCCCTACGGAGTAACAAGGATGATATTTGATCATCCGATTGCCATCATGACCGCGGATTTTAGTCTCTGGTTTATTCTTTGCACGATCTGGACTCTATTCAGGATGCTATTACCAGAATGGGGCAAGCAATTAGCGGACGACGCCCTGGACGCAGCAGACTAGTTTTTGAAATAGGACCGCCTGACCTAAACACGGGTTGTCTTGTTCTTGAGACTAATAGATGAATGAGAGTTTGTTGCCCGCCCTAGCCACAAAAACAAATTCGAGGCAAGGGTGAGGCACTGGGCAGCCGGCCACTCGCCAATTCAATAATTATCAATATTCATCACAAACTTTACGGCGTAGAGGTTTTACGGGGTAGCATCGTGCTTTTTAGATGCTCTGTCTTTAGATGAATAACGATCCAATTTGAAACGGAATCGATTAAATCAATAAGATCGTTGATATCTTTATCGTCCCACTTGCGAAGATAATGCGTCTCATCATTTCCGAGCCAAGTTGCCCGCTCTGCAATAGTCTTGATGCCATCTTCGTGAATATGGTCTCTGATACATTTCGCCATTGGCTTTTCAAGTATTTGCGTCTTCTTATCTTCGGGCTGGTCGCGAACAGCGTAGTCCTTCACAAGAAACTCAAGAGCGCGGCGGAAACCAGGCCCCGCAATCTTGTTCATGTCTTCCTGCTTCGCTCTCCATGCCTGTTGATAGGTTTCTACAAACTCAGTGGAAATCTCATACAATTTTGGGTCCACAGGCTTCTCTACTGGTCTAAAGGGATATGCCATCTTGAAATAAAAGTACCCAGTATTCCTATTTTCAATGAACATAGCAATAAATAAATTGTGACATTCAAGATTTGCACACTGGTATATACCTTCCAGACAATCATCGGAGATTTGAGCAAAGCGGATCGCGTCAATGCTCATTGAGCGATGGCATAAAGGACATTCATCGGGATTATGATCTATGTTTGCGTTACCCTTTCCTTGTCCTGTTATCGTGACAAATATCACATGCACCCCCCGTCGACCAGAATAACAATTTCTGAAAGCCATCTCATAAACTCTGCGGTACCCACGAACAACATCCCGCAGGGGCTAAAGCCCACGCGATGATTACAGCATTTCCGGCACGACTAAAGTCGTGCCCTGACGCTTCTGAGCATACTCCAGTCGTCGTGGGACTTCATTACAAATTACCCCCCTCACACCTGCATGACTTCGGCTTCTTTTTTGTGGGAGAGCTCTTCCATGCGGCGGATCTCCTCGTCGGTCATTTTCTGAACCTCTTCGAGGGCGCGCTTCTCCTCGTCCTCGCTGATCTTTTTTTCTTTGGCCATCTTCTTGAGGGCTTCGTTGCCGTCGCGGCGGACGTTGCGGACGGCGGTGCGGTGTTCCTCGAGATCGCGGTTGATGTGCTTGCAGACTTCGCGGCGGCGCTCCTCGGTCATGGGAGGAACGGGGACGCGCAGCACCTTGCCGTCGGAGAGGGGATTGAAGCCGAGATCGGCGACGCGGATGGACTTCTCGACCTCCTTGAGGATGTTGGGGTCATAGGGAGAGATGACGATGAGTTGCGGCTCGGGGGCGGAGAGCTGGGCGAGCTGGTTGAGGGGGGTGGGCGTGCCGTAGTAGTCCACCTTGACCTGGTCGAGCATGTGGACGCTGGCGCGGCCGGTGCGGGTGGCGGCCAGACTGGCCTGGAAGGTGGCTACGGATTGGTCCATGCGGTGGCGGAGGTTTGCGTTGAGTTCCTTGAGCGCCGGAATACCGGCCATTATAGAGAGTGCCATAGGGTTCGTCCTCGCTTACATCCAACAGACTATATTAGCGAATCGGGGCGGTGATGGGCAGCCCGGTGGATGCAGCGTGGGTCGATGTGGCCTGGACCGAGGCTGTTTGTTCATGGGCGTGGTAGCTTGAGCGGACCAGTGGGCCGGATTCGACGTGGCGGAAGCCTAGCTTGAGGGCTTCGGATTTGAGCTCGGCGAACTCGCGCGGAGTGTAGAGGCGGGCCATGGGCAGGTGGTCGCGCGATGGGCGCAGATATTGGCCGATGGTGAGGATGTCGCAGTGAACGGCGGCGAGGTCTCGGAAGACGGCGAGCAACTCGGCGGTCTCTTCGCCGAGGCCGACCATGACGCCGGATTTGGTGAGTCCTTCAGGGCGCAGCGATTTGGAGAAGCGCAACAGCTCGATGGAACGCTCGTAGCGCGCGCCGGAGCGGACGGCGCGATAGAGGCGCGGGACCGACTCGGTGTTGTGGTTGAGGACATCGGGGCGGGCGTCGACGACGGTGCGAATGGCGTCGGGGTTGCCCTGAAAGTCGGGAATGAGAACTTCGACGCGGCAGCCGGGGGTCTGGCGGCGAATTTCATCGATGACCAGAGCGAAGGCGCGCGCGCCGCCGAGGAGATCGTCGTCGCGGTTGACGCTGGTGACCACTGCGTGGAGCAGCCCTAAAGCAGCCACTGCCTCCGCAACCCTACGGGGCTCGTCGAAGTCGATGGGCTGGGGGCGGCCCTTGGGCACGGCGCAGAATCCGCAGCGGCGGGTGCAGAGATTGCCCAACATCATGAAGGTTGCGGTTTTGTGATGCCAGCACTCACCGATGTTGGGGCAGTGGGCGCTTTCGCAGACGGTGTTGAGCTGGAGGGAGCGGGCCAACTGCTTGAGGCCGTGGTAGTTTTCGCCCACCGGGGCGCGGGCCTTGAGCCACGCGGGCTTGGGTGCGGGAGCGATGAGGGCGGGGGAGATCTGGACCAGTTCTGTCACGATTTCATTGTAGCGGGAGGGGCATAAAAAACATTCTGACCATAGTCATATGACCATGGTCAGATGTATACTAAAGCTGTGAGGTTGTTCCTATGCAGACCATGGCGGCAGGCGAGTTCAAGGCCAAGTGCCTCGGCCTGATCGACGAGGTGAAGGTCACGGGCAAGACGGTGATTATCACCAAGCGGGGCAAGCCGATGGCACGGCTCTTACCGTTCGAGGAGCAGACGCCGCAGGAGAACTCAGAGTCTATCTTTGGCTTTATGCGAGGGATGGGGACCATCACTGGAGACATCGTTTCCTCTGAATTCACCAACGAGGAATGGGAGCGAATGGCGGACGAAAGGTGGGAACGAGCTGAGCGAGGGAACGAGCGGTGATCCTGCTCGATACCCATGTCGTTATCTGGCTCGCACTTACCCCGGAGAAGATTTCACCGGCGGCAACCGCCGCAATCAGGGAAGCCGAATCAGTAGGAGCGATTTTAGGAATCTCTGCCATGACGCTATACGAAGTTGTCTACTCGATACGTCGTGGCAGAATTCAGCCATCCGTGCCACACCAGGTTTTTCTCGACCGCATAAGAAGCCGGCTCAAAGTATTTCCGGTCTCCGATACGATAGCTCAATGCGCCGCTGAATTGTCCGCTCCCTTCCACGGCGATCCCATGGACCGAATCATCGCCGCCACCACCATCGTCGAGAATTGCGTGCTGATTACTCATGATGATCTGATTCGCAATGCGAACGTCTGCAAGGTGCTCTGGTAGCTCAGGCTAGCGCAGCTTTGCGCGTACCTCGGTGCGAACTAAATAGAGGAAGAAGACGAGATTGAGCAGGCCCTGGACGAGGGCGGGAAGCTCGTGCTGGATGGAGAAGATCCAGAGATCGTAGACGGCGATAAGGAAGACCGCGCCGAGAGCCATGGCCCATGCCCAGCGCAGGAGCAGCAGCAGTCCGGCGGCAGCGGTGATGAAGGCGGCGGCAAAGACGAGAAAAAGCGGCGGATAGTAGTGGCCGGCGACCACGCCTACGATGATGACGCAGGAGAGCAGCAGCAGATAAAGGCTGATGGCGGCGAGGCCGGGGAGCGGGAGCCGATTGCGGCGCGGCGCCGCGTTGCGGTTTTGATCTCGTTCGTTCAATTTGATGTCGTTGCTCATGGTAAAACGAATGATCGTTTCTTATTCTTTCCTACCCTGACCGC
>CAWJDN010000314.1:0-33171 GCA_963840985.1 uncultured Acidobacteriaceae bacterium
ACCGGTCCACTTGCAGATCGCGCACCAGCGGAAACTTGCTGAGCGGCTCGACGCGAATGGGCTGATCCAGAGAGTCCACAAGCGCCGAGCAGGCCATGCGCGCCTTGCCGTTAATGCGCATGGCGCAGGAGCCGCAGATCTCCTCCAGGCAATTGGAGTCGTAGGTGACGGGAGTGGTTGGATTGCCGCTAGCCGTGACCGGATTGGCGGCGATGTCCATCATTGCGGTGGTGACGTTCATGCCGGGACGCCACTCAAGCTCAAAGCTCTCCCACACAGATGGAGCATCGGGGCTGGCCTGGCGCTTGATTTCGAATTGCACGGTCTTGGTTGCCATTGTCAGTCTCCCTTAACTCGCCGCGTCGTAGCTGCGCCGCCGCGGCTGGATGAATTGCGTATCCACCTCTTCATACTCGAAGCTCGGACCTACCGAGTCGCCGGTAAAGCTGGCCTTAGTGGTTTTCAGGAACCGCTCGTCGTCACGCTCGGGGAAGTCGGGCTTGTAATGCGCGCCGCGAGATTCGTCGCGCAAGATCGCTCCCTGCACAATCACCCGCGCCAGCTCCAGCATATTATTCAATTGCCGCGTAAAAGCAAAACTGGTGTTGGCCCACTGGCTGCGATCGGCGACGCCGATGTTCTTGTAGCGGTCGAGCAGCTCCACAATCTTTTCGTTGGCCTGCTTGAGCCCCTTGTTATAGCGGATTACCGTGGCGTGCTTGGTCATGGTCTCGCCCAGCTCGCGCCATAACTTGAATGGATTCTCCTCGCCTTCGTTCTTTAGCACATTCGCATTGATCTCCGCCTGACGAGCGAGCTCCGCCGCATGGCCTCCGTCGCCATCCTGCGCTGCCGCGCTCTTTGCGTAACTCAGTGCATTGGGCCCGGAGATAAATCCCGCATAGATGCAACTAAGCAATGAGTTGGCGCCCAAACGGTTTGCGCCGTGGTACTGGTAATCGCATTCTCCGATGGCGAAGATGCCGGGAACGTTGGTCATCTGGTTGAAGTCCACCCACAACCCGCCCATAGTGTAGTGCACGCCGGGAAAAATCTTCATGGGCACATCGTGAGGATCGTCGCCGACAAACTTCTCGTAGATGTCCAGAATCCCGCCGAGCTTGCGGTCGAGCGTAGCGCGGTCAATGTGCGTCAGGTCGAGATAGACCATCGGCTGCCCGTCAATGCCCAGGTGGTTCTCATAGACCACCTTGTGAATGGCGCGCGTGGCGATGTCGCGCGGCACCAGGTTGCCGTACTTGGGATACCACTCCTCTAGAAAATAGAATCGCTCGGCCTCGGGAATCTCTTTGCCCAGGCGCTTATCGCCGGGGTTGCGCGGAACCCAGACGCGGCCGCCCTCGCCCCGCGCCGACTCCGACATCAGGCGCAGTTTGTCTTCGCCGGGAATGCAGGTGGGGTGTACCTGAATGAACTCGCCGTTGGCGTACGTGACGCCCTGCTGAAAGACGGCTGATTGCGCCGAGCCGGTGCAGACCACGGAGTTGGTGCTCTTACCGAAGATAGCACCGTTTCCTCCCGTCGCCAGAATCACTGCGTTGGACGCGAAGGAACGCAGCTCCATGGTGCGCAGGTCGAGGGCGGTGATGCCGCGCGCCACGCCCTTGGAGTCGATGACGGCGGAGAGAAACTCCCATCCCTCGTACTTCTTTACCTTGCCTTCGGATTCGTAACGGCGAACCTGCTCGTCGAGCGCGTAGAGCAGTTGTTGCCCGGTCGTTGCTCCGGCAAAGGCGGTGCGATTGTAGAGCGTGCCGCCAAAGCGACGAAAGTCCAGCAGCCCCTCGGGAGTGCGGTTGAAGGGCACGCCCATGCGATCCAATAGATCGATAACTGCCGGCGCGGCCTCGCACATCAGCTTGACCGGTGTCTGATTGGCCAGGAAGTCACCGCCGTAGATGGTGTCGTCGAAGTGCTTCCAGGTAGTGTCGCCCTCACCCTTGAGATTCTTCGCGGCGTTGATGCCGCCCTGCGCACAGACCGAGTGCGAACGCTTTACCGGCACGATGGAGAACAAATCGACGTCCCGCCGGCCTCGGCGATCTTGATAACCGCGGAAAGCCCGGCCAATCCTCCGCCAATCACGATGATTCTGGGTGCTGCCATATAGTAAGTTCCTTTCAACCTGAAGCGACGGCGCTAAATCAAAACACTTCCAGTGACTGCCGGGGCAACCACAAGCGAGACAGCCGGATTCTCCGGCGCGTTCTTGTAATCCGGCCCCACAAACGCCCAAATACTCCAGAGCCCCATCACCGCCAGCCCCAATCCAAACGCCACGCAGACGTAGCCAAAGCGTTTGCGGGCGCGTGTGCCGGGAGTGATGCCCCACTTGGCTGCAAAGAGCCAGACGCCGTAAGAAAAATGCCAGCAGATTGCGATCATGGCCACGATATAAACCGCCAGCATCCAGGGATTAGCCAATTCCATCTGCACTTTTTGAAATGCCGCCATGGGATGCTCCGGCAAACTGATG
Source organism: uncultured Acidobacteriaceae bacterium (assembly GCA_963840985.1). Classification (GTDB taxonomy): domain Bacteria; phylum Acidobacteriota; class Terriglobia; order Terriglobales; family Acidobacteriaceae; genus Telmatobacter. The sequence goes on from CAWJDN010000314.1 coordinate 2,498, forward strand.
CCCATGAATCGTTGACGAATCACGTGCTGCAAAATGTAGGCGAAGGCGATCAGGCCGGTGTAACGCTGGGTGACGTAAAGCCAGTTGCCCGCCCAGGGATAGTAGACGATATTCGACTTGCCGCGTAGCCAGATCCAGACCCCGTAGCATGCGTGATAAAGCAGTGGCAGAAAGATGAAGACCCACTCCAGCACGCGCACCATCGGCAGGCTGTTGAGGAAGCGGACCTGCGCCCCGTAGGCCGCCGGGCCTTTGAGCGCCTCGAAATTCGACAGCAGGTGCTCCAGCAGGAAGGCTCCCAGGGGGACAATGCCTAGCAGCGAATGCAGTTTGCGCCAGATAAAGGACCAGCCCTCGCCGGCTCGCAGGGGCTGTACGCCACGCTGGACGGTAGGCGCGGCAGGTTGTTGAGCGGTTGCCATAGCGGTGTCAGCTCCTTACGGCTTCAGGTCAGGTTCCGGGCAATATTCCGGGAGGCTGCGGTTTCAATATGAGAGACAGGGAAGCACGTCCTGAATTTAATTCATTATTGGTGTTCCACATCACACTCGTCAAGACGCACCGCTCCATGGATGTCATGGAGGAGAGATGTAGAAGGTCAGAAGCCTGGAAGTGCCAGCAGCGCCGCAATCGCCCGCCCGCGATGGCTGAGGGTGTGCTTGGTTTCCAAATCGATTTCAGCCATGGTCAAGCCCAGCGCGGACAGATAGAAGAGCGGGTCGTAGCCAAAGCCACCCGTACCGCGCGGTGCCTCCAGAATCAGTCCCTCGACCGCGCCTTCGGCGGTGTGCAGAGCCACGCCGTCGCGGGCCGCTGCCAGCACGCAGCGATAGCGTGCTGTCCGTTGGGCCAGTGGAACGACAGCCAGCCGCTGCAGCAGAACCATGTTATTCCAGACGTCCGTGTTGTCGTTGGCGTCGGGCGAGTCCACCATGCCCGCATCAGCGGCGAAGCGTGCCGAACGCACGCCGGGCGCGCCGTCGAGCGCGTCCACCTCAAGGCCGGAGTCGTCGGCCAGAACCCATTCTCCCGGTGCAAAGCGCGAATAGTAAACGGCCTTGAGCGTAGCGTTGGCGGCGAAGGTCTGGCCGTTCTCCTCCGGCGCGGTGATTTTCCCCAGCTCTGGAAGCGGCTCAATCGTCAGGCCATGCGCATCGGCGGCGGTGCGGAAGTCGCGGAGCTTTCCCGGATTACTGGTGGCAACATAAAGCCGGAGTGCCATGAGAAGAGTGTAATCGGCTGTGTCGCCGAAAGAAACCGGCCCATGATAGACAGACTATCGTGGACCGGCTTCATATCTGTTATCTGTTCCTGGAATGCTGAAGCCGCTTAGTCGATGCTCTGCTCCACTCGCAGATCCCGGCTCGACGCCCCCACGCTCAAAATCCGCTTGCCCGTCGCGGTCACCCACTTGCCGTCTTTTGTGGACCAGTACTGCAACTGGCGCGGTGCTATGTGCAGCGTTACGGACTTTGCTTCGCCAGCAGCCAGGTGAACGCGATCAAAGCCCACCAAAGCCCGCACCGGGAAGTGCACGCCAGCCGGAATCACGCTGGGCGCGCCCAGATAGACCTGCGGAACCTCGTCCGAATCCACTCCGCCGCTGTTCTTGATCGTCACCGTCACATCGAGCCCTCCGTCCGCGGCCTTCTCGACCTTCAGCCCCGAGTATTCGAAGCTGGTGTAGCTGAGGCCGTGGCCGAATGCGAAGAGCGGAGCGATTTTCTCCTTGTCGAACCAGCGATAGCCTACATTCACGCCTTCGCTGTAGGTCGTCTTACCATCCACTCCTTTATGCGAACGTTCCGGGTATTTGGGGTCGGTAGCGGCGTAGTCTTCCAAACGCTTGCCCCAGGTTACGGGCAATCGGCCGGCGGGGCTGCTCTTGCCGAGCAACAGGTTGGCTGTCGACCAGCCGCCCTCATCGCCGGGCCACCACATTTCCAGTACCGCCTTTACCTTGTCCACCCAGGGCAAGGCAACCGGCTGGCTGGTGTTCAGCACGACGATGGTGTTGGGGTTGACCGCGGCCACCTCTTCGACGAGCTTGTCCTGCTCGCCGGGCAGGCCAAAGACTGGGTTGAGGCGCGTCCAGACGAATACTACCGCGACCTTGGCGTTCTTCGCGGCGGCGATGGCGGCCTCGTGGTCGGCTTTGCGCTGCTCGGGCGTGTACCAGTTGAGGCGCACTTGGACTGGCGAGTTAGAGCTGTCGGGACTGGTCTTGATCTCAATCTGGTGCGGCCCGGCGGTGAGCTCAACAGCGCGGCGTAGTCTTCCAAACGCTTGCCCCATGTTACCGGCAATCGTCCGGCGGGGCTGCTCTTGCCGAGCAACAGGTTGGCTGTCGACCAGCCGCCCTCATCGCCGGGCCACCACATTTCCAGTACCGCCTTTACCTTGTCCACCCAGGGCAAGGCAACCGGCTGGCTGGTGTTCAGCACGACGATGGTGTTGGGGTTGACCGCGGCCACCTCTTCGACGAGCTTGTCCTGCTCGCCGGGCAGGCCAAAGACTGGGCTGAGGCGCGTCCAGACGAATACTACCGCGACCTTGGCGTTCTTCGCGGCGGCGATGGCGGCCTCGTGGTCGGCCTTGCGCTGCTCCGGCGTGTACCAGCTGAGGCGCACCTGGACCGGCGAGTTAGAGCTGTCGGGACTGGTCTTGATCTCAATCTGGTGCGGCCCGGCGGTCAGCTCAACAGCGCGGCGCACATTGTCGAGCCCGTCGATGGTGGGAATGGCATTGTCCTGGCTGGCTTGCAGAATGTCGCCGTGGACGTCGCCCTGGTAGGCTCCAGTCTTGGCCAGCCCCTTGCCGTCGAGGGAGATATTGGCGTTGGTGCCCATTGCCTGCAGATAGAGCCAGTAAACGCCCGCGTGAGGCGGCGTCAGCGTACCCTTCCAGGTGACGGTCGAGTTGGGCGCGAGTGCATTTGCGCCGGCGAAGTCGATCTGCGCGTCGGTTTGTTCGGCGCTCGAGCCGGTACGTACCAGCCCCGGCTGGCTGTCGTGGCTCAGCGCGCTTGCTGGGACCGCTGTGCCGGTCATATCGTCGTCAACGGCAAAGCGGATGTTGGGGTTGCCGGAGATTTTCCTCAGAGCCTCAAGAGGGCCTACCTGACGACCCGGAAGGCCAACCGACCGCTCGCCATTGATGCCGATCGAGTCCACCTGCCCGGCAGTGGGACCGATCAGGACCACGGAATCCAGTTCAGTGGCCTTCAAGGGTAGCGCTCCACCCTCATTCTTCAACAGCACCGCCGCCTCTTCACTGGTCTTCTCGATGATTGTGGCATTGGCTTCGATGGACTGCTCGGTCACATCGTGCTTGCTCTGGCCGTCGAGGTAGCCGAATTTGACGATCTCATAGAGCACGCGCCCGGCGGCGCGGGTGATGGCGGCCTCACTGACCGTCCCGTCCTTAAGGGCTTCGGCCATCTTCTTGGGGTCCAGTTTGACTCCGAAGTCGCTGAAGTCGAAGCGTGGCGGAGCCGGTTCCTCGGGAATGTGGCCGCCGAACATGTTGCTGGCGGCCTCGGTCTCAGCCGCGACCTCACGCGCCGGTGGTGGGGGCGGCGCGGGATGCAAATCAAAGAACGAGGGTATTTGGAAGCCGCCTCCGTCGGGCTTCGGCTCGCCGGGCATCTCCATGTCCAGGCCGGCATTGATGAAGTTGACGGCGTGAACCGCGCCCCAGTCCGAGGTCACGAATCCCTTGAAGCCGATCTCGTCGCGCAGGATTTTGGTGAGCGCGGACTCGTTGCCGCAGGCAAAGATTCCGTTGAGGCGATTGTAGGAGCACATGATCGACGAGACGTCCGCCCTCCGGATAGCCGCGTCGAAGGGCGCCACATAGACCTCGTGCAGCGTCTGGTCGTCGATGTACGTGCTTTTGCCGTCGGAGTCGTAGCCCACGAAGTGTTTGATCTGGGCCATGACGTGCTGCGATTGGATGCCCCTGACTTCGGCAACCCCCATCTCGGCGGACAGAAACGGGTCTTCGCCGAAAGTGTTGTAGCCTCGGCCGAACTCCAGGTCGCGGTCGATGTTCACAAAGGGTTGCAGCGAGACGTCGATGCCCAGCGCGCGGTCTTCGCGGCCTATCACCAGGCCATTCGCCTCGGCAGTTTTGCGGCTGAAGGTGGCAGCCACGCCCATAGTGGCCGTCTCGCCCGCCGAGGGATGGCGCGTCAGTACCCCCGGAGGCCCATCTGCAAAACGCAGCCCTGGAATGCCCAGCCGCGGAATTCCGGCCAGATACCCGGCCTGGCCCTGGTAGACCGCTGGATCTTCCTGTGTGCCGTGGATCAGTGTCAGCTTCTCGTTGAGCGTCATCTGGCTCAGTAGCTTGTCTACACGCGCGTCGCCGGTCACCACTGGCACGCTCTGTCCGAGCGCCAGAACCGCGCTCAGCGCCAAAATTAAACCCGCCACGACCGGAACGGCCGCGCGGGTTGCTTTTGTCAAGTGCATGGATTTCACCTTTTTGGTCCTTGCCGTATCTCAGGACGGATGAGCCGCTCGCAAAGACGCGGCACAGTGGCGGAGGGCCATGAGGTAAGTGTACCGGGCCGGTCCTTGCGGATAATTACCCTTATACCGCGCACAATATAGAAAAGCCTCTGAAACCAAGCTCTCCAAGGAAACTCGTATGACCGAAGTGATTGAATCCACCCCCGCCCCCATCGCGGCCGTAGATCCCAATGTCGTCGTGGAAAACCCTGCCATCGCCCGCTGTTTGCGAGCCAGGATACGTGCCTACAAGGATGCAAGAGAGAAAAACAAATCCGATTACGAAGCCTCAGTCGAAGCTGCTCAGGCCTATTGCAACGTCATGCCGCGACTTTCCAGCTACGATAACATTCGTGACTTTATAGCCTGTGTCGCCCACGGCATGATCATTCGTGCAATTGATTGGGACCACAGCACCAAGCTCCTCTATGCCGCTCAGGTCGCTCTAAGCACCGTGCGCAGTCAGCCTTCGGCACCCAAATCTGCCGCCTGACACCCCCACCCCACCCCCCTCAAAAAATAAATAAATAAATTTAAACCTTGCAGATAATTATTAACCTTCCTGAAATCAACAACTTCCGAAGAATACCCTTGTAAAAAGCGCAAAAATTGTCTTTGCAGAAAACTATGAACATATCTGGAATCAACAACATACAAAGAAAATCCCCACAAAAATACATATTATGTCTTTGCGGATAATTATGTAGCTAATGTTTCCATTGGCATTCGGTTATAAGCCATGCGAGCGAATTGTCTGGGAATTCACGAATCCATGGCGCAAAGCGCCGGTTGCCTGGACGGCTAGTCCCCGCACCGCAGGTGCCTTAGCCGGGAAGCGGCAGAACTCCATCCAATCCAGCGGCGATCAGCTCTTCACGTAGCCGCTCCACGCTGGAATACTCGATGGCCTGAATTCCCAGAGCTCGCGCGGCCTCCACGTTGGGCCGCTTGTCGTCGATAAACAGTGTTTCTTCGGGCTGAGTGCCGAGTTGGGCGAGGGTGTGTCGATAGATTGAAGGGTCAGGTTTGACAGCGCCGAATTGATAGCTCCAGACCAGCACATCGAAGCGATGTATCCAGTCGAACGTGCGCTCGATACTTTCCAGTACGTTTTCGCTAATGTTGGAGAGAATGGCGGTGAGCAGGCCGCGCTCCTTGACGGCCACTTGCCAGGCAACCATGACAGGGTTCTCCACGGTCCACAGGCGCGCGTCCCAGCGGCTCAGCTCCTCTGCATGATCAAGAGGCAGTTCAGCCTCGCGCAGGAACTTCTGCCAATAGCCGATGCCGGTGAGCTTGCCTTCATCGAGGGCTATGCGATTGGACCAGTAAAGTGGTTCAAAGCACTCCTGGGGCAGACCAGTAATGCGCAGCATTGCTGCCCACGCCTCGGCGTCCGGCGGACCGGTCAGAACGATACCATAGTCAAAGATCACTGCGCGCAGAGCCAATCTTCCTCCTAGTTGCGATCCTGTACTGTTGAAAGGGACGCTTTTTCTATTGTGCCTGATCACCAGCGATGAGCGGAGGGAGCAGTGGCTTTCAGGCTACTGTATGTTGGCTTGCAATCATAGCGGGCATTAGCCCCGGAGGAACTCAAGTCAGGCCAATGAATAGAAGGCGGAGGCTATAAAGCAAATGCGCTTTTCCGAGCGAACCAACTGGAACACGGAGGAGAGCGAGCTGGCGTGGGCGCACCGGCTGCGTGTCGAGGCCGGGCTGCCGATTGCCGATCTGACAGCCTCGAACCCCACGCGTTGCGGATTTGTCTACGATCCCTCCTTGCTGGCTGCGCTGGCGAATCCGCATGCGCTGGACTACGATCCGCAGCCGCGCGGCCTGCTCAGCGCTCGTGAGGCGGTCTGCGCCTACTATGCGGACCATGGCGTAACGCTCCAGCCGGAGCAGATCGTGCTGACCACCAGCACCAGCGAGGCCTACAGCTTCCTCTTCCGGCTGCTTTGCGATGCGGGCAACGAAATTCTCGTCGCCCAGCCGGGCTATCCGCTCTTTGACTTCCTGGCTGTGCTGGACGATGTGCGCCTTAAAGCCGCGCCGCTGGTCTACGACCACGGCTGGCAAATCGATGCACAGGGCTTTCGCCGCGCCATCACGCCACAGACGCGGGCCATCGTCCTGGTGCACCCCAATAATCCTACCGGCCACTTCACCAAGCCGTGGGAGGCTGCGGAGCTGGCGCGACTCTGCAGGGAATTTGACCTGGCGCTGATTGTGGACGAGGTCTTTCTCGATTACGGCTTCGATGGCCCAGGGAAGAGTTTTGCGGCGGGCCTGGAGGGCGTTCCGGTCTTCGTTGTCAGCGGGCTGAGCAAGATTGCCGGGCTGCCGCAGATGAAGGCGGCATGGATTGTGGCGGCAGGGCCAGAGGCCGCGACGGCTCTGGATCGTCTGGAGGTCATCGCCGACACCTTTCTCTCCATGAATGCACCGGTGCAGCATGCAATACCGGCCTGGCTCGAAGGCCGCGAGTCGATTCAGCGGCAGATCCAGGCTCGTACAGCCGCCAACCTCGCCGAACTCGACCGGCAATTGGCCCGGCTGACGGAGGTGAGCCGGCTGGAGGTCGAGGGCGGCTGGTATGCAGTGCTGCGAATTCCTGCGCTCAGACCCGACGAGCATACGGTGCTGGCCTTGCTGGAGCGCGGCGTCTGGGTTCATCCAGGCTACTTTTTCGGGATGTCAGACTCCGGCTGGCTAGTGGTGAGCCTGCTTGCGACCGAGGCGGAGTTCAGCGCTGGGGTTGCCGGATTGGTTGACTATCTGAAGTCGATTGCAGGAATGGGTTGATCCAACTGACCCCTAATCTCTGACTACTTACTGTCCGCGCAAGAAAGGGTTGTTGCGGCGTTCTGCGCCAATGGTGGTGGCGGGGCCGTGGCCGGTCAGAACCCGTGTTTCGTCGGGCAGCGGGAGCAGGCGGGAGTGGATGGAATCGATGATCTGGTCGAAATTGCCTCCGGGCAGATCGGTGCGACCGATACTACCTTCAAAGAGCGTGTCGCCGGCCACCAGAAGCTTGAGCGGGGCAAAGTGGAGGCAGACCGAACCTTGCGTGTGGCCAGGAGTGTGGATGACCTGGGCGGGGTAGTGTTCCAGGCCCACGCGGAGGCCGTCGGCCAGGCTCTCATCGGGTGGCGCGGTCTCCGGCGTGGCGAGGCCCAGCCAGCCTGCCTGCATTTCCATCATCTTCAGCAGAGTCAAGTCGTTTTCGTTCAGCAGAATGGGCGCGCCGGTAAGCCGCTTGAGCCGCAACGCTCCGCCCACGTGGTCGATGTGGGCGTGGGTGACGAGAATCTGCTTGAGCTTGAGGCCAAGCTCAGTGAGCCTGCGGTGGATGCGGCCCACCTCGTCACCGGGATCGATGACAATAGCCTCGCCGGAATCCGGATCGCCGAGGATGGTGCAGTTGCAGGCGAGCGGACCGACGGGAAAGGTCTCCAGAATCATGGTTTTATTGTAGGGCGCTCTGGCGGGTCATGCGCGCCTCTCGCGCCACGGTTGCTGCTAACCCTGGCGCGGTTTCACTCCCAGGCCATCCATCACTTCGAGCGCAAAGCGGGCCGAGACAGTAGCCGGGCCGCCGCCCATCTCGATACCGACCTCGATGGCTTCCAGCAATTCCTCAAAAGTAGCGCCATCGGCTGCTGCCTGTTCGATGTGCCACTGCATGCAGGATTCGCAATCCTTTACCACGGAGATTCCCACAGCGATCAGCTCTTACTGCTTTTTGGGAAGCGCGCCGTCACAATAGGCCGCTTTTTCCATGGCCAGAAAACCGTCGTATACCTTCGATTTGCTGGCCAGCAACTGCGCATGAGCGCGTTTCCGTCTGGCGGTAATCTCTTCGAGTTTGTTCATTTCGTGCAGTTATCCCTTCGTTGACTTTGAATAGATCCGATTTTACATTCCAGCCGCCGGTTTGCGGAAGGTGATGGCGTAAAACTTGCCATCCTTCAGCATTTCAAGATGAATGTCTTCCATCTCCGGCGGCACCAAATCGATCGGCACTGTCACAGCATCATTGCGATCCTTGTAAAAGCTGCTGGTGTACGGGATGTTCTGATAGGTGCTCTTCACATACTCTTCGGTTTCGTCTTCAATCATCAGATGGCCGCCCGGCTTGGTGATGCGAATCATCTCGCGTACGGCCTTGGCGCGGTCACTGAAGAAGTTGAAGCCGCCGCAGGTGAAGACCACGTCGAAGCTGGAGTCGGCGAAGGGCAGGCTCTCGGCATTGCCCAGATAAAGGTCGGCCTCCATCTGCCAGCGGCGCAGGTTGTTCTGGCAGTTTGCCAGCATCTCAGCAGAGAGATCGAGGCCAGCGAGTTTCACGCCGTGAGGCAGGTATTTGAAGTTGAGACCAGTGCCGACCGAGGTCTCCAGCACGGAATCGCCGGGTTTAACTGGGAGCAGACTCATATAAATATCGAAATACTCGTCAATATCCAATCCACGAAAAGCAGCGAAGAAGCGTTGTGTATCGTCGTAGAAGCCACCAATGGTTTCATACAGGTGGTTGTATTTGCCGTTGTCGCCGGTCAGGTCTGCCGGCTTGAGGAAGGCTGGGATTCCATCGCGCACTGGGAAGCGCTCGCCGGACGAACTGACCAGCGCTTCACGGCCCTTGTCGCTGACCACGTGCAATGGTTCTCCGGTAAATGGGCTTTGCAGCATCGCCACAGTCTGCGGCCGGTTTGCCCAGGGTATATGTTTTATCGGATGGAAGAGCGCCCAGACGCTCAGGAACAGGGCTGCGCCGAGGCAAATCCAGGAAAATGTTACGCCAGCGAGGAGATTGATCGACAGTGAGACAAAGCCGAAATGGCGGAGGAGTCCGAAAACTCCTGCAACGATAAAGCCTGCGGCGAAGACGAAGATTGTGGCGCGCGATTCCCGGTTCCACAACCAGACGACCGTCGCCGCAAACCAAAAGGTGAGGAAGGTGAACTGGTCCGATCATGTAAGCTGCGCCGCTGTGTAGCGCCATGGCAAGCGCAGGAATCGCGATCGCGGCCAGCGGCAAGGGAAGAGTTGAGAGGAAGCCCGGAAGACGCGGACTGACCAGGCGATGGAAGGTGAATGGCAGAACGCCTAGTACGGCAACGAACAGCTTCCAGGCCAAGTATTTGAAGGCCTGCTCCGGACTGGTCAGCGGGAAGTTGCGCCAGCCGAAGAGCAGGCTGGGAACGTACGCAAAAGCCAACATCCAGAGAAATCCGCGCCGGGGCTTTTGCGTGCCTACGAACCAGACGCCAAGGATTGGGCCGGTCCACGCTCCCACTTGAGAGAGAAAAACGCCGAGAATAAAGAGGCTCGCGGCGGCCCAGGCGACAATCTGCGACCAGCGGTTGGATTTGACGGTAGTAGGCATTTAACGGTTCTCCTTTGTTTCAGCGTGCATTATTTTACGCTTAGGTTGCGGGCCTCATAGGCCAGGTTCAGGGCTTGTTGGCGACAAACTCGTTGGCGGTTTGGTTACCCTCTGCCGGCGACGGGTTATCAGCAGCGGCAGCCTCCATAGAAGCAAGCTGGGTCATTGCTGATTCTCCCCAGACGAGTGCCGCGCGGGTCATCGCCAATCCCAGGCCCAGCGTGAGCATCCAGTATGGCTTGTTGGGGTTTTGCGATTGAATCTCTCGTGCCATGCTCTCGATCCCTTCAAGGGTGGCGAGCATGCGCCGGTTTCGTTCCTGTAGCTCACGAACGTGCTTGAGAGCGGTCCCCGGCGCTGCCTCGCCGCCAAAAAACAGCTTGAGCAAAAATTCATTGCGCGGCGGATCGTTCTGGAAAGGCAGAGCAAGCCACTCCCGAAGACAGGCGCGTCCTACATCGGTCAGTGCGTACTCCTGCCGCTGTTTTTTACTCGCAATGGTCGACTTGATGGGATCGATCAAACCCTCAGCGGCCAGCCGCTTGAGTGTGGGGTAGATTTGCCCGTAGCTTTCGCCCCAGAAGCTACCGAAGTTATCTTCGATAGCCTTGTGAATCTCATAGCCAGAGCCGGATAGATTCGGCTGGGTGGAGAGCAATCCGAGGATGACGTAGGCGGTTCGGCTGTTCTTCATATATCTGTAAGATATATCTATCAGATATTATTGTCAAGGGAAATCTTCAAGAAAATAATTGTGGAATAGGCACAGACGCAACGACGGCAGGCCAAGTGGTCTGCCGTCGTTGGATATCTGAATGGAAATAAAAGGTTTGTTAGCTACTTGCCGGACTTTGCTGGCGAAGACTGGGAGGAGTTGTCCAGCACGGACTTAGAGCCCGTGGTGGAGCGTTGGTAGAGGATGGTCAGGGTGATAGAGGTGCACATAAAGATGATTGCCGACCAGGTAGTGAGCCGGGTGAGCACGTTGGCTGCGGCGCGGGGGCCAAAGGCGGTCTGCGAGCCCTGACCGCCGAAGGCACCTGCCAGGTCAGCCGAACGGCCCTGCTGCAACAGAACCACGCCGATTAGAAACAGGGAGACAATCACGTGCAGAACAACAACAAAAATAAGAAGTACATTCATCTTGAAGGCTGCTTTCCAGATCAGTCCGACAACTCCGGACGAGAGAAATTTGGTGCGGAAGAGGGGATTTGAACCCCTATGCCTTTTGGGCGCCAGCACCTCAAGCTGGTGCGTCTGCCAATTTCGCCACCTCCGCACAGTGGTGAACTCTACGAGTATATCAAAAGTGGGAGTGTTTCGGAATAATACTGAATCTGCTTGAAGCGTAAGCTGCTTATGCGCAGGGCTGGCTGATGGTGGCAATTACGAGGGAGACATGAAGCTGTACGGACCTGGGAATATCCTTAGGTTTACGCTTTCCCCGGATGTGATTGACACCCCCGGCACTTATTGCAAGTGAAGGCTTACCACGGTCTGGCTACCTTCATATGTGATCTCCTTATCCGCGGCGGTTGTCACCTCGCCGCCGATACCGTGGCCGCGTTTAACCACAACGATCCGGAATGTGCGTTTCTCAACCATTCCCGGGAAGGAACCTTGGCGTCCGCCAATCGTCAAGAGACCAGCGCTTTCGTTCCAGCGAATGGGAATCACGGAATGCTGGCCCTTCTCGTAGTCGTAGCTGTCCCCAGCATCCTCATAGAGATCGAATTGGCCGTCTGCTCCGCGATAAATGCGAAGTTCAATGGGGCCACCGGGATTCTGCGCGGCATATTCGATTTCAGGTCCCATCGGAAGAATGGAGCCGGCGCGCACGTAGAGCGGCATACGATCCAGCGGCGCTTCAGCTTCGATTTCCTGCCCGCCTGAGGTCGCCGCTCCTGTCCAGAAGTCGTACCACTTCGGCGACGAGGGCAGATAGACGCTGCGATGGGTAGCGTTGGCTTTCAGAACCGGATTGACGAGGATGGCGGGGCCGAACATGAACTCGTCGCCGATATTCCACGTCTTGTCGTCCGCGCGCCAATCCATCACGAGCGGGCGCTGGATGGTGTAATCCTCGCTCGTGACCTTCCATGCCAGCGAGTAGATATACGGCATGAGGCGATAACGCAGCTTGTCGTAGCGGATGAGCGCGGGTTCGACCTTGTCGTAGGTCCAAAGCTCGTTGTTGGGCCGATGGCCGTGGGTGCGGAAGATGGGGCAGAACGCTCCGAACTCGAACCAGCGCGCATAGAGTTCCTGATAGGCAGGCTGCTCGATGGCGCCGGGGAAGGCAGGCCAGTAGCCTCCGATATCGGTTGTCCAATATGGATAGCCGCTGAGCGCGAAGTTCAGCCCGGCGGGCACTTGATGCGAGAGCGCCCAATAGCTGGTGTACACATCGCCAGACCACACTGTCGCGCCGACGCGCTGCTGGCCGAGAAACGCGGATCGCGTAAGCAGAAAGACACGCTTGCGGTCGGTAGTTACTTTCCAATGGTCTTGCACGCCGAGGGTATGAAGCAACGGAAAGACATTGGTGTACTCCGCGCCGTTGCCGATGGCAAGCTGCTTGTTGCGCAGGATTGCGTCGCCCATGTGCGGCCAATACTCTTCCGGCTCGGCGCTATCCAGCCAGAAGGCGTCCCATCCCTGCGCAAAGAGTTTGCCGGGCAATCGGTTCCAATAGATGTCGCGCGCCTCCGGGCTGCTGGGATCATAGACGTGCGCGCCGGGAATGAGGAGGTGCTGCGCGTCAAGCGTCTTATAGGTTTCTGATTTGGGATCGAGCAGGCCCCAAACGGAGATCATCGCATGCACATTCTCTTTGTGCAGGGCATCGAGATCCTTTGGCACATCGTGGAAGTTGTCGTTGAAATCCGGATCGCCCTCGTTCTTCCACCAGAACCAATCCTGCACCATCGCGTCGAGCGGAATGTGTTCGTCGCGGTAGCGTTGCGCGATCTTCTGAATCTCGTCGAGCGATATGTAGCGATCCTTGGATTGAAAGAAGCCATAGGCCCACTTGGGCAGCATCGGTGCGTGTCCGGTCATGGAACGGTATTCGTGGATGATCGTATCCATCTCCGGACCATAGATGAAATAGTAGTCAATCGACTTGCCGGCGATCGCGGTGAGTATGAGGTCGGTTGGAAAGCGATTGTCCACGTAGGTGAGGGCGGCGGTGTTCCACATCAGCGCATAGCCTCGGCTTGAGAGCAGCAGAGGAATCGCGACATCGGTGTTGTTCTGACCCAATTCGACTGTCGCGCCGCGGTAGTTGAACATGCCGCTCTGGTGTTGCCCCAGTCCGAAGAATGCCTCTGTCGGCGGAGGAGAGAAGCGGTCGGTGACCCGGTAGGTGCTCTCGCCATTCAATTGCACAGACTCGTACGAACGCGGCAAGCTGTTTCCTTCTCGCAGCAGCGCGTCTCCATTCGCCGCGCGAAAAGATAGATTGCCACGCTCAAGACTGAAGGCTACTTCGAGCTTTTCCGTTTTGAGCGTTGCCGACTTGGCATCCTGCGTGAACTGGAATGGAGCGCCCACGCAGGATTGGCTTGCATCGAGCATCCAGGGCTTTGGCCCGGTCTGCACCGCCGCATCGGGCTTTGCCAGCACATGGATTACAGAAGCGCCGCAAACCGTAACCTCGACCACCTCAGAACCCATCGTGGCGCGCATTCCATGCTCAGACTGTTGCACCGCTATGGGCGACAATCCTGGCATCTGCTGGCCCGGCATCTGACTCAGGGCGCTGTTTGCGAGGCCGAGCAGAAGCAAGAGCGGCATGAATAGACGGACGACAGGCGAAGCCAGTGGTATCACGCCTGAATCAGAAGACCGGATCATCATCGCAATGCACCTTTCTGTGAAGAAATCCCTCGAGGATTCTAACTAGGAACGCTCTTTTGGATTCTCAATCTGCCAATATACAGCGTAACGCTGATCGCGAATTTGATACATCGGCATCAGCTCATACTTAGCGCGTTCTCTATCGGCCTTGAAACGTAGATCCGATTTGGATTCAGTCTGGACCCATTTGTCCGGCCCGATTCCCGCGGCCGCCTCCGGCAACTGATCCGCTGCGGGCAGGTTCTTCGGGACAGTTTCTCCGCTGTGGATGATCTTGCTCGGACCGTCAGCAGGGCCGGGTCCCAGATCCGCGGCGAGAACCAGCGGACCATATAAGATAGCAGCGACAGTTTCATCGCCGGGCAGCGTCTCTTGTCGCAATTCCATGGGCAAGCTGATGCTGACGGTGTCACCGTCTTGCCAGACTCGATGAATCGCGAGATACGAGCCCGGATCTGCAACGGCTTCCAGGGCTTGGTTATTGATCTTCACCGCGGCATCCGTGGTCCAACCCGGAATCCGCACGTGAATGGTGCGGGCGGCGGGGCGCGAGGTCTTGATCTTGAGAGTCGTACCCTGCTCGCTTGGGAATTGAGTGACCTGGTCGATGAGCAGGCCTTCCTCTTTCCAGTCGAGTGTTGATGCGATGAACTGATTCACGTAAACGTCGCCGCCCCGGCGGAAGAAGATCGTGTCGGTGAATTTAGCGAATTCTTCTACGCCAGTTCCCGTGCAGCACCAGAAGGATTCTTCCGGCGAGTTATAGGCGCGCCAGTACCCTGCGGCAAGCGGGAAGAAATACTGCTTCAAGCCATCCGCGTTTTGCGTCCCCAGCCGACAGTTGAAGAGCGAACGTTCGTACGCGTCCATCCAGCGCGCGTCCGCGGCCCAGCCAAAGACGAGCCGCTCCAGCTTCATCAGGTTGTAGGCCACGCAACATTCGGCGTTTGTCCAGCCGAGGGTGCCTTTGAGTTGTCCCGGCAGCGTCCTCCAATGTTCATCGAGGCTGGTGTTTCCGATGACATAGTTGCGCGCTGTTAGCACCTCTTCGAGGAAGTACTCGGCAATTTGCCGGTAGCGGCGGTCGCCCGTGACTTCGTACATGCGCGCCGCGCCGATAATTTTTGGAACGTGGGTGTTTGCGTGAAGGCCCTGGAGCTCATCCCGGCGCTCCGCAAGCGGATCGAGAAAGCCCGGCTGCTCGAAGAGATGAGCGATTTCGATATACCTGTTTTTCTTCGTCAGCGCCGCCAGATTCACGAGGACCTCGTTCATGCCGCCGTATTCGGTGCGCAGCATGCGCTGACGCTGCTCAGCGCTGATTCCCATGAAGTAGTCTCCTACCCACCGGGCCATGCCTTCCGTAATTTGAAGCGCATCGGTGTTGCCCGTCAGAACATACATATCAAGCAGGCCGGCCATAATCTTGTGGGAGGTGTAGAAGGGCGCCCAGACCGGAATTCCATGGACAAGGTGCTCGAACAAATCGGCTGGGTAGGCGCTCAGATAGCCGCTTGCATTTTTCTTCTGGCATAGGGCAAGGCCGGAGACCAGCTCCTCGCCCTTTCTCTTGAGAACATCATTTCCGGAAGTGGCTGAAGCCAGAGCGACGGCCGACAGGTAGTGTCCTCCGGCGAAATGGCCGCGCAATTCGCAGGTAGGATCTTCCCAGCCTTTGTACGGCGTCGCACTCGAAGATATGCCGGCTGTGACACGAAATGAATGCAGGAGCCGATCGACGGAAAGCGAATCGAGGTAGCGCGCATTAATCTCCGACTGTTCCTTGAAGATGCCGGGAGCGAGGCGAACGGAACCAAGAGGGAAGGGAACTATCCTTACGCTTGCATCGGAGGAAGTCACCACGCGCAAGACTTCCGCCGGCGCCAAGGAACGAATGAAAGTGAAGCCAGCAGCGGCGACAGTACTCGTCTTCAGAAAATTCCGGCGGGAATGATCGATCATTTGAAGCTCTCCTGTTACTGCTTTGTCGTGGAAGGCCTGAGAAATGGCTTTCCGCGATTGTTCGCAATCAGTATGGTCTAGCGCTTTCAGTGATGCCGGGCCACGTATCAGTCCGGAAGGGAGCGGCTGGCAGGCCGGCGCCGTTGAACAGTGTCGCCGCCGGATTCGACTGCCAGGCGTAACGGACCTCTTTGGGATTCGGCACCGAGGGAGAGGAGACAATAATTGTCTTGCCCTTGATTTGCGCGTCGGCCCAATACCACTTGCGATCCTCACCGGCAATGGCGAATTCTTCCAGCTTCGTTCCTTTCACCACCAGGCCACCGTCGGCGTGTGTAAAGTGAATTCGAATCGCGCCAGGAAGCCGATCTACTGAAGTCATCGTTGGCCCGGCGAAAACAACCTTCTCGCCGTAATGGTTCGCCAGCGCGCACAGGGCAAGGCGCTCGCCCACGGGCTGCTTGTCCTTGGCGTGAATGTTGTCCGCGTCGCCGGTATCAATCGTTACGGCCAGGCAGGAATTGGGCACGCTGGAAGCCGTTAGCGCCTGCGACTCCCGCGTCTCGGTCCACTCATCTCCGATGACCGGCGTCGCGCTGCGCGGCTTGAATGCAGGAAGGCTAACGATGTAGAAGGGGAAATCTCCCTGTGCAAAGAGCTTTCGCCAGTCGGCGATCATCACCGGAAGGATTTTGCGGTACTGAAAGCCGCGTGGCGAGTTCTGTTCGCCCTGATACCAGAGCGCGCCTGTGATCGAAAGCGGTGCGATGGGCGCCAGCATTCCCTCGTACAGAACGGACGGCATGACCGGCCAGTTTTCGTAACCGATGGGCAAGGGTTGAGGCGGTCGTGCATCGACACTCAGCTTGCCCTTCCATTTGCCGGCCAGCGAAATGATCGACTTGTCGCCCAGCATCAGATGCAATTCCTCAGGCTTGCCAAGGAATCCGCCGTCTGGCTTGGTCTTCAGCACTCGAATCGCTATGACATTTTTTCCAGGCTTGAGCACCGCGCCAAAGAGAGGATAGACGCGCGGATTTTCCACCCATGCGCTGCCACCGGCAAACTTCCCGTTGATGTATACCGTATCCATTCGCTCGATGGAGCCGAGGAAGAGCAGGGACATCCCCGCGGGCAGCGGATCCGGAACGACAATCTCCCTGCGGAACCAGGCCAAGGCGGGCGTCTCGGGCACGCCAAGTTCTTTGAAGCCGCCGGGAATATCGACAGGCTTCCAGCTTGAGTCGTCGAAATCCGGAGCAGCCCAGTTTCCCTTGACTCCCACGTCGTACTGGTCATACCAGTGCATCACGTAGTTGCCGTATTCGGGTGCGCCCTCAGCAGCCAGTCTCTGGACCTCCGCCAATGGAATATCAAAATCGTGAAGGGGGCGAAGCGCCGCGGCACTTGTCCAGGCCTCCGCCGGAGTTCCGCCCATCGCATCCACGACCAGACCGATGGGAACATGGATTTCTTGCTGGATCTTGCGTGCGAAGTAATACCCGACTGCGGAAACCCTGCCCGCAGTCTCCGGAGAGACAGCCTTCCAGCTTCCTTCGATCACGTCGCTATGCCGGTAGGCAGGATGTCCCTCCACGGAGAAAAAACGAATCTCCGGGTAGTTGGCCGCCTTCACTTCTTCAGCCCCGTTGCGCACGAACTGGAGCGGCAGGCCCATGTTCGACTGGCCGCCGCACAGCCAGACGTCGCCGACCAGCACATTGTGCAGTTCTACAGTCTCATGGCCGGTGATCTTGATGGTGTAGGGGCCGCCTGCGGGAGGAGGCTGAATCGTCACCTGCCAGCGTCGGTCGGCTCCGGCGACGGCAGATGCTGTCTGCTCTCTAACCTGTACCCGGAGATGGTCGCCCGGTTCAGACCAGCCCCAGATGGTATTCGGTTTGCCGCGCTGCAAGACCATGTTGTCGCCAAAGATAGGGCTGATGAACGGAAGCGGCTTGGCTGCCGATGCCGCTGCAGCAGGCGCGGCCGCGGGCGTGGGTTGAGCGAGCGTAATGCCGGCAGGTGCAATAAGCAGAAGGAAGAAGGCAATCCGGGCAGGTATGAATCTGGAGTTCATGCGATTTAGCCTCGTTACTAAATGTACTAGAGCGTGTTTCATAAATGCCCGCTAAATCTTCTTACTCAGGCAGCGTCTTCGTACCCACGACCTGAAAGGTTCCCGTCGCCACCGGCGCTCCTGTATCGGGCTGGCCTCCGCCAATCGACACCGTATAGGCGCCTTCCGCAATGATCGGATCGCCCGCATCGCTCACCATATGCAGATCGCGATCCTTCAACTCGAAGCGCACCTTCTGCGATTCACCTGGCTTCAGGTGGACGCGCTTGAAGCTGCGCAAAGCCCGCAACGGCGCGCCAGGCACACTCGGGAAGCTAAGGTAAAGCTGCGCGACTTCATCGCCCTCTCGCTTTCCAGTATTCGTAACCGTTACCTCTGCTGTCAGCGGGTCACCCGCACTGATCGCAGCCTTTGGAAGCATCAAATCAGAGTACGAGAAGGTTGTGTAGCTTAAGCCATAGCCAAAGGGGTACAGAGGCTTGCCGTGAAAGTAGCGATAGGTGCGGTTCAGCATCGAGTAATCTTCGAACTGCGGCAACTGATCTATCCCGGTGTAGAAGGTCACCGGCAACCGGCCAGCAGGATTATTCTTCCCCGATAGTGTCTCCGCAATTGCCGCGCCGCCCTCTTCGCCCGGGTACCATGACTCGAGAATCGCGTTCACGTGTTCGTTGGCCCAGTTCACCGCCAGTGCGCTTCCATTCGCCAGCACCATGACCACGGGCTTTCCTGCCTCCGTTACGGCTTTCAGCAACTCCTCTTCCGGCTTCGGGAGATCAATACTGGTGCGGTCGCCGCCCTTGAATCCCTCCTCGTTTACCGGCATATTCTCCCCTTCGAGATCGCTGGTAATGCCGAGGACCGCAATGACAACGTCTGCGTTCTTTGCTGCGGCGATCGCTTCGGGGCTGGGCCTGGGATCGTACTTTGCCCAGATCAACTGCGCCTCGGCAGAGCCGGTCTTCGCCGGACGATATATGACCTTGATGGTCACCTTCTTCCCTTGTTCAAGGTGGACATGTCCAGTCTTTACCTGTGTGTGCTCGCCGTCCATGTATTGCATCGCCATCGGCTTACCATCAACCACGATCATCGCAAAGTCACCCTTGCCGCGCACGCCGATGCTGTACTCGCCGCTTTCGCTGACGGTGAGAAAGCCGCTCCACTCAACCGAAATCGTCGACTTGTCTGCGGGCTCCTTAGGAAGATCCTCCGCTTTCAGGTCAACGTCATTCACCTGCCGCGCCGCCAGCACGGTGCCCTTTTCCATGAACCCGCCTCCAGTTGAGAACTGAACCGTCAGACCCGGCTTTCCCTCCGGCGTGGTCAGCGCGGACTCCGGAACTGTATCTCCATCGGTGCGCAGAAATTGCGTTCCGGGCACGAACAGAATCTGCGCTTGAGGGAACTCCGTCTTGAGCCCTTCCAACACAGAGACCGTGTGCGTAGGAGTGCCATTGTAGTTGCCGAGCAGATACGTTGTCTGGTCCGCCAGGGGTCCCACGACCGCGATCTTGATTGCGCCCTGCTTCAGCGGAAGAGTGCCGTCATTCTTGAGCAGCACCATGGACTCGTTGGCAAGAGCGCGTGCCAGTGCGCGGTGCTCGGCGCTATCAAGTTCCTTTTCATCGATCTTTGAATACGGAAACACCTCTGGCGGATCAAACATGCCCAGCTTCATCCGCGCCGTGAAGAGGTGAATCAGCGCCCTATCAATCTCGCTCTCTTTCAATATGCCTTGCTTATAGGCATCGTAGTACGCCTTGTAATCGTGGTCGTCGCTCACCTTCGCAAAATCGATGCACTCGTTATCCATGCCGCGCTGAATGGCCAATGCGGAAGCTTCAGGCTGCGTCTTCGTAAAATGATGATCGCGGAAAATGTTAACCACGGCATCGCAATCGGAAACTACATAGCCCTGAAAATTCCACTTACCCCGCAACTGGTCCTGCAGCAGAAACTCGTTTGCGCAGGCAGGCTGCCCGTTGATGGCGTTGTAGGCGCACATCACTGAGCCGGCCTTGCCCTCGGTTACGGCCGCGCGGAATGCCGGCAGGTAGGTGTCTAATTCGTCATGCTTGCTCACGTCCACGTCGATGAAGTGCCGTGACGGCTCGGGTCCGCTGTGTACCGCGAAATGTTTTGGCGTTGAAATGACGCGATAGTATTTCGGATCGTCTCCCTGCATTCCGGTGACGAATGCGACACCCATGCGCGCCGACAAGAAGGGATCTTCCCCGTATGTTTCCTGCCCGCGTCCCCAGCGCGGATCGCGAAAGATGTTGAGGTTCGGCGTCCAGAAGTCCAGCCCTTCGAAAACATTGCTATGTCCTTCGCGCATCGCCTGAACGTGCTTGATCCTTCCTTCGATCCCGATGGCCGTGGCCATCCTGTGAACTGAATCCGGATCGAAAGTTGCGGCCAGGCCGACCGGCTCTGGAAACTCGGTGGCTCCGGGCCTTTGCAAACCATGCAGGGCTTCGCTCCACCAGTCGTAATCCGGTATTTTCAAGCGCGGCACCGCGCGAGACTGATTTACGAGCTGCGAGACCTTTTCTTCCACAGTCATGCGGTGAACAATATCGGCAGCGCGTTGTTCCGCGGGCAGCGAGGGGTTTAAATACTCAGGCTGGCCGGAACTCTGGGACCACAACCGGCACACGCCCAGGAAAGCAATAACCGCAATAGCAATTCGCAAATTGGCTGTTCGCACGTCTCTCCTACAAGACCATTTGGTCTATTTCAGGTCAGGTGAAAGGTCACATTTCATGGAAATCGGTCTTGGATTTCCACAAATAATCATAATCCTCCGCGCTCAGGGGAGCTTTACTGAAAGAGCCTGGGCGCAAAGTCCTTCAGATCGCGGCGCCATGTCTGCCATTCGTGCGAGGTACCCGGCGATTCGTAAAAGATGTGCTTGACCATGGCCTTGGTGAGGGCGTCGTGGAAACCGACGATGCCTGTGTGCATCATTGCCGGTTCTTCGGTTCCAACGCCGATCCAGACGAGGTGAACCTTCTTGGCGAAGGCATCCGGGTCGGCAAGCGCGCCGTTGTAGGCAGTCTTGGGATCGAAGGGAGTTCTGCTCATCATGCCAAGACCGCCGGAGCCCGAGAATCCGCCGATGTAGCTAAAGGTGTCCAGATGGTTGAATGTGATTTCGAAGGTCTGCATTCCACCCATCGAAAGCCCAGCCATGGCGCGATGATCGCGGTCGGGGATGGTCCTGAAAGTCGAATCGATGAAAGGAATCAGCGCCTGCGTTAGATCGTCTTCAAAGGCGCCGAACATCTCCTGCATGGCCTTCATCATCTCCGGCGAGCCGAAGGGTTTTCCGGTCAGATCGGGCTCGATGTAGCCAACCCGCCGCGCATAGCCATAGGCCATCACGATGATCATGGGCTTCGAACTCTTGCTGGCGATCAGATTGTCGAGAATGAAGTTGGCGTGGCCCTGCTTGATCCAGCCCGTCTCGTCTTCACCGCCGCCGTGCTGCAGATAAAGAACCGGAAAGCGCTGCTTGGCTGCCGTATCGTAGTTAGGCGGCAGATAGACAAGGGCGTGCCGCCAGCTTCCGGTAACTTTTGAGAAGTACCAGATTTCTCGCACCGCGCCGTGCGGCACATCCTGCGGCAGATAATATGTTGACCCTGCTTCCGGAATTTCGATAGCGCTGGCGTCCTTGCCGCCGCCGAAGTAAGAATGGCTGCCGGGATCGCTGAATTCCGCGCCATCAATCAACAGAGTGTAGTAGTGGAAGCCCGGCACCAGAGGCCCCGTGGTCGCGGTCCAGAATCCGTCGGGTTGCTTTACCATGTCGATCTTGGGATTTCCCCAGAAGTTCACCTGAACCTTGGCGGCGTCCGGGGCCTTCACTCGAAATTCAGCTCGGCCACTAGCGTCGACACGGGGATATGCCGCTCCCCAAACATTGGTGGATGCGGGCTCGAAGCCGCTGGGGTTCTGCGCGCTACAGAGGCTCGCCGCAATCAGGATGGGAATCATCATGAACTTCATCTCTTCAATCCTCCGTTCAAATCAAACCGCTCTTCGGGACATTCCGGTCTGCTCCAGCATGATCAATCACTGGCAATATCCGGCCAAACGCATGGTATCATGCCCCCGTTCATCTCTGGCTAGACACATATCGACACTATCGATCATAATTAAGTGATTTATTTGTCTTGCCGCGTCTTATCTCTCTTCCAGATCGTCAAGATCACCGGGACCAGAGTACAAAGAACGGGCTTCTAAACTCGATGGCCGGGATGGTGCGCACCTTCTTTGCCCGTTCAACCGACTGCCGGCTTTTTTTCAGGGAGGAACTCGCAATGCGTAAGCTTCTGCTCGGTTTTGGCCTCATGGCAGCAATTCTGTCCGCATCATTCGCGGCCGCTCAAAGTACTCATCTCGCCATCGACGTATCCAAGGCCGGAGCGAAGATCGACCGCAACATCTTCGGCCAGTTCGCTGAGAATCTCGGGCATGGTCTTTATGAGGGCATCTGGGTTGGCCCGGATTCCCCTATTCCGAACACGCGCGGCATCCGCAACGACGTTGTTACCGCGCTTCGGGCGTTGAAGGTTCCCAATGTCCGCTGGCCGGGCGGATGCTTTGCCGACGAGTACCATTGGCGCAAAGGAGTCGGACCAGCCGGGCAGCGGCCGGCCACGCTCAACTCCACATGGGGCGGCGTGGTCGACACCAACAGCTTCGGCACCGACGAATTCATGGATTTCATCCAGCAGATTGGCAGCCAACCATACGTCTCGGTCAACGTCGGAAGCGGAACTCCGCAGGAAGCGGCCGAGTGGTTGGAGTACATGACCGCCGCACAGCCTACGGCGCTTGAAAAAGAGCGCGCAGTTAATGGTCATCCCGACCCATATAAGGTCGGATTCATGGGCATCGGCAACGAAAGCTGGTCATGCGGCGGCGACATGACGGTTGACTACTACCTGGCCCAGCTCAAGATTTACAGCCACTTCGTCAGGAACATGAACCCGGCCCAGCAGGACAAACAGCAAATGCTCAAAATCGCCGTCGGCCCGGGCTTTCCCGAGACTGACTGGACCGAGACCATCATGAAGGGATGGCAGCATCACGACTGGAGCTGGGATTTCGACGGCCTTTCGGTGCATTGGTACACGATAGCCAACGGATGGCCGCCCTCGACACCATCGACCGGCTTCGGCGTTGAGGATTACGGCAAGACGCTAAAATCCACATTGTTCATGGAAGAGTTCCTGCGCATGCAGGAGGCTGTCATGGACAAATACGATCCCGAGAAGAAGGTCGCATTGGTGGTGGACGAATGGGGCGCGTGGCATGCGCCTATGCCCGGCACGAACGAGCACTTCCTTGTCCAGCAGAACAGTTTAAGAGACGCGATTCTGGCGTCACTGGATCTGAACATCTTTGCGCGTCATGCCGACCGAGTGCGCGGGGCGAACATCGCCCAAATGATTAACGTGCTGCAATCGATGATCCTGACCGACAAAGAGAAGATGGTTCTAACACCGACATACTACCTCTACAAGATGTATGTGCCCTTCCAGGACGCGACGTTTATTCCGGTTGATTTCGATGCCGGCACGCTCCATCGTAACGGCATCACGTTGCCGCGCGTGGATGCTCTCGCCGCCAGGGACGCATCGGGTAAGCTTTGGCTCGAAATCACAAACCTCGATCCCGAAAAGCCGGTTGAAATCGATGCGGAGATTGCCGGCGTCACGGTCAAATCGGCGAAGGGAGAGACGCTGACTGCGCCGGCCGTTGACAGCGTGAACACATATACAACGCCCAACACCGTTGTGCCCAAGCCAGTTTCCGCAACTATGAAAGGTGGCAGGCTGACATTGACGGTTGAACCAAAGTCAGTGACGGTCCTCTCATTGGAGCCATAACAATCGTCTACCAAGTTTTCTAAGGAGTTATTCATCATGCAATCGGCAATAAGAACATTCGCTTTGAAGGGGCCGGCAGTGTTGCTGGCTGCGTTTTTTCTTACAATCTTGTCTGCGGCACAGACGCCTCCGGTGAATGTCGTTCAATCCGTGAAAAAAAGAAGCTCACGCCCGTGCAGGTCAGCACCATCAGCGCGCGAATCGGCCACGGCGGTGGCTCTTTGTCCTTGGGCGTTTCATACAGCGCCGGAATCTTGACGAGCCGCTTGGCTGCCAGCATCGTAAATCCCGCGAGAGCGAATCCGATCAGCGGCGAAATCAGCAGGGCTTCCAGACACGCAGCACCTGTCCCCAGTCCAGTCCGGAAGCGCCGCTGTGCATATTCATGAGCTGGCTCGCCAATCCCACGCCGATGATCGAACCCACCATGGTGTGCGAGCTCGAAGCGGCGAGCCCGAACCACCATGTCCCCAGGTTCCACAGGATCGCCGCGATCAGCAGCGCAAACACCATCGCGTAATCCTGCGCCCGAGCTCACCTTCAGAATCAATTCCACTGGCAGCAGCGTAATCACCGCGAAAGCCACGGTGCCGCTCGACAAAAGCACGCCGGCCAGATTGCATATTCCCGATAAAACGACCGCAATGTTCGGCGTCAGCGAATGGGTGTAGATTACTGTCGCCACCGCGTTCGCCGTGTCGTGGAATCCGTTTACAAAAATTGGAGCTCCCAGCGCGATCGTCAATGCCAGTCCCAGCAACATGTAGGGCCTATTCTCGTCGACCGTCGCATGATCCAGGTCTCGCGTGAGATGCACGCCAATATAACCCAGGCCGCTCAACAGGGCCAGTGCAAACAACCAGGCGCCTTCGCGGTTTGTGTGCCCCCTTCCGTGCAGAGGGCTCGAACCGGTCGGAAGGCGCAGGAAGTACATGGACTACCGTCGCGAGATCGGCCATCGGAAATGGTTCACCCATTGTTTGGGTCGTTTTCTCAATCCCGCTTCCTCGAGCCTGAGCCGTTTGCTTCCCCTTGAACCCAAGGTCAGAATCCAATGGCGGCGGACGCCAGTCCGCCGCTACGCAGAGCTCTCTGCTTCCTCAGTTTCCTCCTGTTCAGATTCCGGGTCCTCGACATTGCCAGTAGAATTCCGCAGTCGGGGTCGCGGGTTGCCTTTCCATCCGTGCAATCAGTGCAATCCGTGGTTGGTTTTCATGGTCTTTTCTTTGCGCTCTTTGCGATCCTTTGCGGCAAATCCCCTTTCAGCTTTCCGCCCTCAGCCCTCAGCCCTCCGCCTTCCCCGCCACCATCCACCCATGCCGGCCGTTTGCAGACGCCGTTGCAAAAGGCCAGAAACACTTTGGCGGCGTTGGTGACGTTATCCGGGATTCGCTCTTCCGGTATCTGGCTGGCCAGCCGCAGGATCAGAGGGCAGTCATTGTTATCGGTGCTGATGTCCTGCGCTGTGGCCCCCACCAGCACAAAGGCCAGAAATTGTTCTTTCTTCGACATAATACCCTTCGTTTATCTCGCCCCAGTTTCTCCCACCCCCCTGGACATTGGCTGTCCATGTGAATAAGTCGCCAAAACTCGTCAAAACCCCGATTTTACCTGGAAAATTTGGGGGTTCCTCCCCTCAAACCGAAGTCCCGCTCCAGTGCAACTTGCGCCGCACCGTGTCGAAAAATGACCACCCGCCCAAGTGCAGGAAATGGACAGGCCGTCGCCCGCGCCGGACGGTGATCACGTCCCCGCGCCCCAGAGTCGCCTGCATCTGCCCGTCCGCCGCCACGATGATCTCCAATTGGTCGCTCAACACCTTCACCTCCACCGTGGCCTCGGAGTTGACGATGACCGAGCGGTTCGAAGGCGCGTGCGGGCAGATCGGCGTGATCGCAAAGACTTGCGCCGCCGGACTCACAATCGGTCCGCCGGCGGAGAGCGAATAAGCCGTCGAACCGGTCGGTGAACTGACGATTAGGCCGTCGCCGCGATAATCGGTCAGCGATTCGCCGTTGACGCTCACCTCCAGTTCTATCACGCGCGAAGTGGCCCCGTGGCTGATCACGATTTCGTTGAGCGCGGAACAATGGATTGTTTTGCCCAGGCCCCGCCGGTAGCCGCCAAGAGGAACCGCCGTTCCAGGATGAAGTCCTTTTCCCAGAGCCTCTGCAAAGCCGCCGGCAAGTCGGCTGCGGCGACTGCGTTCAGAAAACCGAGGCGTCCGACGTTGACCCCCAGAATGGGTGTGGGGCAGCCATCGCTTTCGCGCACGGCCCGCAATATGGTGCCGTCCCCGCCGAAGACCATGAGCAGATCGGAATGCCGCGCCAAGGCGGCGGCCGTGGGGAAAGCCAGGCATTTCAGGCCGGCGTGGCGGGCGGCGCTTTCCTCCGTGGCGGCGATGCGCCCGTGGCGGTTGATGAGGGCCAATGCGCGCCGGAGCGCGGCGCGGCCGGCAGGTTTGTCGCAATTGGCCAGCAGCCCGATGCGACGAATGTTCTCAAGTTGTTTTTTCAAGCAGCACCAGAAATTCTTTGTTGCCGGCCGGCCCGAGCAGGGGCGATTCCGTCTCGCCCCGCCAAAGGATGCCGGCGTTGGGCGCGAGGAACTCCCGCAATTCACGGAGCACCCGCGCGTGAATGGCCGGGTCCGTGATCACGCCCGCCCCGCGGTCGGCTTCGGCCTTGCCAGCTTCGAATTGCGGTTTCACCAAGGCGAGGATTTTACCCGAACCCCGCAACAATGCAACGGCGGCCGGAAATATCTTCCGCAGCGAAATGAAAGAGCAATCGGCCACCACAAGGTCCGCCCCCGCGAAAGGCGCGGGGAAACTCTCCAGGGTGAGATGGCGCGCGTTGGTTCGCTCCATCACGATGACGCGCGGGTCCTGGCGGAGTGTCCACGCAAGCTGCCCGCGGCCCACGTCCACGGCGAAAACTCTGGCCGCGCCGTTTTGGAGCAGGCAGTCCGTGAATCCCCCGGTCGAAGCCCCGAGGTCAATGGCCGTCAGCCCGCTCGGATCAACCTGGAAATGCCGCAAACCGTGTTCCAGCTTCAATCCCCCGCGGCTGACGTAGCGTTCCGGGACGGTCAGCGCCAGTTCGTCCTCCGCCTTTACCGGGTCGCTGGGCTTCTTGGCGGTTTGGCGCCGGTGGAGGACCTGCCCGGCCAAAATGGCCCGCCGCGCCTTCTCGCGCGTGGCGCAAAGCCCTCTCTGGACGAGGGCCTGATCCAGCCGCAGGTTCGAATTGTGGCGCGGTGTCTTCAAGAGTGTTCGTCAGGCTTTGCCCGAATCCCCGCAAGGGCAAGGGAATTCAGAAAAAAAAGCTTGTAACCTGCCGACGGGACAAATAGTCTATCTACAAAGCGAGACTGGCAGAACATGCACCTGAAGTGCATACTTTGCCGGTGCTCGAAAGTTGGACAACTAAACGTATTCTTAAGAAAAGTATGAAATTCTCATCGAAAACATTGTTGCAAGTGCTTGCTTGCACGGTAGTTACGCTCGGCGCGGCCAGCCTCGTCTATGCGGCAGCTACTCCAAATATTGACGTGTCTGGAACATGGACCTGGGCTGGTGGCTTGGGTGGTCGCGGCGGCGGCTTTGGCGGCGGCGCTGGCGGCGGCTTTGGTGGCGGCGCTGGCGGCGGTGGCGGCGGCGGCGGCGGCGGCGGCGGCGCACGCGGCGGACGCGGCGGCGGCACCAATACTCTCGTTCTCAAAGCTAATGTCACCACAGGTGTTGTGACCGGCACGTTGACGGCTCCCGCCTTTGGTGGCGGTCGCGGTCGCGGCGGCGCTGGCGGCGGTGGCGGCGGCTTTGGTGGTGGCGCTGGCGCTGGCGGCGGCGGTGGCGGCGGCGGCGGCGGCTTTGGTGGCGGTGCTGGTGGCGGCGGCTTTGGTGGCGGCGCTGGTGGCGGCGGCTTTGGTGGTGGTGCCGCGACTCCTCCGACCCCGGTGGACATTTCCAATGGCAAAATCGCGGGAGCACTTCTGACGTTCAACGTTGTCACGCCCCTCGCGGCGGCAATGGCAATCCGACGACGAACCACTATAGTGGCACAGTCAGCAACACGGTAACTCCGTGGACGATCACCGGCACTATTGTCGGTCCCGCACGCGGTGGCCGCGGCGGCTTTGGTGGCGGCGCTCCCGGAGCCGATGCTGGCGCAGCCCCGGCGGCCCCTACGCTTACGACTAATGCGTGGGTAGCCACGAAGCAAGCGGCGACTCCATAATCTGAGTTTAATTCACCGGCGCAGTTCCTCGCGGACTGCGCCGTTTTTGTTTTTGGAGCGGCGTCGTCGCTGTGGGCTGAAGTCGAGCCAACTGGCCCGACCCTGCGAGATTGAGCCGTTGCGCATGAGCCGTTGCGCATTGACACCGCAACGCGCATGGAGCAGGCTCATTGCCATTCAATCATCCTATGAAACAAATATCATTCAGACTCCTTAACGCGGGGATGGCGGCCTTGGCGGCGCTCACACTCTGCCGGCAAACGGCAACCGCCGCCGACACCAACCTCAACACCCTCACGCCCGAGGAAAAGGCGGCGGGCTGGCGGCTGTTGTTCAACGGCACCAACTTCGATGGCTGGCACTGTTTTCATAGCTCCCAAATCAATCCCGGTTGGATCATCAAGGACGGCTGCATGGTTTGCGCCCAACCGCAAACTGCGGGCGACATTGTCACCAGCGCCCAGTACGGCTGGTTCGAACTCCAGTTGGATTACAACATTTCCGATGGCGGCAACAGCGGCATCCTTTACCATGTGACCGGCGAAAGCACGACGCCGCCGATGCCGACTTGGTACACCGGCCCGGAATTCCAACTCCTTGACAACGTGAACGGCCACGACGCCGAGCCGCGCCAAATGTCCGGCTGGCTCTACGGCTTGTACCAGCCGCCGAATGACCCCAAAACCGGCAAGCCACTGGACGCCACCAAACCCGTTGGCCAGTGGAACCACGTCCGCCTGCTCGTCACCCAGGAGCGGTGCGAACACGACATCAACGGGGTCGAGTACTTTCACTACGTGCTCCACAGCGCCGACTTCAACGCCCGCGTGGCCAAGAGCAAATTCGCGCAAATGCCGCCCTTTGCCAAGTCCGACGTTGGGGTCATCGCGTTGCAAGGCGACCACGGCGCCATCAGCTTCCGCAACATCAAAATCCGCCCCATCGCCGCCCAATAGCATAGCCGGGGACCCTCCGTCCCGATTCCGAACCGGGATGCGATGGCCGGCGCCCGTGCGGGCCATGTCTTTGCATGTGCCGGCGGATGTGTCAAGTATTATATTATTGAACTCAACCCTGATTTATCAAATGAATTGTTTCACCCGCCTGGCCGCATGTATATGTTTGACAACACTTCCCGCGGCACTATTTGCCCAGCCGCCCGCCTCGCCTGGAGCGGCGCTGCAACACCGCTACAGCTTCAACGGCGATGCCAAAGATTCGGCGGGCCACGCGGACGGCACGCTGGAGGGCGCGGCCGTCGATCCGGGGCGGCCAGGTGCATCTGGACGGCACGCCGGGCACGTACGTCAACCTGCCCGGCGGACTGATCGCCGGCGACAAGGCCGTGACCTTTGAATTCTGGGCCAGCCTGGCGACCAACCGCGGCTGGTGCCGCGTCTTCGACCAGGGTTCGGACACGATGGTCAACGGGGGCCGGCTCGACCTTTATTTCTCCCCCCACAGTGGCGCCAGGGATTATCGCCTCACCGTCATGGACCCCAACCCGACCGAACGCGTGATTCACCTCCCCGGCAATCTCGACAACCAGACCAATCTTTACGTCGCTTGTGTTCTCGATCCGCCGACAGGGTTTATGGGAATTTACACCAACGGCGTCCTGGCGGTCTCCACCAACAAACTGACCTCCTTGCAAAGCGTCGCCACCAACCGCTTCTATCGGGCGTTCCCTTTTTCCAACCGACCCGCCGCTCAACGGTTCCATTGACGAATTCCGCATTTACAACGCCGCCCTGAGCGCCGCCCAAATATCCGCCAACTTCAAGAACGGCCCGGACGCCGTTCCTCAAGTAGGCGGGAGACGGCAATTGGCTTCATAAAAAACTTCTTTTTTACCTTCATTAACCTTCATTGACCTTCATTGACCTTCATCGGGCTTTATTTGGGTGAAACTGTATCGTTGCAGGAGGCGGCCTCAGGGATTGCGGATTGCGGATTGCGGATTGCGGATTTCTGGAATCTGTCGGATCGGGCGGATCGGTCTGGGTTTGACGGTAATGGCGGATTGCACGGCTGAATTGGTGTGGGCTGTAGCGGCAAATCACAATGAGTTGTGCATTTGGCTTGGGAAACCACAATATATGGTGATGGGGGCTGGAAGCGTGGGCCGAAAACACTTTGACTGGGTTTGACGCGGTTTGACCGTGCCCGAAGAGCAATGGAGTAATGGAGTGTTGGAGTGATAGGAAAACCCAATGCTCCAGCACTCCCGCACTCCGTTGGGTTCTCCGGGCAACGGGCCTGGCTTCCTTTCACCATTCACTATTCCAATTTCACTATTCATCATGGCGCGATTGTAGCACGGTATTGGAAAAGACGTCTCCGTACGGTACGGACGATTTTTTTGGCGAAAATCGGTGTTTCGACCCCGGCTAAACCGTTGTGGATACGTGAGTTAAAGGGGGGTCGTACAGAATTTACACATTTACAAAATTGAAAATAGTTTGGCCGGAAGGCCGGTCTGCCTGCCGTTTTGGGCGTGAAGGGTAGCTGAAGGCTAAAGGCTGCTGGAAGAACTGAGACAATGGCCTCTGAAAACTGGGGGTCAGTCCCGGCTATTGCAGAAAACAGGTTGCACTTTCAGATGGTTTGCCAGCGTGGGCCGGCAGCCCATGCCGGTCTGCCGTGCCGGTGCCGCGCCGGTGCTCATCATTGACACAAGTTCAGCGTCCTCGATCTTCATGCAGCAGGTTGGAGACG
>CAWJDN010000315.1:0-17419 GCA_963840985.1 uncultured Acidobacteriaceae bacterium
GGGATTTGAGAGCGGGTGGCGCTGGTCTGAGTCGCTTTTGGCAGCAGTCCGGATTCTTGTTAAACTAATCAAGTGGCCGTGGCCGGCCACTCCCGCATCTCAAGTGGCGCTATCGTCTAGGGGTTAGGACGTGAGATTCTCAATCTTAAAACCCGGGTTCGATTCCCGGTAGCGCTACCAATTCCTTCTCATGCCCTCAACCTTTCTATGGTTTCTTCGGTACCGCTACGGAAGGAAACTGGTCCAGCGCTGGGAATCCATTATCGTCTTCCCAGAGTCCATGCACCTTGCGGATCAGGACAATCCATCCCTTCCCATCCCAGTGGTAGCGCGCATACGTCACAAAGAAATCGTTTGCGTCTTCAGCGTCGAAGTCCGGGCGGCAGGCAACCATCAAAATGTCTTTCTGTTTGGTCTGGCTACCGGCGGTGGGAACCAGCTTCCAAGCGGTTTTCAAGGTGCTCATCAAGCGAATCGGTTCGCTCAATCCGGATTCCGCATTTTTGGCTGTAACCGTCTTCAGGCGGCCTGCAGTCACATTCAGCAATTCCGTCACGGGGCCGGAGTACGATCCGGCTCCAGCGGAGAGGTCTGTCGTGACCAGAATCGCGCGCCGACCCGGACGCAGTCTCTCAAAACGAATCCGAGCCTGCTCCCGTTCCAATTCTGTTTTGGCAACGATCTTCCCATGTTCGTCTTTGAGTCGCAGGACGGCGTTCAACAACAGATTGGTAGTGAGGTCTTTGTAGCGAGGGTCATTTTCACCAAGGGCCATCTCCGGGCCGCCTGAACCCCAGAGCGTCTTTTCCAGGGCGGAAGTGAGGCGCGCATCTTCAAGCAACTCCAGCTTGCCATTAAAACCGTCCGATGCGGCGGTAAGCGTGAGAGTGCTGGCCACAACAAGATGAGGCTGCCGTTCCGCCATCGCCGGCGCGATGGCTGCCAGCAGCAATACAGATAAAAAACACATACGTCTCATAGAGGCCAGTATAGTGTCTTCAACGGGCGGAACGCTGCTTATCTGCGCTGGAGAGAAGGCTGGTCAACGCTCCTCAGATTGTCTCGTGTACCCGGTCAAAGTGTATACACTTTGACCGATCGCCGAGGAACTCGCGGCCAGTTCCTGCTGACCTACTCGCCGGACGTGGTGGACAAGGAAGGCGGCTTCCACAAGATCGTCCTCAAGGCCAACAAGGACGACCTGACCGTGGTCACGCGAGAAGGGTATTACGCGGCAGGTGGCAAGTAGCCATTTCCCCTTTCACAAATAGTGTGTGATGCATGACTGATATCTATCTAACTTCTTTATTATCAATTAACAATAATTTAGATAATATTTATCTATTATTCACTTGCTGGACTCATTTTCTTTGATACGCTTCAAGTACCCCTTTCCTCCCGGAACGGGTGCGGTCCAGGCTGTCTAGAGTTCTTGCTCTGGCATTTCTCCCAGGCGAATTACTCGAATGGAAAATGGATTGTAATCACTGCACCCGGTCCGGCTACTCAAATATGCGGCTTCCCCCAACGCGGCAAGGGCGCAACCGATTGGCTGCGCCCTTGATCTTTGAGCCGGCGAGTGCCGGGTTAGCTGGTGGTGTGGGCCGGGCCGGACTGCTTCTCTTCCAGCGCTGCTTGCGCGGCGGCCAGACGGGCCGTCAGCAGGCGGAAGGGCGAGCAGGAAACGTAGTTGAGACCGATCTTGTGGCAGAACTTGACGGACTCCGGATCGCCGCCATGCTCGCCGCAGATGCCCACCTTGAGAGATGGCCGTGTGCCGCGGCCCTTGGTGGTGGCCATCTTCACCAGTTGCCCAACGCCCGCCTGGTCGAGGGTGGCGAAGGGGTCCTGCTTGAAGATGCCCGCCTTCATGTAGGCCGGCAGGAATTGGTTGATGTCGTCGCGGCTGATGCCGAAGGTGGTCTGCGTGAGGTCATTGGTGCCGAAGCTGAAGAACTCGGCCTCTTCCGCAATTTGATCCGCAGTCAGGGCCGCCCTTGGCAGCTCGATCATGGTACCCACCATGTAATCGACCTTTAAGCCCTTCTCCTTGAAGACTTCCTCGGCAACACGGCGCACGACGGCCGCCTGGTTGCGCATCTCTTCAATGGAGCTGACGAGCGGGATCATGATCTCGGGATGCGGATCGCCGCCCTTGCTCTTGGCGATGACCGCGGCCTCGATGATGGCGCGAACCTGCATCTCGGTAATCTCCGGGAAGGCGATTCCGAGGCGGCAGCCGCGCAATCCGAGCATGGGATTCTGCTCGTGCAACTCTTCAACGCGCCCGAGCAGCGTACGCAGCTCCTTCAGCTTGGGCGAGCGGGGCTTGGTGTCTACCAGATGCTGAATCTCCACCATCAGATCCTCGCGCTTGGGCAGGAACTCGTGCAGCGGCGGATCGATGGTGCGGATGGTGACGGGGAGCGACTCCATTGCCTTGAAGAGGCCGACAAAGTCGGCGCGCTGCATGGGCAGGAGCTTCTTGAGGGCGGCGCGGCGATCCTTCTCATTGTCGGCGAGAATCATGGTGCGCATGTGCTCGATGCGGTCTTCGGCAAAGAACATGTGCTCGGTGCGGCAGAGGCCGATTCCTTCAGCGCCAAACATGCGCGCATTCTTGGCGTCGCGGGGGATGTCGGCGTTGGCGCGGATGCGCAGGCGGCGAACGGGATCGACCCATGACATGAAGGTAACCAGATCGGGATCGTCGGGCTGAGCGTCCAGCGTCTTGAGTTTGCCGGCAATGACGCGGCCGGTGGTGCCGTCGAGCGAAATCCAGTCGCCGTGCTTGAAGGTTTTTCCCTTCACGCGCAGTTCCTTCTTGGTTTCGTCCACGGTGCAATCACCAGCGCCGGCCACGCAGCACTTGCCCATGCCGCGGGTAACAACGGCGGCGTGCGAGGTCATTCCGCCGCGCGAGGTGAGAATACCGGCGGCCACTTCCATGCCGGCAATGTCCTCAGGTGTGGTTTCGCCGCGTACCAGGATGATGGTCTTGAAGGCGCCGCTCTGATGTTGCTTGACTGCGTCTTCGGCGGTGAAGACGATCTGCCCCACAGCTGCGCCCGGCGAGGCGGGAAGGCCGGTGGCCAGCACTTCAATCTTCTCGCCCTTTTCGATGAGGCGGGGAACCAGAAAGTCGTACAACTGATTGGGTTCGACGCGGTGGATGGCTTCTTCCTGCGTAATGAGCTTTTCCTTCACCATGTCGATGGCCACGCGGACGGCGGCCAGGCCGGTGCGCTTGCCGTTGCGGGTTTGCAGCATGTAGAGCTTGCCATCCTGAATGGTGAACTCGAAGTCCTGCATGTCGCGATAGTGCTTTTCCATCTTGCCGGTTATCTCACGCAGTTGCTCGAAGCAATGCGGCATCACGCGCTTGAGCTCGCTGATGGGTAGCGGCGTGCGGACGCCGGAGACCACGTCCTCGCCCTGCGCGTTCATCAGGTATTCGCCGAAGAACATCTTTTCGCCGGTGGCCGGGTTGCGCGTAAAGCCCACGCCGGTGCCGGAGGTCTCGCCCAGGTTGCCGAAGACCATGGCTTGCACGTTGACGGCTGTGCCCAGCCAGTCATCGATGCGATTGATGCGGCGATAGGTCTTGGCGCGCTCGTTCATCCAGCTCCTGAAGACGGCGTCGCGGGCCTGCACCAGCTGATCCTTCGGATCCTGCGGAAACTCCTTGCCGGTCTCCTTCTTCACCAGCTTCTTGTACTCGCCGATGATTTCTTTGAGCGCTTCGGGCTTGAGCTCATAGTCGAACTTGACCTTGGCGCGCTTCTTGACGCTGTCAAAGATATGCTCGAAGTGCTTTTTGGGAACATCCAGCACCACGTCGCCGAACATCTGGATGAGGCGGCGATAGGAATCGTATGCAAAACGGGGGTTGTTGCTGCGTTTTGCGAGCGCTTCAACGGCCTGATCGTTGAGGCCCAGGTTGAGAATGGTGTCCATCATGCCGGGCATGGAGAACTTGGCGCCGGAGCGAACGCTGACCAGTAGGGGATTTTCGCCCGTGCCCAGCTTCTGGCCTTGCAGCTTCTCCAGCCGCTCCAAGGCGGCGTACATCTCGGTGTTGACCGCGGGCGAGAGCGCGCCGCGCATGTACTCGCGACAGGCCTCGGTTTGGATGGTGAATCCGGGGGGAACTGGCAACCCGGCGTTGGTCATCTCGGCCAGGCCGGCGCCCTTGCCGCCCAGCACATCCTTCATGCTTCCATTGCCCTCGGCCTTGCCTCCGCCGAAGAAAAACACATGTTGAGTTGAGGTCTTGCCTGCCTGTCCGGCAGACGCCTGATCCATAGCGCCCTGCGTCATGGGGTGAAGCCTCCTATTTAGGATTCCGCGATGGCGGTCTGTGGGAGAGAATGGCAGGACGCGGCTCAGCTTTTCTACTGGTAAATGCGGTTTTAGGCTGAGCGCGAACGGGGCATCCAAGCTTTGGAGAGCGCTGCGCGGGATTGATTCGTCGTACTAACGAATATCGTCTCTAGTATACAGTTGCCTGTGTTGAAGGTCACAATCGATACGCGCGGCCCTGGAGGCGGGTGCCATTCCGGCACGGGAAGAATCGTGAATTTTGATCAATTATTTACAACAAAACAGCGTTAGAACGGGGTTCAGAGAGCTGTGGCCTGCATTTTTATGCGGCCGTCTGCTCCAGGCGCGTGCGGGAATGGCTCTTCCAAACTGCACGATGCACCGAAAGAATCCGCTCCAGCCCCACCAGCCTCAGGACTTCGGCCACGCGTGGCGAGAGATTGGCCACACTGAAACGGTAGCCAGCCTTTTGGGCGCTGGAATAAAGCGAAACCAGGGCGGAGACACCGGCCGCGTCAATGCGCCGGACCCGGCCCAGATCGAGCGTCACGCTTTGCCGGCGCACGAGCGGCAAAAGCCACTCCAGCAACTCCTTCTCGCGACCACTAACCAACTCAATCATTTCGGCTGTCTGGCCGTCTGAGGCCGCCTTATTGTTTATCGTGTTCAAAATCGTCGTTGCCATAAAAACCTCCTTGGGAACCGTCTTATGCTCTATGACAGCCGTTTTGCGGCCTGGGTTGCATATTCTCGGCGCTTGCCTCATGCTCTCTTTGGTTAGCACGCGAGCGGCCAAAGCCGTAGGGAATGGAATATGCTGAAATCGCAAGGGATAGAAGCATTTCCAGATTTCGTGCTGCCGTTTCGGGTGTTCATTTGCGCTCGTTGCCGTCCGCAAGTGAACACGCTAATGTTGTATACGCAAGTAGGAGTGCCGTTGGTTCCGTGAACAGCGTTTTTCCCCACCTGCGAACCTCAACCTTTTGACCAAGGAAGCTGTGCGCATAGTGGTTTTGGGGCTGGCATCACCGAGGCCGGCCTGCGAATCTTCCTCCCGGATGGGCGGCGAGAAACCAGGGATGGAGTGCTTACGCTAATGTCCGGATAGAAACGGACCACCCGTCACCGTACCCGGCTATTACCGCCAGGCATCATACATATAGAAATGAATAATGCCGTTGCGCAGATGATTCTGGGCTGGACCGAAGTCGGTGAGCTTGTAGAGGATCATCAGGGCGAATGCCGACATGATGCTGATCGCAGTCGCGGTTATCATCCAGCGGCGGCAACGGTTGAAGCGCGCCAACAGCGCGGGTTGGCTGACAGTTGCATACAGTCCCAGGAAGGCCAGCAGATCGATCTCGGGATAGAATTCCATGCGATAGCGGTAGTTCATGCTGATGGCCGTCAGCATGAGGAGGCAGGGCACGGCCATTCCGGCCGCCAAGGCAAGCGCTTGGGCGTAAGAGAAAAGCCGGGATGAGGGCAGCGGCGCCGCTTGCCGCGCAGAAATCACGCCCTTTCCCCGTGCGCGGGAAAGCATGGGACGGGCGGTCCACAGGGCGATTGCCAGAAAAATGATGAATGCGATGGGCAGCAAATCCGTCAGGAAAAAGCTGCTGGGCGGAAGTTCGACAGTATTCATCAGCCGGGTTTGCGTGTCCTCGAAGAGAAGCCGGCCATCACTTCCCCGTGAGCACCAGAGCGGCAGAAAATAGTAGCCGAGACCGAAGGGAATCCTGGACCAATTGAAGAGGCCGTAGAGTTGTGTCCGCGTAAGCCAGTCCGGATAAATGCCGTACCCGAGGTAGAGCGCGTAGTCGGCGAATATCCAGGGTTTTCCCCATCGATGGTAGTTGACTGTACCGACAACGGCGAGAAACGCGGAAAGAATCGCAGCGGGGATAAAAAGCCGGCGCGTAAAGATAGCGCGGCGGACGCGGAGTTCTTGCGCCAGCAGCACCAGCAGCAGCATCCCCAAGGCCGCGCACAGCCCCATGCCGGTGGAGACGCGCGTCATCAATGCCAGTCCGGCGGCGAAGGCCATCCAGGAAAGCGTGCCCAAGGTAAATTGGCCGCTGACCAGGCTTTTCACGGCAAAGTAGACGAAGACCGTGGCGAAGGCGGCCGCCCAGAAGACTACTTCCTGAAAGATGGAGTACCTGAGAAAGCCGACCTCGGCGCCACCCAGAACGATGCAGGTCAGCATGAGGCCAAAGGCCAGGCTGGAAGCAGGCGTAACGCCACAGTAGCGGCGGAGAAAGAGTGCGGTTTTGATTTTCATCAAGCCGGAAAAACAGACCGCAACGAGGCAAGACCACACGGTCACGTCCAGATCAAGCCGATGCATGAGAAGCAGCGGCAAGCGGAGCAGGGCGCAGGTGATGCCCCAATACGCGTAGACATGTCCATCGCGCGAAAATCCTTCGGAGCCGACAAAGTTCGGATCGACATCGAATCGCCCCTGCGTGAGGTGCTCAATCATACTGTTGAAGGTTCTGTTCAGCGGCGGCGACTCCTCGAAGACGCCGGCATTGTAGAGAGTCACTCCGAAATAGAGGACCATGAAAGTAAGCAGGACGCACTGCAACCAGCGGTCGTCGTGATACAGTTTGCGAGCCGATTTTTTTAGATTCATCGGGGCGACGGCCTCGTTGTAGCAGGGAATAAGAACGGCGACACACGGAGGGTACGCGCTTATCCGGCTTTACCGCGGACAGTTCGCCCTGCCGACGCAATCGGCCATGCTAAGTTGCAATACTGACTTTCTATAGGTTAGCAAAAGTCTTATCAGAATCTTACGGGTTTAAGCCGCGCGCTCCACTTATTCCAGGCCACTCAAAAGCTGGCTTCTCATGCTGGTGTGATAGATGATTGAAACGTGGGCCATCCGCCGTCCAAACCCGAAGCCAATACTGCTGCCGCCCCCGGCCTGAACCGGGAACTCGTGCGTGCCTTGGCGCTGGACGCCGGATTCGCCGAGGCCGGACTGGTTGAAATTCCTCACGCAAGTCAGGAGCGGGACGCGGCGCGTTATGAGGAGTGGGTACGGGCGGGCCGCGCTGGTTCCATGAGCTATTTGGAGCGGACTGGCGATGATGGGCGGCTGCTACGAGCGCGGGTTAGAACGCCTTTTCCCTGGGCGCGGTCCGCGGTGGTTTGCTTTGCGAACTACAACAGTTCACAGCCGCGCTCGACCGAACCGGCAGCCGAGGGAGCGGGATGGATTGCGCGCTACGCCTGGTCAAGCAAAGTAGAGGCGGACGGCGCGAGGCGGCCAAGCGACTATCATAAGGTGTTGCTCAAGCGGATGAAAACGCTGGAGTTGCGGCTGCATGAGCAGCTCGGCGAGTTTGAAGCTCGCAGCTTTGTGGACACCGGGCCAGTGGTCGAGCGGGCGCTGGCCACAGCAGCCGGATTGGGCTGGACGGGCAAGAACACCTGCCTGATTCATCCCAAGCTGGGGTCGTTTGGATTTCTGGCTGTGCTCTTGACTTCTCTCGAGATCGGAGAGGAAAAAGCGCACATGACGCTGGTCCCCGACCGATGCGGAAGCTGCCGCCGCTGCCTGGAGGCCTGCCCGACGGGCGCTCTGATTGCTCCTTATCAGATGGATGCGGCCAAATGCATTTCTTACCTGACCATCGAACACCGCGGAGCCATTTCACCGGAGTTGATGGAGGGTATGGGGAGGCAAATCTTCGGTTGCGACATCTGTCAGGATGTTTGCCCCTGGAACCGGAAAGCGCCATTCAGAACTGATCCTGAACTCGACCCGCGCCCCGAGCTTGTGAATCCGGCGCTGGAGTGGCTGGCGGCGATCGACGAGGCAGAGTTTGAGCGGCAATTCAATGGCTCTCCCGTGCGCAGGGCTGGGTTCGTGGGGCTCAGGCGCAATGTGGCCATCGCCATGGGCAACAGCGGTTTGGGCCGCTTTGCGCCTTGGCTCGAAAAATGGGCTAAGGCCACGGACGAGGGGCTTGCGTGAGGCGGCCACCTGGGCGTTGGGCAAGCTCAGCGACTATTCTTAATGCAGCTATTCTCCGGCAATCTTGACTCGCGCCTCCGGCAGTTTTACTGTGCGCGCAATTTGATCGCGAAGAGCTTTTTTTGAAAGGAAGCAATCCGTGACTGAAGACCTGAATAACGATGCGCATCCCGATGCGGCAGTAGATTCACAACCTGATGCGACATTCGAGGCTCCCCGAGCCGCCGATGTGCCGACACCGGCAAAGCAGTCCAAGTGGTATCGCTGGCGCAAGGACGGCACGGCGCTGATCCATTACCTGCTGGACAGCGAGGTGCACACATTTGCCTTCAGCGTGGCGGCCAATGCGATTCTTTCGTTTATTCCCTTCATCGCGCTGCTTTACGCGCTTTCTGATAAGGTCTTCCATTCGACGATGATGGAGAACGTAGTAATCGCCTTGGTCAACTATTTTTTTCCCGCGGACCAGGATTTTATGGCCCGTAATCTGCCTTTTCTTGCCTCGCATGTGGGGGTGCAGCTCTTCTCGCTGATCATGGTATTGGTTGCTTGCACGGGCATCTTTCTGCCCCTGGAGGTGGCGCTGAACCAGGCCTGGGGCGTAACCAAAAGCCGCAACTATCTGCACAATCAACTCATCTCCTTTGGACTGGCGATCCTGATGGTGTTGCTGGGCCTGGTTAGCATCCTGGTGAATACTGGCCTGCGCTACGCGCTTAGCCTGATTCTGGAACACCAGACAAATATCCACTTCATCGATTTTGTTCTGCACATTACTAATCAGGGAGTCAGTTTTCTCTTGCTGGCTGCAACCACCGGCGTGGCCTCGATCGCGTTTTTCTTTTCCATTTACTGGCTGCTGCCCAATCGCAAGGTTCCCTGGAGGCATGTACTGAACACATCGATCTATACCGGAGTCATCTGGCTGGTTTCCAAATATCTCTTTCAGCTTCTGCTGCCGCATATGCATCTGATTGATCTCTACGGCCCGTTCCATGTCTCGGTGGGGCTCTTGTTCTGGGCTTATACCTCCGGACTGATTATGTTTGCTGGAGCGCAGTTCAGCGTGGCGCGGCTGGAGCACAAAGTGAAGGAAAGTTAGCTGACGCGGTTGCCGCGACTTAATGTTCCGCCAACAGCGCCTTCAACTGCGTCTCGATGGTTTTCAGATCTGTTTCGCCTTGAAACTTTGCGCGGACGATTCCCTTCCTGTCGATGAGATAGGTCAAGGGCAGGCCGAGGACTCCGCCGTAGAGCTGGCCGAGCTTTTCATCGCCCATGGCTGCGGGATAGTCTAGCTGGAGCTTTGCCGAGAGCCTGCGCGCCAATGCGGGGTCGTCGTCCATGGAGATGCCGATGACCTGCAATCCCCGCGGACCATATTGCCGCTGCCATAGGACGAAGGTTGGCATCTCCACCTGGCAGGAGGCGCACCATGTAGCCCAGAAGTTGAGCAGCACCACCTTGCTTCGGAAGCCGGCAAGATCGATTCTGGCGCCGCTGAAATCTTCGTGCGTAAACTCCGGAGCCTTGTTGCCGATGAGTGATACTGTTTGCGCCACGGCGGCAACGCAGACCGCCAGCAGAAGACCAGCCAGAATCGCGCGATGCGCGGACCGCACCTTAGTGTCCCCGCTCAACCGGATACCCCTTGTCGACCCAATCGGTTCCCAGGTTGTTGGCTATATAGAGAACCTTTACGTTGGAGAATCCGAGATCGCGCAGCAACTTGAACGAAGGCCCGACGTTGGGACAGCGGCTCCACGGACAGCAACCGCAATAGAGCACGATAAAGCTCTTGCGGGGCAGTGGCGCGACTCTTGCTTGCAGTTGACTGAGGCCCTCGGTCTGCGAGCCGGCCCCGGCATATTCGGAACCCGCGATATGGGCCTGGGCAAAGAGCATGTGCGAACCAACCTGCAAGACCAGCGGCTTGTTTGCGCCCGTGGCATGCAACAGGCGATTCAACTCATCGGGCTGAAGTAATTGCGTGGTGGGAATGGAGGCGGCACTCTCCGGCGGAGGCGCGCTCCAGCCAAACTGCGCGTGAATCCGTGTGGACGCGACAAACAAGACGGCCAGAGCGGCAATCGTTCCGGCGATACGAACCACGATTAGAAATGGGCTCAACTTCATCGGAGTTTCTCCGCAACCAGTCTAAACCGCCGCGCGTAGCTTGGGTGCAATCTCCCGGATGAGAGTTTCGCGAAGTGATTAACCATCTCTAGATGTCCAAGTTCTTCACGTCAAGCGCATTGTCTTCGATGAACTTGCGGCGCTTTTCGACATCCTCGCCCATCAAGGTGGCGAAGATCTCCTCGGTTGGGAGGATGTCTTCCAGCTTGACCTGGAGCAGCGTGCGCCGCTCGGGGTCCATGGTGGTTTCCCATAGCTGCGTGGAGGTCATCTCGCCCAGGCCCTTGTATCGCTGCACCTGGTAGTCCTTCTTGCCCTGCTCGACAATGTAGGCGAAGAGCTCGCGGGCGGTCTGCTTTTCGACCGGCTCGCGGGGCATACGGGCGGTGCGGCGGGCCTGCTTGGCCTCCGCTTCCGCACCTTCATCGCCCTCGGCCTCATCTTCACTTGTCTGGGCGGAGCTGGCTCCGGCGGCCGCGGCCTTGGCAGCATACTCGACCAGGAACGGCGGCTCGAGGAACTCCTTGATGAGCGTGTATTTGGCCATCATCTGGCGGAACTCGGGGCTGGAGCAAAGGGTCCAGTCAATGCGCCGCTCCGCGCCCTGCGCATCGACAAAACTGAAGGACCAGGTGTGATGCTCCTCGTCCTCGACCAGCTTGCCCAGCGATTTGAAGTCGAACTCCGCGGACCGCTCGGCCAGTTCGGCGCGCAGCAGGGAGAGCTTGGGCGGAATCTCGCTCTCGGATTTGGAGGCGAAATCGGCGCGGTGTGTCAGCTCGGCGCGAGCCAGCAGTTCGGTTAGTTTTTCATTGCGGATACGCTTGTCTACCTTCTCGACGAAGTCCAGGTATTCGCTCAGGGTCCCCATGAAGCGGGTGAGGGTGGCGCCCTCGATGCGGCTGGCTGCTTCGCCGTGGCGCACGATCATGCCTTCCGAAGCGCGCTTGACCATCACCTTCACAAACTCCCGCTCGTCTTTGATGTACTGCTCGAAGCGGCCCTTCTTGATCTTGAAGAGCGGCGGCTGGGCGATGTAGATGTTGTCGCGCTTAATCAGCTCGGTCATGTGACGGAAGAAAAACGTGAGCAACAGGGTGCGAATGTGCGAGCCGTCCACGTCGGCGTCGGTCATGAGGATGATTTTGCCGTAGCGGATTTTGGCGGCGTCGAAGTCGTCCTTGCCGATGCCGCAGCCCAGTGCAGTGATCATGGCGCGGATCTCCTCGTGGCCCAGCATCTTGTCGTAGCGCGCCTTTTCGACGTTGAGGATTTTGCCCTTGAGCGGCAGAATGGCCTGGAAGCGGCGGTCGCGTCCCTGTTTGGCGGTGCCTCCGGCGCTCTCGCCCTCGACCAGATACAATTCGCAGCGCTCGGGGTTGCGCTCGCTGCAATCGGCCAGCTTGCCGGGCAATCCACCGCCGTCCAACGCGCCTTTGCGGCGGGTCAGGTCGCGGGCCTTGCGAGCAGCCTCGCGGGCGCGCGCGGCCTCGACGGCCTTGTTGATGATTTTCCTGGCGATGGGCGGGTTCTGTTCCAGATACGCGCCCAACCGCTCGTTGACAAAGGCCTGTACGGTGCCGGCGATGTCGGAGTTGAGCTTGCCCTTGGTCTGGCCCTCAAACTGCGGTTGCGAGAGCTTGACGCTGACTACGGCCACCAGTCCCTCGCGCACGTCGTCTCCGCTCAGGTTTTCCTTCATGTCCTTGAAGAGGCCGAGCGACTGGCCGACGGCGTTGATGGTGCGGGTGAGCGAGGTGCGGAAACCGGAGAGATGCGAGCCGCCGTCCACGGTGTTGATGTTATTGGCGAAGCTGAAGACCGTCTCCGAGTAGCTATCGTTGTATTGCAGCGCGATTTCAATCTCGACTTTGTCGCGCGTCGCCTCCATCATGATGGGCTTGTCGTGCAGCACGGTCTTGCCGCGGTTGAGGTGCTTGACGAACTCGGCGATGCCGCCGGCATACTTGAATTCCGAGCGGCGGGCTTCGCCGGTCTTGGCATCGGTGGCGCGCTCGTCGGTGAGCGTGATCTCCAGACCCCTGTTGAGGAAAGCCATCTCGCGCAAACGCTGGGCCAGCGTGTCGTAGTTGAACTCGATGGTGGTAAAAATGCTTTTGTCGGGCAAAAAATGGATCTTGGTTCCGCGCCGCTTGCTGGTGCCCGCTTGGCGCAGTTCGCTGGCAGGCTCGCCGCAGCTGAAGTCCATCTCCCAGGTGTGGCCGTCGCGCCAGATCTCCACATTGAGTTCCTTTGAGAGCGCATTGACGCAACTGACGCCCACACCGTGCAATCCGCCGGAGACCTTGTAGGTGGAGGCATCGAACTTGCCGCCTGCGTGGAGCATGGTCAGCACCACCTGCACGGCCGGCATCACCTTGCCGTCAGCCAGGTCCATCAGATCCACCGGAATGCCGCGTCCGTCATCAACTACCGTGATGGAGTTGTCCACATGGATGACGACGTCGATTTTTTTGCAGTAGCCGGCCAGCGCCTCGTCCACCGAGTTGTCCACCACCTCGTAGACCAGGTGGTGCAAACCCAACTCACCGGTCGAGCCGATATACATGGCCGGCCTCAGGCGCACCGCCTCCAGGCCTCCAAGTACCTTGATGTTCTCGCCTGTGTAGTTGCCGTTGTCACTGGGGAACGGGGTGGTGTTCAGGGGTTCAGTCGCCATAGGGGTCCATTCGTAAAACTTTCGCTTTTAGCTCCGCTGAGGGTACCCTGCCAAGAGGAGCTTCCGGGCCGGGATTCGGGGGTCTAATCGATTGAAAGACAGGGGTTTTCAAACAAACTTACCTGAGTCAATTTTACCACGCGCAGAGGGGCAGGATTATGTAGAAAACAGGGTGGAAAATACGCACAAAACGAGGAAATATTCGGCATATATAGGTACGTTGGTAACGGCCACTATTACCTTAGGATTATATTTCTGAATTTGCTGGACTTAATCTGCAAAATCTCCTACTATTTCGGTGTGCAGGAGATGTGTTTCCTGCCAAATCAAATCCATCAGGAGTTACCTATAATGAAACTCGCCATCCGCA
This sequence comes from uncultured Acidobacteriaceae bacterium, assembly GCA_963840985.1. GTDB lineage: Bacteria > Acidobacteriota > Terriglobia > Terriglobales > Acidobacteriaceae > Telmatobacter. The sequence continues at coordinate 13,498 of CAWJDN010000315.1, forward strand.
TCTTCGCTATGACCATTGTTGTCGCCGGCGTTGCCGCCGCCGCCACCACGCCCAGAACCGCATATGTCGTTCCAAGCCACATCTCGGCCACAGGGCCTCTACCTACACCGGACAGTTTGCCGGTGCCAGGCTGCGGGGGCCACATTTGCCGTTAAGCCCCTCCGGCCAGTAAATGCAAAGGTAATAGTGCGACAGTGTTTGAAGACAATTAAATTTTGTAGTTGAGCGGCAGGACATTTGGCGTTATTCTGAGATTGTACTCAGAATGGCGAGTGGTCGGTTATGTCTTCACAGACTGCGATGTTCCTGATGTGCATGGCGGAGTTTGCTCTTTGGGCCGTACTCGGCTTTCTGTTCTGGACCAGGAAGCTTCACCGTCGTTTCCCGGCCATGGGGGCCTACCTGGCATTGCGCATGGCTTCGATGCCCGCCCTACTATTACTTCTCTATGGCCAGGCGCGACATTGGCTTAACGACTACAGCTTCGATCTGTATTTTTACTGCTATTGGGCGGTTTATATCGCCAGCGCTGCTCTCCTCTTCTTCGTCTGCATAGAGGTTTTTCGCGCTGCCCTCTCAGCCTTCCCAGGGCTGATGAAGTTAGGTATTGTCTCCTTTCGCTGGGCGGTTCTTGCCTCGGTCATTGTGAGCTTTTCAACAATTACATATTCGCATCGCGGCGTACTGCTCATCCCCAGCGTCGCCTACAGCCTGATGCGTTCGGTGAGCATCATTGAGCTGTGCCTGCTGGGCTTCCTCTGCCTGAGCATGAATGCCTTGCGTCTTTCGGCCCGCAGCATGGCCTTTGGGATTGCCCTGGGCATGGGCCTGATGTCCGCCAACGACTTCGTTCAATCGATGGTGATTTCGAACTATACTTCTTTGACCGCTCCCTGGCAGTTCGTCTATGAGTCTATGATTCTCGCTACGCTGGGGATGTGGGTGGTCTATTGCGTCCTGCCCGAGCGGGCTCGCCAGCCCATCCTGTTGCCGGTCAACTCCATCATCCTTCGCTGGAACGAAATAGCAACTGCCCTGGGCCATACCGGAACCCAGGTGGCCGTGCAGCCGACCGGCGGCTTCTTCCTGACAGAAGCGGAAAATGCCGCGGAAGAGGCGCTCACCCAGGACCAGAAGAGCCGCGCATAGGCGATAGAGCAGAGATTTGAACGCAAAAAAGGCCACGGCGTCAACCGTGGCCTTTTGCTTTGAATATCGCCGAAGTTGAATGGATGCCTGAGTTACTCGGCTGCTACGGGCTCAATCGAGGCAAATCGCCCGAGTTTACCGTGATCGGAAAACTTCACCCGGCCGGTAACCTTGGCAAAGAGCGTATCGTCGGAGCCTCTGCCTACATTGACGCCTGGCTTGATGCGCGTGCCCCGCTGGCGCATGATGATCGAGCCACCGCTGACCAGTTCGCCGGCAAATGCCTTGACGCCCAGCCGCTGCGCATTGGAATCCCGTCCGTTTGTGGAGCTGCCTCCACCCTTCTTATGTGCCATTGCCCAATCCCCTTCCTTCTCTCGTACGCTGCCTTACTTGGCGGCGGTGTAGGTCTTGCCGTCGGCCTCGATGGCCTTGATGCGCACCTCGGTAAAATTCTGCCGGTGCCCCTGCATCTTCTTGTACTGCTTCTTGCGCTTCAGATGGAAGACCAGAATCTTGTCTCCCCGGCCCTCACCCAACACCTCGGCGATTACCTTGGCTTTGGACGGCTTGGCCACGCTTCCCGGCTCGCCGCTGACGGCCAGCACGTCGCTGAATTCGATGGTCTGGTTCTTGGAAGCCACGCTCTCAATCTTCATCACGTCGCCTGGCGCGACTCGATACTGCTTGCCACCGGTGCGAATAACCGCGTACATAATCCCTCCAGCGCCAGTCCGGCTCGGCCGGTGCGCCTATGCAATCTAAAAATAGCTCGGGCGGAAACTTCCGAACCGATGGAGTACGCTCAGGCCCCTCATGATTCGGGCGAGCGTCTGGCTCCACGGCCACAGGCAGGAATCGCCAAACTAGATGTAGTGTACCGGTTTTGCGGGGCTCAGGTCAATTTTGCATTAGGAACGGTGCACTTTGAAGGAGCCGGCTGGGGCCGGCGACAGACTGTCAGCTCTCATCTTGGACGCCGGACTTGCCCCTCAAAATGCACCACTGCGACATTCCGAGGGGGCGCCACATGCGCAGAACCTGAAATTGAGGGGTGTCCTTGAAATACGTCAGATGGCCGTGCGGAGTGATTCGCGACTGGTTTAGTTTCCACTTTTCGAGTTTTTCCAGAAACCAGTCCATGGGCGGGTAGGGAGAAGTAATCATAAGTCTCCCGCCGGGCCTGAGCAACGCATAGCAATCGTCCATGCAGTCGACATGTTCGAGCACTTCGAAGGCGATGATCACATCGAATGATTGGGCGCTCAGACCCAGGCTCTTCCACTCTCGAATATCGCCGACAATCGGGGCAGGAGGACAAATGTCGATGCCAGTTACCTGGCGCACACCGCGTTCTCTGAGATAGTGTCCGACCCATCCGTCGCCGCAGCCGATCTCCAGCACACGATTATCCGTCGACACCGCATTGAGGAAATACGCCTTCTTCAGCTGTCGCGAGAAGCTGCTCAAAACTGGCAATACGCACTCCTTCCGCACGCCATGAATCTTCGCGGCGTCTTTGGCTTCGCCCTCATCATATCAGTGCGCGTGACGGTGTCTGATCCAATTATTCAGAGGTTAGACACTCGAAGGTAACGAACTGAGACCCTTCGGTCAAGGCTGCGCGGGAACGACGTAGAAGAGAATGGCGAAGTAGTGGGCCACGCTGCCGGCCAGCACAAACAGGTGCCAGAGGGCGTGGAAGTAGCGCAGCCGGTCCAGAGCAAAAAAGACGATGCCCAGCGTGTAAGCCAGGCCTCCCGCGCCCAGCCACGCGAGGCCGTGCCAGCCAAGGGTGTGGACGAGCGGCCCCACCGCGACCACGATAAACCAGCCTTGCGCCAAGTAGACCAGCGCCGAGGCCACTTCGAAGCGGTCGATGGCAAAGCTCTTGAAGACCACCCCGGAAATGGCCAGCGCCCATTCCACACCGAAGATCGTCCAGCCCAACGGCCCGCGCAGCGTGACCAGGCAGAAGGGCGTGTAAGTGCCGGCGATCAGCAGGTAGATGGACGAGTGGTCGAGGATATGAAAGACGTGCCGCGCCCTGGTCCGCACCAGCGAGTGGTAGAGCGTGGAGCAGATGTAGACCAGCACCAGCGTTGCTGCAAAGACGGAGCAACTGACGATCTGCCACGCCGTACCGCGCGCCGCTACGACGATCAGGTAAACCGCGCCGGCAATGGCCAGCCCCGCGCCGATGCCGTGGGTGATGGCGTTGGCCAGAATGTCGCCCAGAGGGTAGGTTGTTTGCGTGGGTTGCACAGATTGATGATAGCGTGCGGGGTAGGGTGGACCTTGCGCACACCATTACACTGAAAGCAGCACATCATCGCACCGCAGGAGGCCCACTATGGCATCGATCATTCTTCCGGCTGTTCCATCCGAATCGCGGGCGGGGCGCTTTGGCGTCTATGGCGGGCGGTATGTGCCGGAGACGCTGATGGCGGCGCTGGTGGAGCTGGAGCGCGAGTACGATCTGGCCAAGGCGGATGCGGCCTTTCAGGCGGAGCTGGCCGATTTGCTGAAAAACTACGCCGGGCGTCCGACGCCGCTTTACTTTTGCAAGCGGCTGACGGAGCAGTTGGGCGGGGCGAAGATTTATTTGAAGCGCGAAGACCTGCTGCACACCGGCGCGCACAAGATCAACAACGCGCTTGGGCAGGGGTTGCTGGCCAAGCGGATGGGCAAGAAGCGCATTATCGCCGAGACTGGCGCGGGGCAGCACGGCGTGGCGACGGCGACAGTTTGCGCGTTGTTGGGGCTGGATTTT
>CAWJDN010000316.1:0-9229 GCA_963840985.1 uncultured Acidobacteriaceae bacterium
GCCCGGATGGCGAAATTGGCAGACGCAGCGGACTTAAAATCCGCAGGGAGCAATCCCATGGGGGTTCAAGTCCCCCTCCGGGCACCACGATAATACGATGCATAATGTTGATTCTAAATATCTTGTACGGATTAATATTGTCGGTGAGCAATGATTCTGAATCATATTAATTATTGAGCCAGAGTTGGTGCGGTGCGCTGTGGGGTTGCCACTGGCCCGGTGATGCAGTGGAACGGTATAAAGCTTCCTTCCCTGCTGGCCGATTAGACTCTTAGGTTTCCGCTGCAAAATAGGACTATCCTCAGAGAGGAGGGCTGAGCACCTTGGTGTACGAGATATCAGTCGCTGATAGAGATTGCCACGGTCAACGCGGTAGGGATTTGGACACAGCCTGGCGCCGCGGGGTCGAGCAGGTTCCCGTCTGCACGCTGCCAAGGCTGAAGTATGCGCTTCCTCGCCTGCGGTCCGCTCTCGCTGCGGTTATGTTTTCCATTTGCCTCTCGTCTGCAAGCCAGGCGCAATCGGTTATCCCTTCGCCCCAGGTAGGCAAGCTCCCCACGCTCACCACTGCACGCCAGGCGCATAGTCTCACCAACGAGGAGTCCATGCGCGCCTATCCCGTCCATCTGCAGGGGGTGGTAACCTACTTCGATCCGGATTACGGAACCGGAGTCGCGGCCACCTTTATTCACGATGACACCGGCAGCATCTTTGTCGAGCAGACATCCAAGCTGGCGGGGCAGCTTTTCGTCGGAGCACTGGTAGACGTGCGAGGTGTCAGCGCACCTGGAGGCTTCGGTCCCATCGTTAAATATCCGCAGATCCGCATCATTGGCCGCGCTCCTCTGCCCCAGCACCCGCCACGCGTCAGCCTTGCCAACCTCAAGACCGGTGCCTACGACGCCCAGTGGGTGGAGGTCGAGGGCTCCGTCCATCAAGTTATCGAATATTCCCACGCCGTGGTGCTGCACTTGGAGATGCAGGATGGACCCATCGGCATCATCATGATCAAGGACCCGCACTCAACATATTCCAACCTGGCCGGTGCACAAGTCAGAATTCATGCCAACGCCGCCCCCACGATGAATGCCGACGGCCAGATGATCGGCGTCCACCTGCAGGCGCCGAATCTCTCCGCCCTGCAAGTGATCGAACCCGCTCCAAGCGATCCCTTTGCGGGCCCGTACATCCCGGTGAACCAGTTATTGCAGTGGGAACATTTCACCACTCCTATGCATCGCGTCCACCTGCGCGGAACCGTAACGCTGCAATGGCCCGGTACTTTGCTCTGCATTCGCGACGCCACACGCGGCATCTGCGCGCAGACAAATCAGGCTACCCCTGTCGCCGTGGGCGACCTGGTCGATGTGGCCGGATTCGCGGAAACCGACAACAATGCTCCCGTCATCACCGATGCGGTCTACCGAAGCGCCGGAAACAGATCACCTTGTTGCACCGAAATCTGCAACCGCCGAGGAGATTCTTCGCGGCGGATCAGGCTCCGAACTGATCCAGATCGACGGCCAGTTGATTGGCTACGATCTGGCCACGTCTGAAGTTACTCTTCAGCTCTCCTCCGGCGACGCCGTCTTCCCCGCGATTCTGCCCAAGAGCCTCGCGGGGAACGGAGTTAGCGCCTGGAGGATCGGGAGCAGGCTGCGCGTCACCGGCATCTGCTCGGTCCGTATCATCGATATCCAGAGCAATGTACGCGCGGGCGTGGCCGTGAACAAGTCGTTCCGGGTTCTTATGCGTTCTCCCGCCGACGTAACCGTTCTGGAGCAGCCCTCCTGGTGGACCCCGGCTCATGCCCTGATTGTGCTCGCTCTGGCGCTCACCGCCACGCTCTGCGTCCTGGGCTGGGTCGTCATCCTCAGAAGGCGGCTCGAGCAACAGGCAAATCTTCTCCGCGAGAGTGAGGGATTGTTTCGCCATATGGCATTGCACGATGCTTTGACTGGGCTGGCGACCCGTCTGCTTCTGCAGGACCGGCTGAACATCGCATTGGAAAGCGCCCGACGACATCGCAACGGCTTGGCAGTCCTCATGGTGGACCTGGACAGGTTCAAAGAGATCAACGATACGTATGGCCACCAGGCCGGTGACGAGGTCTTGCGGGTCACGGCGAATCGCCTCTTACGGAGCGCGCGCAAAGTGGATACAGTCGCAAGAATGGGAGGAGACGAGTTCGTCGTGCTGCTTCCCCATCTGAACGAGCCTCAAGCGGCTGTACGGATTGCCGCAAAAATCACGGAAACTCTGGCGGTTCCCATTCCATTTGAAGGACGTGATATACCAGTTTCCGCCAGCATAGGGGTTTGTGCAGCTGCCGCTGGTGAGTTTGATACGGATGCCTTTTTGAGGAACGCGGATGCTGCCCTCTACCGCGCCAAGAACCACGGCCGCCACTGCTTCCAGGTCTACAGCGCCGGACTGGACGAGGAGCAGCGGGACAAGGCATTGGAACAAAATGCCAAGGAGGCCGCCGCACCGAAGACCTGATGGCGCAGTGGCGAAGATAGGGGCTGTAAGTCAGCACAGCCCCGCAATGCGATTTATCAATAACTTCATACCAATCCCGATTCGCACGTGCTACCGGCAGTTGGCCTGAAAACAGAGGTTCTTGCTGAAGAACGGTAGTACGTGGTTCTGAAAGCGGTCAGCCACGGCGCTGGTGTGCGTGCCCGGATAGATTTCAAAACTGTTCGCGATTCCGTACTTGTCGAAAACGTCATGGAGTTTTCCGGCGTCGCCGCGCAAGCCGTCCTGGTCGCCGACGTCCATTGAGATGGCGCGATACTGCTTGAGATTTCCAATGTACTGATCCACGAAGATCAGCGGTGCGTTCGCTGCGAATTTTGCTTGTATCTCGGGCACCGGAAGCCCATCCTTTGTCGGCAGGTCAATATAAAGCGGCGGGTTCTTCGGGTTGGGCGACCAGGCGGCAGCAGTAGCAAGCTGGGCAATGCCGAAGCCCGGCAGAGCGGCCGCAGCATCGTATGGCGATTTCAATCCAGCAATCTTCTTTTCGTTCTCGATCGCCATCTCTTTCATCCGGTCCGCGGGACCGGGTCCGCCGCCTCCCATCGGCGACAGGCAGCAGGGACTCATGATGTAGAGCGCGCCGAAGACATCGGGATGCTTCATTCCGATGCGCGAGGCTCCGTAGCCGCCCATAGAGTGGCCGACCAGGCCGCGGCTCATGCGATCCGGGATCGTGCGGTAATGCGCGTCGATATACGCAACCATATCATGAGCGATGAATCGCTCGAAGTCACCTGTCGTTACCGAACTGGAATACATCGAGCCGTTGTAGATGGTTTTCGAGTCCGGCAGCACGACGATCATTTCTTTCGCGCCCAAGGCAAATGCGCCTTCGATAGTCTGAGGCACGTGAATCTCATGCGTCCACTGCTCGGCTCCAATGAAGAATCCGTGCAGCGCGTAGACGACCGGATAGCGGCGATGCTTTCCCTTCTCGTAGCTGGGCGGCAGGAAGACGATTACGTCGCGATCGACGGCATCGCCCTCCAAATTGCCCTCGAGCGACGTGCCGTGTACCTTGATGTGCTCGACCGTTACCGGCTTTGCGCCCGGAATCACCGGCGGCACGATTGTTTGAACCTGCGCGGAAAGCATGGCGCCTGATGCAACAGCCATCGCCAGCATCACCGCACAACACATCTTCGTAGTGTTCATCTTTATCCTCACTCGGAAAATCATTGCTTTCGCGCGGGGTGGCGTACCACCAAGCCAGCGCCAATTCAGTTACGGTCATCCCGGAAAAGCCTGGGAGCGAAGTCGTTCAGATCGCGCCGCCACGTGAGCCATTCGTGAGCGGTGCCGGGCGAAGAGAAATAGACGTACTTGATTCCCGCCTTGTCGAGCATCGTCCGAAAGGCACCGATGGATTTATGGAAGAAATCAGGCTCCTCGGTGCCCATGCCCAGCCAGAGTAGCTTCACTTTCGCGTTGAAGGCCGCTCCGTCCTTGAAGATGCCGTTGAAAGCAGTCGCGGGATCGAGTGGGTCGCCGCTCAGGCCGTTCATCGTGCCGCTGAATCCGGCCATGTAGGCAAATGTGTCCAGATGGCCCGTTGCCAGGTGCAATGCCTGGTTGGCTCCCATGGAAAGGCCGGCCATCGCCCTATGACCGCGGTCCGGAATTGTCCGGAAGCTGGAATCGATCATCGGGATGACCTCTTTGATCATCACATCCTCGAAAGCGCCGATCTCTCCGGAGCGTCCCGAAGCGGGCGGCCCAAACGGCCCGGTGGGCACGGAGGCGTAGCCGTTGTCCATCACGATAATCATGGGCACGGCCTTCTTCTCCGCGATCAGATTATCCAGAATCAGGTTGGCGTGCCCCTGGAAGATCCATCCGGTTTCGTCCTCGCCCATGCCATGCTGCAGGTAGAGCACCGGATAGCGCGCACTGAGGTTGGTATCGTACTCCGGCGGCGTGTAGACGAAGCAGCGCCGCAACTGGCCGGTGATCTTCGATTGATAGATGCGGATGCGTACATCGCCGTGCGGGACATTCTGCGCCAGGTAGTAGTTCACGCCATCCTCTAACACCTCGATGCCGCTTGCGTCCATTCCCATGCCGAAGAACGTATGGCTGCCCGGATCGTTCATGCGCACCCTGTTCACGTCGAGCGCGTAATAGTGGAAGCCTTCGACGATCGGCGGCGTGGTCACGCTCCACACACCGTCATTGCCGCGCGTCATGGGAAACTTCTTTCCGGTGATATCCACATCCACCGACTGAGCTGTGGGCGCCTTGAACTGGAAGGCCACGCTATGGTCCGGCAGAACGCGTGGATACTGCGCACCCATCACATTCGTCGCAGCGGGTTTGGCGTCCTCCACCGACGAAGCGCGCACGCCCTCCGGCGAGCGGCGCCAGGCAAAGTAGACATCCAGCGCCTTGAGTCCCTCCTCGTTGGGAAGAGGCCCGGCGTGCGGCGTTCCAGCAAAGTACATCACTTCGGGATGCGTGTCATTGAAGGCCGGCCACTTGGGCATTCCTTTGCCATTCGGATCGCCGTACTTGGCGAAATTCGTCCAGTAAGTCGCCATCGCGTCGGAGATCGACAGGTCGGTTGCGCTTGGCTTCCCCGAGGGTCCGCCGGTTACGTGCTCGAAGACATACTCAACTTCCATGCCGTGCGGCGAGCCATGCCCAGCCTGCGGAGAATCAGCCGGATAATCCGGGTGCTGATCGAAGTAGTAATAGAAGACCTTGGAGTTGCCCTGCTTCGATTGCAGCCGCGCCCAGATCCAGGTATGCCAGCCGAAGGCTGCGTCGCGGCTCAGGTCGCGCGCGGTCTTAGGCACGCTCGTTTCGCTGGCCGGATATGCCTTCAGCAAGCTGTCAGCGAAGGCGCCGTAGCGCTTGTGAACACCCTCGATATACGCCTTCGGCGAGTTTTCATGGGAAAAGCTCGCGCCTTCATCCGAGTTGTATCCAATAAGGACTGGAATGTCGTTGAATTTTTTGGCGTCGTAGAGCGAGTACTGATCGCCTGGAATCACCCAGCCGTCGATATTCGGCCATGCCATGCCGCGCTGTGCGGCCAGTAGTTTCTCCGCTGGCATTTTGCGAAGCTCCGCGATCGTAGCGGCTTCCGCGTTGCTGGCAAATGTTTGACCATCCTTCTCTGCAATTGCGAGAGGGCGCATATTCTCGCCCGGCATTCCCGCAGCGCGCGGGGGACCGAAGGATCCGCCGCTCTCTGAAATTGCCCCCTGGATCAAGCCTTTCGCCAGCGGTGAAGCACACAGTTGACTCACGGCGATGCCTCCAGCCGACTCGCCGAAGATGGTGACCTTATTCGGATCGCCACCGAAGGCCGCAATGTTTTTCTGAATCCATTCCAACGCTGCGATCATGTCGAGCAGGCCGTAATTTCCCGAGACGTGTTGTGGCGATTCCGCGCTCAGCTCAGGGTGCGCCAGAAAGCCGAGCGGCCCAAGGCGGTAGGCGATGCTGACCAGCACAACTCCCTTCCGTGCCAGTTTTTCTCCGCTGTAAACCGGAACGGAGGTTCCTCCGACGCTGAATCCGCCGCCATAGATCCATACCAGAACTGGGACGCGGTCGGAGGCCGACTTGGCCGGGCTCCAGACATTTAGATAGAGGCAATCTTCGCTCGTCGTAATCCCCGGAATGCCCTGCACGCATTGCGGCGCAAACTTGTCCGCGAGGCGCACGCCTTCCCAGTTGGACGCCGGTTGTGGAGCGCGCCATCGCAAATCTCCCACGGGCGGCGCAGCGAAGGGAACGCCACGGTAGACCGTCAGTCCATCTTCGACTGTGCCCTGTAACAGGCCTTGTTCAACTTTCGTGGTAGGAGCCGCAGCCCAACTCGTCCAAGAGAGTGCCGCGATGGCGATTGCCAGCCAGACCGTTTTCATCTTCGATTTCCTTTCATCTTCCTTCCCTGGATGCTCTTCAGCACGAACCCGCAGGCGGCATCCGCCACGTGCGCATTCGTGCTGAAGCAAGGCGAACTACTGGAGCGGATACGAGTAGATGCTGACGCTGAAGGGAGGCACCTCGATCGTTTCCGGAAGCGCACCAAGAGTGTGCTCCTCCACCGCAACCTCCGGCGTCTTACCAACCGCGACGACCGCATCCACCTTTGCGGGCGCCATCTGCCACAACGTACCCGCACTCGAGAGCTTCACGCCGTTAATTGCCAGCTTCATGCTTTGCTTGGCGTCCGATGGGTTCAGCACGGCGAAAGTGAAGGTCTTTTTGTCTTCGCTGAAGGCGGCCACTACGTCGAGCGGATAGGTGTCGCTACCCGGATTCACCGCGGGCTGGTCACCGCCGACCGGAAAGACCGGTTTCGGCTGCGGCGAGTTGCCGGAGACCTCCACAGGGATCGTGCCGAAGTGATCGCGATACATCTTGAACAAGATGCCCGTCGGATTCAAGACGGCCTCAGTCCTGGTCTCGCTTATCATCGCCGTGGCGAAGGTGAATGCGCCCATTTGAAAGATATCGGAGTGGCGGAACATCTCATGGAAGGCCCAGGCATAGGCCGGGTCTGTCTTGTAGGAGTTTTGCCCTCCGCCGAAGTAAGCCCATTCGTCGATGGCGATAGGAACGGGCTTCTCTTTGAGTCCAGGAATGCGCTTCAGGTACTCCTGGTAATGCTCATATTTCGCGCGGACTTGCACAGCCGGCGCGCGCTGCCACTCGATGAACGACAGAGGAGGATCGATCGGCACCTTCTTCTGTAGCTTCATATCGGTATGCTGGGTGCCGGATGCGTAGTAATGTTCGCTCACCATGTCGATGTTATCGAGGCAGTGGAGGAGCATTTGACCGGTCCAGTCAGCTGCAGAAAGATAGTCGGGAACATATTGGCCGTTGATGCGTCTAGCCTGATCGGCGCCCTCCATCACGTCCGGCATGGCGCCGCCGGCGATCAGCTTGATTGTGGGATCGACCTGCTTCATGGCTTTGGCGAAGAGGTTGTGTTTGAGGGTGAACTGCTCCAGAGACATCGAGCCCATCTGGTAATCGCCCCACGGCTCGTTGCCGACGCCCCAGAGTTTGACGTTGTAAGGCCTCATGTGTCCATTCGCGACGCGCCACTTGCCCATCGGCGTGGTGACAGCGCCGTTGGTATACTCGACGAGCTCGCGGGCGGACCAAGCGTCGCCAAAGCCGGCATTGACGGTGATGTAAGGATCGACGCCGAGCAATCGGCAGAGCGTGAGGAATTCGTCCGTGCCTACATCGTTGGGCTGCACGGCGTGCCAGACCGGGTCGAAGATCGGCGGCCGCTTGTCGATGTCGCCTACGCCATAGCGCCACTCGTAGGCGGAGACGAAGTTGCCGCCGGGGAAGCGAAGGACACCGAAGCGCAGTTGCTTAAGCGCGGCAACGACTTCCGCGCGGAAACCTTCGATATTGTCGGCCGGCATCAGAGAGACTGCGCCGATGTGAAACGAGCCCGTGCCGGTTGCGGTGATCTCAATGCGTGCATCGTCGTTATCGGCCTTGGCCTCGAACTTAAGAGGAATCTTGCTATAGGAGGTCCCCGGAATGTGGATGGACACAATCTGGCGGTCGCCGGGCTCCTTACCCCAGATCAACGCGACCTTGACCACAGTCCCAGGGCTACCGGCCAGGACGATACGGCCGGTATATGTTTTACCGTTCCGTACCACAACTCCCGATTCTCCGATTCCATGCGGCGCCTTGGCGTCGAGCTTTACCAGCGGAGTGTGATCGCCGGTATACGGATTCTTGGTGTCCATCGAAACCACACCGTCTCCGCCGATCGGCGCCCACCATCGTGTAATGGGACGGCGGAATCGTGGATTGCCCGCCGCGTTGCCCATCAGCGGCGGTGGTGTGGGCGCGCTTGCCGCTACCGGATAAAAGAACTTGCGATCCGCCAGCAGTTCGGCCCAGACGCCGGTGTTGACGATGTCCCCGCCATGCTCCAGAAACTGCCCGTAGAGATACTTGGAAATTGGGGCGCCGGTCTTCGAGGCGTCAATCGCGACATTCACCGGAGGCGTCTGTGCCGCAGACAAGATTGTAAGAAAAAACGCAGCCAGCAACACTGCCGGCCCCTTCAAAGCGAATGTTCTTATTGCCGATTGCATGATGAATAACTCCTTAGAAAACTTGGTAGACGATTGTTATGGCTCCAATGAGAGGACCGTCACTGACTTTGGTTCAACCGTCAATGTCAGCCTGCCACCTTTCATAGTTGCGGAAACTGGCTTGGGCACAACGGTGTTGGGCGTTGTATATGTGTTCACGCTGTCAACGGCCGGCGCAGTCAGCGTCTCTCCCTTCGCCGATTTGACCGTGACGCCGGCAATCTCCGCATCGATTTCAACCGGCTTTTCGGGATCGAGGTTTGTGATTTCGAGCCAAAGCTTACCCGATGCGTCCCTGGCGGCGAGAGCATCCACGCGCGGCAACGTGATGCCGTTACGATGGAGCGTGCCGGCATCGAAATCAACCGGAATAAACGTCGCGTCCTGGAAGGGCACATACATCTTGTAGAGGTAGTATGTCGGTGTCAGAACCATCTTCTCTTTGTCGGTCAGGATCATCGATTGCAGCACGTTAATCATTTGGGCGATGTTCGCCCTGCGCACTCGGTCGGCATGACGCGCAAAGATGTTCAGATCCAGTGACGCCAGAATCGCGTCTCTTAAACTGTTCTGCTGGACAAGGAAGTGCTCGTTCG
>CAWJDN010000317.1:0-7266 GCA_963840985.1 uncultured Acidobacteriaceae bacterium
TCCCGAATTTCCAGCCGGAGGGCAAGCGTAGCGTGGGGTTGAGAGTGATATTCTCAGCCGGAATTCCCTCGGGATAAAGCACGTCTTGGTTCCAACTGACGATCACCAATTTGTCGGTGGCTGATCCGCCCGCGCTGAAAGCCCCACTGCTGGGCTCGATGTAGTCAAACCCAACGTCCAAGCGCTCTACACCCGAGGGCACGTCCAGATGGAAGGTAAACACATCAAGCAGGTCGCGCCTCCAGGGAAGGGTCTGACCGTTGGCCGAGAACGTGAGCCCGGCCACGTTACCCACGGGGCCGGAGGGCGTATGCTCGCCGGGAATCCACTTGGGGTAATAAAGCGTGAGAGGTCCGGATTTCACGGGGATGATCATGCGGGTGTGAAGGATCTTCTCTGGCGCCTGGGTGGCATCGACGGTCAATTTGATCGTCACGGAAGACTATGATTGCAACCAACCCACGATAAAGCCTCGATTTCACCGTAGATAGCGGCGCCTTCGTCACCTTGGCAATCTCCTCCAGTGACAGCTCCTCGTGGAACCTCAGCACCAGCACCTCGCGGTACATCGCGTCCAATCCGAGCAGCGCCGTCGCCAGCCGCTCCCGGTCTTCCAGGTTGGCAAAGCGGTCAAACGGGGTCGGCTCGCCGCCGGCAACCTCGAAAGCCATTGGCCGGTCGTCGTCGCCCTTGCCTTCAAACAGCTCGTCCAGGCTGGCCATCGTCCGCTTGCGCTTCTGGTCGATCACCAGGTTGCGTGCAATGGTAAACAGCCAGGTGTCGAAGCGCGCCTTGCCATTGAACTGCGCTCCCCGCACCAGAACCCGCATCCAGACCTCCTGAAAGAGGTCCTCAGCCTGCTCGCGATTGCCGGTCAAATAGAGCAGGTAGCGCATCAGCCGGTGCTGGTAGCGCACGATCAACTCATCCAGCAACCCGGCATCCTGGCGCTTCAGCCCCGCCGATACGGCAAGGCTCTCCTGCCGCACCTGCTCGTTGGCAATGCTGGTGGAACTCGTACCAAAATATGGGCGAACAGACGCAGCTGAACTCATCTCATTCAATTAGACGACAAAACCGCCGTTAAGTTCCGCCCGTATGCTGATTTCGCTGGAAAACTTGTTCAATATGGAATCAGATTGTGCTGGTGTACCGCATCTCGACAGAAAATGAGGCCTTGGATGGGTGCCGCACATCTCGGATAGAGGTGCAGTCTCCGGTTAGCAGGTAACTCGCCCCGAATGCCGACGATCATACTCGATGCACTACACAAGGGTTTAATATCATTGTCATGAAACAGCCTTTGCTCTTTTTAGGATTCATGGTTGCGTATGCCGCTTCTCTGTCCGCTCAGTCTTGGAGTGCTGATCGTGCAAAACTTTGCTTCGTCAGACCGGAAAATAGCGGAATGATAAACGGGTTAAAGAGCTGGATCGTTGTAGAGAATTATCGCGTGCCTTTGATCGGAGATGAGGCTGCCTGTGTGTTTGTAGGCTCTGGAGATGTCGAACTCGTGGTGACTTCGACACTTCCCACCGAGCAAGATTCTCCGAAGGACGAGACGTGCAAATCACCCGCTATGAAGCTCCACCTGAGGGCGAAAGAAACGCGCGTCTTTTTTGTCTACCCAGGGACAAGTAAAGACGAGTATGCATGCGCTTGGCGCATCGAACAAGCACCTGATTCAAGCAAACCTGTGCGTCCGCGCTAAAGCCGGGCTGATCGTCGCCTATTCGGACAATGTGCCACCACCGGACCTTGAGATGCGAGAGGAAAAGTCCCTTTTCAGACTCAACTAGCAATCTACTCGACGCTCCCCGACTTTCGTTTTGCCACGCGCAACGCCTCCTCCACAGCCCTTGCCGCCCGCCGTTCCCTGGCCTCCGCCGTCTCACAATAAAAAACGAATAGCAATTGTTTGCGCCGTTGCAACGGCGTCATCGCCTCCCAACCCTTGCGCGCCAGCGGTTGCCGTTGAAAAGCCGCCTGCAAGATCGGCGGCGTCTCCGTCTCCCCCTCCAACGCAAGCAGCAACCGCACCGCCATTTGTTCTGCGCGTTTTTCGCGGGATGCGGCGCTCTTCGGCTGCGCGACCCAATCGCCAACCTCCTTGCGCATCGAGCTGCTCAGCCCCGCAAACCACTTCGGCAGTCGCCGGTCGCCCTTCAACGCCTTCATCAACTCCGGCGGCGTCTTCACCACGCGCTTCTCAAAATCCGGCTCCATCCGTATTCGCACTCGCTCGCCAACCGAAGCCTTCGCCCCCGCCTGCATCTTTTTGTTCACCAGCAGAAAGTGCCCCGCGCCGCCCGAGAAAGCAAACAGCGACGTGCGAAACGCGTAGCCGCCGGTTTTGTTGTTCGCAGAAATAATCTCGCCGCGCACCCGCAACCCACTGCGCCTCGGCCACGCTTTAATGGGATCGAATGGAATCCGTGCAATCACCCACCCCAGGCTATTCCGCAGCGGCTCCAGCACGGCTTTGAACGATTTGAGTGTAGGTCGTTTCATCCCGTCAACATGGGTCCAGTATCAAATGGATTATCTGCCTGGCGAGGATTGCATATGGGTAGCGGTTGCGCCGGACTTTCCTTCTCTTCCAACTGCTCGCTCCACTGCTTTCCGCAGCTTTCGCAGCGCCACGAATTGACCGGATCAGCACTTTCCAGAGTCGGTTCCTCGGCGCCGCAACTCGGGCATATCGGCGGCACGTACTCCGGAACACCTATCTTGGATTGTTCGACAATCTCCTGCGGTATCGGCTGTGAAATGACCTCGTGTGCTTTTTCCAGCTGATCGGCGGCAACCACAATCCGGGGACTGAATAAGTCGCGCCCATCGCGAAAGCCCGGCCCTTCAATCCAGCTCTCGATTCCCGCTTCCCTCAACACTTCCCAGATCTGCCATGCCTCGTCCTTGTCCTCGCATTCACACAGCGGCGTCTTCCATGTGTACTCAACCGCCTGATCGCTCGCTTCGACGCCCACCTCGCCCGGCGCCGCATCGACGCCAGTACCCCACTTCGACGCGCCAAAACTCCCTGCTAGATTTGGTTCTGTGCTCGGCTTGTGAGCGTCATCCAGCCCGCGCTTCCTCAATTCGTCGCGCAAAACCTGTTGCGCCATTTCGGTCAGATCGGCTTTGTCGGCGTCCAGCGCCTCCAATTCACCGTCGCCCATCTCTCTGTAGAGCTCGGTGAGCCTCTGCCACTCCGCCATTGGGTTTGCTTGCATGGGCAACAGTATAACGGCTCTGTGTCTGTGAAGTGCGGCAACGCGCTTCGCCCATCTTCTACACTAACAACTATGGAAGTTCTCTACGGCTTGCATCCGGTCGAGGAGGCGCTCAAGGCCGGACGCCGGCGCTTTGACCACGTTCTGGTGGCCCGAGAGCGCGAAGATGCCCGCATCGAGCGCCTTGTCAACCTCTGCCGCGATGCCGGCGTTCGCGTCCGTCAGGAGTCGCGCGAGCAGTTGACCCAACTCGCCCAGACTCCCGCCCACCAGGGCGTTGTGGCCTTCGTCCGTCCCCAGGAATTTCTCTCCATCGAAGACCTCTTCACGCCGATACAACCCGGCTCGTCTCGCCTTCTTCTGGCTCTCGATGGTGTTGAAGACCCGCAAAACCTCGGCGCTCTGCTGCGTGTCGCCGACGGTGCCGGAGTCGACGGCGTTGTCCTCACCGAACGCCGCTCAGCCCCTCTAAGCCCCGCCGCCGTCAAAGCCAGCGCCGGCGCAGCCGAACACCTGCGCATCGCTCGTGTCGTCAATCTCGTCCGCGCCCTCGAAGAACTCAAGCGCCAGAACCTCTGGATCATCGGTCTCGACGAGCGCGGCTCGTCCGACTACGACCAATTCGACCTCACCGGCAACTGCGTTCTTGTCCTCGGCCGCGAGGGTGCGGGCCTCCACGACCTCGTCCGCCGCACCTGCGACCACCTGCTGCGCATTCCCATGGCCGGAGGCGTCAGCTCCCTCAATGTCTCCACCGCCGCCGCGGTCGTCCTCTTTGAAGCCTTTCGCCAGCGCCGCAACGCTGCTCGGCGCGTCCAAGAAGTAGTCGCCCCCACCGCAGGTGGTCAACCAAAGAAGCAGAAAGGCCTGGGTTCATGAAGCTCTCTCTTCCCCGCATCGCAGCAATCGCGGCACTCAACCTCGCGGCAATCTCCTGTCCCGCACAAACCACTCCGCTCGCCCAACAGCCAGCCGCCCAGCCAACCCAGCCCCACCACGGAACAGTCATCTTCTCTCGCTCCTCTGATGAGAGCGGCCAGACCACCACGCAAACCGGCCCATCCATCACGCAGCCCACAATCCAAACACTCGCCACGCCTTCAGCCGATGACGTTGACCGCCAAGCCGTCACCTTCACGTCTTTCGACCTCGACGTCCATCTTCTCCCTGCCGATCAGCAAATCGCCGTTCGCGCCCTGCTCACCATCCGCAACGACGGCGCAACTCCGCTCTCTCGCATTCCCCTCCAAATCTCCTCCTCGCTCAACTGGGAGCACATTCGCGTCACCACACCCGACGGCCAGCCTCACGAAATCCCCTTCCACATCGTCACCATCAACTCCGACGCCGACCACACCGGCCAGTTGCACGAAGTCATCGTCCCTCTTGCCGCCCCGCTCGCCCCCGGCCAAGCCCTCTCGCTCGACGTCACCTACTCCGGCGTTATCGCCCTCTCCGCCCATCGCCTGCAATCCATCGGCGCACCCGACAACCTCGCCCTCCACTCCGATTGGGACCAGATCAGCCTCCCCTTCACCGGCCTGCGCGGCTTTGGCAACGTGGTCTGGTACCCCGTCGTGAGCGCCCCCGTCCTGCTCGGCGACGGCGCGCGTCTCTTCGACGAGATCGGCTCCCACAAGCTCCGCCTCAGCGGTGCGCGCTTCCGCCTCCGCCTCACCGTCGAATTCCCCCACGGCCAGGCCCCCACCGTGGCCCTCATCAACGGCCGCTCCCTCCCGCTCTCCATCACCGAGTCCTCCGGCTCTCTCGATCAGACTCAAGAAGTCGCCTCCATCGCCACCGCCGACTCCGGCCTCACCACTCTCGGCTTCGAGGCTCCCAGCATCTTTGTCGCCAACCGCGCGCCACACTCCGGCCCCAACCTCACCGCCTTCGCCCTCCCCGAGGACAACGTCTCCGTCGTCTTCTGGACCACCTCCGCCACAGCCGTCACCCCCTTCATCAAAGGCTGGCTCGGCAAGCAACCCCGCTCCCAACTCACCCTCCTCGACCTTCCCGATCCCGACGACGCCCCCTTCGAGACCGGCGCTCTCTTAGCCGCGCCCCTCCGCGAACCCGGACCCAGGGCCAAACCCGGCGCGTTGGACAGTGTCATGGTCCATGCCCTCACCCATGCCTGGATTGCATCGCCTACATTCCCCAATTCGCCTACATCGTCTGCCCTTCCAAACTCGCCTACATCATCTACTTCGCCAAATTCTCCTCTTGCTCCTGCTTCTCCCCAGCCGCCTCCCGCCTGGCTCAACGAGGGCGTAGCCCAATTCATCAGCACTCTCTGGGAAGAAAAGGTGCACGGACGCGACTCTGCCCTGCGCATGTTGGAGGCCGACCGCGCCGCCCTCGCCCTCGCCGAGCCCGCTAGCCCCGGTTTAAGCCCCGGCCAGCCCCTCGCCCATGCCATTTCGCCCGTCTACTACCGCACCAAGGCCGCCTACGTTCTCTGGATGCTCCGCGACCTCGCCGGCGACCCCGCCCTCTCCGCCGCCCTCCGCACTTACTACCCGGCTGCCAGCGGATCTAATACAGATTCACATGCTGCGGAAAAACAAAGCCTTGTATCAGGGCACGACTTTAGTCGTGCCGATAATGCCGCAAATAAAACGGGGGCTTTAGCCCCTGAGGGAAGTTCTTCGGAACATTCATCTACAATTTCCGCCACTCCCTCCACCACTCCCGCCACTTCTACTCACGCCGAAGGCATCTCTGCCCGGACGGCCCGCCCTGAGCATGTCGAAGGGGCCACTCCCTTCGAAAAACTTCTCGAAGATTCCCCAGACCACCCCGATCTCGCCTGGTTCTTCGCCGACTGGGTCGATGCCGACAAGGGCCTGCCCGACCTCACCATCGAGGGCATCTATCTCACCTCCGCCTCTACTGGCAACTACCTGGTCGCCGTCAATGTTGCCAACGCCGGCTACGCAGCCGCCGATGTTCCCGTCACCGTCCGCTCCGGCTCCGGCGACGACGCCCGCTCCGTCACTCAGCGTCTCCGCGTCCCCGCCCGCGCCAAGGCCATCACGCGCATCCTCATCTTGGGCAAACCCACCGAAGTCCAGGTCAACGACGGCACCGTCCCCGAAACCCAGGCCAGCGTCCACATCACCAAATTCGAAGACCCCGCACAAGCCCCGCCCGGCTCCAGTCAATCCAACCCACCGCAGCGGTAAGGTGGGTATTCCACGATTGACCATCCGAAAAATGAATCTGTGCCCCATCCATCGCGCACTTTGCGATTAGGGGTCCCCAACGATAGGTCTTCGTCGTTGGGGTGATGAGATGGGCGGGATAGCATGCTTGTCATCCTGAGCGAGTGTAGCGCGATACCGCCGACGGAGCCAGGGAAATCCGACCCGCGCCCGATCCGAAGAGGAGGGAGACTTACCAGGCGCTCTGCCTGGGCATCCGGGACTACGTGCGCAAATGCGGATTCAAAAACGGTGCTGGTGGGTTTCAGCGGCGGAATCGATTCCTCCCTAACGGCTCGTGTGCCGCAGATGCGGTGGGCGCAGGGAACGTGACCGGGGTGGGCATGCCGGGGCCCTATTCGTCCCGGGCAGCATCGGGACGCGGGGAAGCTGTCGCGGACTCTCGGAATCGAGTTCCAAGTGATCCCCATTCACCGATGTTTGAAGCTGCTTGCGAACGCTGGATCCGCGCCATTTGCTGGCCGCCCGCCCGACGTGACTGAAGAAAACATTCAGGCGCATATCGCGGCAATCTATTGATGGCGCTTTCCAATAAGTTCGGCTCGCTGGTGTTGAGCACCGGAAATAAATCGGAAGTAGCGGTGGGCTATTGCACGCTTTACGGCGACATGGCGGGAGGGCTGGCGGTGATCGCCGACGTGCCCAAGACTACCGTCTATTCCCTCGCTCGCTACATCGTTCCCGCGCGGAGGAGCGCATCCCGCAGGCTTGCTTGGATAAGCCGCCCT
This sequence comes from uncultured Acidobacteriaceae bacterium, assembly GCA_963840985.1. Classification (GTDB taxonomy): domain Bacteria; phylum Acidobacteriota; class Terriglobia; order Terriglobales; family Acidobacteriaceae; genus Telmatobacter. The sequence goes on from CAWJDN010000317.1 coordinate 7,189, forward strand.
CTGCTGAACTTCGGCCCAATCAGACCGACCAGGACTCGCTGCCCCCAATTACAAAGTGCTCGACGTCATTCTGAAAGC
>CAWJDN010000318.1:0-8749 GCA_963840985.1 uncultured Acidobacteriaceae bacterium
TGCGACTGTAGTCCCGGCCGAAGAAAGCGATTCGCTCCCCGCCGCGGACCCCAGCGACTCCGTGGTCCTGCACGGCGTTTCGTGGAAGATGTACCGCAAACTTCGGAAAATGCGGGAAAACTGCCACGTTCGTATGACCTACGACCGGGGAGAACTGGCGATCGTGCGGCAGTTGGCAAAGCCACGAAACCGATCTCGCTCCGCTCGTTCCGCGACTGGGTGCGGGCTAACGTGCAACCTGGCGGCTGATACGGCCGGAGACCACCGATGCCCGACAACCTGCCCTATGTCGATCTGCAACTGAACGGCTATCGCGGCGTCGATTTCAATGCCGACGACCTGACCATCGATTCCTGCCATGCGGCCTGCAAGGGGCTGCGGGCCGACGGCGTGGCGGGCGTGCTGGCCACGATCATCACCGATGAGCTGCGATCGCATGGCCGCGCGGTTGGCAAGGATCGCCGCCATCCGCCAGCAAGACCCGCTGGCGGCCGACGTGATCCTCGGCATCCACGTGGAAGGGCCGTTTCTGGACCCGGAACCGGGCTATGCCGGTGCCCATCCGCGGGAATCGATCCGGCCCGCCGATCTGGACGCGATGAAGCGACTCGTCGATGCCGCCGAGGGGCTGGTGCGGATCGTGACCCTCGCGCCGGAGCACGACCCCGGCCTGAGAGTCACCCGCTGGCTGGCCGAGCAGAAGATCATCGTTTCGGCCGGGCACTGCAATCCCAGCCTCGATCAGCTTCGCGCGGCGATCGATGCGGGCCTGTCGATGTTCACCCATCTGGGCAACGGCTGCCCGATGTTCCTGCATCGCCACGACAACATCATCCAGCGGGTGCTGAGCCTCGCGGACCGCCTCTGGATCTGCTTCATCGGCGACGGCGTTCATGTTCCTTACCCGGCGTTGACGAATTACCTGCGCTGCGTGCCGGCGGACCGCGCCATGATCGTCAGCGATGGGATTTCGGCCGCCGGGCTGGGACCGGGCCGTTATACGCTGGGTTCGCAGACGGTCGACGTAGGTGAAGACCGCGATCGCCCGCTCGCCCGACGGTTCGCATTTCATCGGCGCGGCGGCTACCATGCCGCAGATTGCCGCCGGCCTGCGCGACCAGGCCGGGCTTGGACGAAGCGACCATCCGCCGTTTGATGCGGACCAATCCCTCGCGGGCGATCGGCATGCCGATGTAGTGCTACGCCGTGGCCTCGTCGATTTCTGCGATGGAAAGAATTCATCGCGGCAAGGCGGCATCCCGGTCGGCGTCGCTTCCCCTCTGCCGACGCTGGCTGCTGGCCTCCGTTCGCTCCACGAAGTAGCCGTCGCCGATGGCGTGGCGACCGGCGCTCATCACCTTCAGCATCGTCATCCAGGAGGCTTTGTAAAACTGAACTGAATGCTTAAGGCTTGACCCTGGCTGTCTTGACCCTGGCTGTCTTCTGTCCGTGCCGGAATCGAAGGTCCCGTGGCGGAGAAGTGCGGCCTCAAGGGCAAGGTCCGGGCGAAGGTCGCGGCAGATGCCTACGCCGGGTTGGAGGCCGGTCGCAACGTCCGCTACCCTCCCGTGGAGAGGGTTTCCTGGTACGACTGTTTAATGGAATGGACGTGTGGACCCCGGCCAGCTTGCCTGGCCCGGTGAACAAGTCTTGTGAGCGAATCGACCAGCGCCCGCGGATCCTCTTTTCGTGTCCCGTCCCGCACCCTCCGGGTGCGGGACGGGGACACGAAAGGCGTCGGGAGAGGACACAGTTGTTCGCTAATAAAACTCATTCACCAGCCCGACGAGCGGGCTTGGGTTCCCAAAATGGAGCAGGCGGATACGGCACTCGTTGCGGCGGGCCGCCACGCACGATTCCAAGGGCCGCCGTGCCCTTACGGGCTGTTTCGGATGACGTAAGCAACGACATCCCCAACGGTCTTCATTTGCCGAAGATCGTTTTCGGAGACTGAAAGATCAAACGTCTCTCCCAACGCCATTACCAATTCCACCGTGTCCAACGAGTCCGCCTGCAAATCCTCAGCAAACGCACTGGAACTCCTGATCTGATCTTTGTCCAACCCCAACCTTTCGCAAATGATTCCTCGGATGCTCTCTTGGAGTGGTGCGATGGATTCCGATTTGTAGAACCGAATTCCGCTCGGGCTGTCAATGAACCAAAGCAGTGTCCCGCATTTTGGGCATGGGGCATCGCCGGACGACGGGAAGGTTCAATGCGGATGTCCGAGTCACAGACAGGGCAGTGGTTTGGTGTTCCTTCGGGAGTTCGAGATGATGTGTTCATAAACTTGTCGACATCCTGCCGCTGGGCATACCCAAATCCGGGGCCACTGCATCCAGTTTATCGGCGGCTCTTGGCGGCCGTCAATCGTTGCCACCGGGCGGTGTGCGGCAAGATTTTCTGGAAAAGCCGGAGAACTGCGAGCGTTGCACGGCCATTTATGGCCGTTGGGCGTCGGTCGGCGGTAGTCGGCCCGTGCTTTAGCACGGGTTAGAATCGACCACGATCGGTCGCTATTTTCTGCGGCCAGCCCGCCTACGGCGAGCTGGCCGCAGAAAATAGCAACGTATGCGCACGTTTTAGTCAGACCAACCCGGCATGAATGCCGGGCCAATCTCCGGCTGCGCGCAAACGCCCGTAAACGGGCGTGCAATAGTCTGCCGGAAAATCTTGCCACACACCCCTGGCGTCCATGCCGCCTTCGGGCGGCTTGCAACCGCGATTTTCTTTTAGCCCTTAGCAACGCCTAGCCGCCGCCAATCGCACTTCCCTTCCGATCGAAAGGGCGTCGACGCCGGCGGTGGGCAGGTCCGTGGAGGATTTCGCAGTTGGGCAGGGCCTTCTGGAGCTTGGCGACGCCTTCGTCGGTGACTTTGGTGTCATCGAGCCGCAAGTATTGAAGGTTGATCAGTCCCGTGATGTGTTCGAGCCCGCGGTCGGTCACCTCGGTGCTGCTAAGATTAAGGCATTGGAGGTTGGCCAGTCCCTTGAGCCTTTCCAACCCGAGATCGGAGATCCCGGTTTCAATCATGTGAAGTTCTACCACGCTTGTCAGTACTTCGAGATGGGCGAGATCGGCATCAGCAATGGGCGTGCCACTGCACTCGGCTTCGTAGACGCTACCAAAGAAGTCATCCCCGAGAAACTTTCGCAACCATGCTGGAGCTGAAGGCGCCAGATCTTGCGCTTCCGTCCCGAGAACGTCCTCTTCCTCGATTCGCAGCCCGGAGGACGGATCAAACCGAACTTCATAATCGTACTGGAAACCACAGTCCAGCCTGATTAGGGCCTCTTTTACGTTTGCCCGGCGCGGGATGAGGGGCCGTGGAGTGGATTACATTGTCTCCGGTGGTGGGGCGCGCAATGCGACGCTGATGGCGATGCTGGCTGCGAGACTGGAACCGATGGGTTGCGAGATGGCCGTCAGCGAAGAGTTCGGCCTGCCTGCTGAGGCTAAGGAAGCTGCGGCCTTTGCGTTACTGGCATGGCAGACGTGGCATCATCTGCCGGGTAATGTGCCCAAGGCAACTGGCGCGTCTCGGCCGGTAATCCTGGGTCAAGTGACCTATGCGTAGCAGAATGCGCTGATATTCAGCGTGTTCACAGCAACCAGCCACTTTGTGATACGGCCTTTCAACCTTTTCGCGGCCTGACTCGTCTACCAAAACAAGGATGAAGTTTGCCATTCCGTACGTGTGTGGCGTTGGCGAAGGAATGTTGGATGAGGAAAAGCGAGATGAATAAAAGGTTTGCATTTCTGAGGTCGCATGTCGCCTTATGCGTTACCCTGCTTGCTAGCGCGAGCCTGGCTGGCGCTGTCATAGCCGGTGCACAGACGTCCGTACGATTTTTGGGTACGGTCACGGCCATCAGCGGCAATACGCTCACGGTGAAGTCCGACACGAACGGAATCCACCAGGTAACTGTGCCGGACACGGCGGAGATCAAACGCATTTCCCCCGGCCAAAAGGATTTGAGCGCCGCGGAGACGATCCCGTTCAGCACCCTTGCAACCGGGGACCGAGTGCGTGTGAAGCTCGATCCTAACGCGCCAGCTGGCTCTGAAGAGGCATTGCAGATCATCGCCATGAAGCAAACCGATCTGGCGTTGAAGCAACAGAAGGATCGTGAGGACTGGCAGCGGCGCGGCGTTGGCGGGTTGGTAAAAAGCGTCGATGCAGCGACGGGTGACATCGTGCTGTTCAGAGGTTCGGGAATCACGGGCAAGACGATCACCGTGCACACTTCCAAGGCGACGATCCTCAAGCGCTACGCACCGGCCTCGATACGCTTTGACGATGCACAAGTAGCGCCGATTGACGCGATTCACGAGGGCGACCAGTTGCGGGCGCGCGGCACTAAGAATGCTGATGGAACAGGAATTGCCGCCGAGGATGTGGTCTCAGGCAGCTTCCGCAACATTGCAGGAACCATTGTGTCGCTGGACACGTCAGGAGCGTCGCTAGTGGTCAAGGATCTGGCAACCAAGAAGCCGGTCACAATCCACGTTACGCCTGACGCGCAGATGCGGCGTCTGGAGGATCGCATGGCACAGATGCTGGCGGCGCGGCTGAAAGGAAGTGCGAATGGTGGCAGCCAAGGCGGCGGAGGCGGCCAATGGGCTGGCCGAAATGGCGCACAGGGCGGCGGCTTTTCTGATCCGCAGCAGTTGCTCAACCGGGCACCAACTATTCAACTCAGCGATTTGAAAAAGGGCGACGCGGTGATGCTGGTATCAACCGAGGGTACAGCCGATGTTACTGCCATCACGCTGTTGGCGGGTGTCGAGCCGCTGCTTGAAGCTCCCGCGGCCAGCCAAAACCTACTTGCAAACTGGAGCATGAGTTCCGGCTCCAGCATGGCTGATACAGCCCAGTAAGTTACACACATGCTGCGCAACAAACAAGCGAGGAATACGTGATTCTAAAATTGCACTACCGCACTTATTTACTAATAGCACTGGCATTGTGCGTAACCGGATTCATTGCAGCGCAGGCGCAAGCTCCCGCTGCTCCGGCTGCGCCTTTAGCAGCCGCGACGGTGACTGCCGCACCGGCAACTCCGGCGGCCAAGGCCACAGTGCGCGGACATATCGCTGATCCGACGGGCGCTCTCATTCCAGGCGCATCGATTACCATCACAACGCCGGCGGGGACTGCCGTGACCACTACGAAGGCGGACGCGAGCGGCCAATATGTAGTGAACGGCCTGGCTCCCGGCAGTTACATTGTGCAGAGCTACGTTGAAGGCTTCGCTCCCTTTGCTTCACAGGCCATACAGCTTACAGCCGGGCAGATTAAGCGCGTGGACATCTCCATGGCCATGGTAGTCGAACAGCAGAGCGTGGTGGTCACCGATGAGTCGCCCCAGGTCAACGTTGAGGCCGGTGGCAACGCCAACGCCATTATCCTGAAGGGCGCTGACCTGGATGCTCTCTCCGACGATCCCGACGAACTTTCCAACGAGTTGACGGCGCTGGCCGGACCCTCGGCTGGTCCTAACGGCGGGCAAATGTACATAGACGGTTTCACCGGCGGGACGCTTCCGCCCAAGTCGGCGATCCGCGAGATTCGCATCAATCAGAATCCGTTTTCAGCCGAATTCGACCGGCTGGGCTACGGACGCATCGAGATTCTCACCAAGCCGGGCACCAATACGTTACATGGCAGAGCCTTCGTGATGGGGAACGACAATTACTTCAACACCGGCAACCCATTCGTGTCGTCGATTCCCGACTATCACAGCATCCAATACAACGGCAACATCAGCGGCTCATTCAATAAGAAGGCGTCATATACCTTCAGCGTGGAAGGGCGCAACATACAGGACGCTAACATATATACCTCCAGCACGGCTGTTCTGGTGTCGGATCCCAGCCAACCATGCGATCCAACGACGAGCGGCGCTTGTGAGGTTGGATCCGTTTCCGGCACCGTCTTCAGCCCATCGACGCGCATTGAGGTTTCACCGCGAATCGACCTGCAACTGGGGCAAAAGAACACGCTGACTCTGCGCTATCAGTATGAGCGTGGCAGTTCGAGCGGAAGTCTCGGCTCGACGATCTCCCTGCCCGCACAGGCCAGCTCCGGCACCTCCTCGGAACACGCCATTCAACTGACGGATTCGCAGGTCATCAACGATCACATGGTCAACGAAACCCACTTTCAATACCGACGCGCTTTATCTACTACGACGCCGGTGAGTATAACGCCAACAGTTAGTGTATCGGGAGATTTTACGGGCGGCGGCTCCAACGGACAATTCAATCACGATCATACCGATCATCTCGAATTACAGAATATGACCACCATGTCGGCTGGCACCCATGCCATCAAATTCGGCACATGGATACGCGATAACCGCGATGCCATTGCAACCGACGCGAATTTCAACGGCAGCTTCAGCTTCCCGTCGCTGCAAGCCTATGTGGCGACGTTGAACGGGCTTGCTCAAGGCCAAACATTCACGCAGATTATAGCGGCCTGCCCGCTGTCGCAAACCGGCGGATGTATTCCCAACAATCTGTCGTTCACCACCGGCCGTCAGGCGTTTGTTGGCAACGTCTTCGATGCGGCGCTCTATTTTCAGGACGACTGGAAGGTGAACCAATTTTTCACACTCTCCGGCGGCCTGCGCTGGGAGACACAGAATCACACTGCGGACCACAGCGACTGGGCTCCTCGCGCTGCCTTTGCATACGCCCTCGATGGCCACAAGGACAAGAAACAGGCCAAAACGGTTCTGCGCGGCGGCTATGGCTTCTTTTATGACCGATTCCAAACAAGCAGCCTGATGTCGCTCGAACGCTTCAACAGTAGCGGCAACAGCCAAACCCAGATCAGCATCGCCAACCCGCAATGTTTCGACGCCACTAGCCTGAGCAACATCGGTAGCAACGTGGCCCAAATAGAGATTGCCTGCGGCACGGGAACTACCGTTGCATCGGAGACTTATCAAATCTTTCCTAGCTACCACGCGCCCTACACAGAGCAGCTTGGAACCAGCCTGGAGCGCCAGTTAACCAAAACCACCTCAGCGACGCTCACCTATCTGCGCTCCTACGGCGTACACCAGATGGCTACGCGTGACTCAAATGCATTCGAGCCTCTGCCAGGAACCTACTTCTATAACAGCACCACAGGCCCGCGTCCCAATCCGAACCTGGGCATCGTGAAAGAGTTCTACCCCGAGGCGGTCTTCAAGCAGAACCAGTTGATCATGAACATCAACGCCCGACTCTCGCCGAAATTCAGCGTGATGGGCTTCTACAATCTTTCCTTCGCCAACTCGGACACGGGAACAGCATCAAACTCCTACAACCTAAAGCAGGATTACGGGCGCGCCGGCTTTGTTTCGCGCAACATGCTCTTCCTGATGGGCAACTACACCGGTCCGTGGAATATCGTATTCAACCCCTTCCTGATTGCACAGTCAGGCAAGCCCTTCAACATCACAACTAACAACGACCTAACCGGCGATGCCTTCTTCAACGACCGGCCATCGCTCGCCGACAGTTCATTCTGCACCAGCCCCAATACGGGTTACGTGCAAACTTCCTTTGGCTGCCTGAACACAGATCCACAAGCCGCAGATAGCCTCATCCCAGTGAATATGGTTAACGGTCCGGCCGCGGTGGCCGTGAATCTGCGCATCAGCCGCTCTGTCGGCATCGGGCCAAAGACAGCAGCGGCGAATAATCAGTCCGGAGGTGGTCCGCCTCCCGGCGGTCCAGGCGGAGGCGGGCGCGGTGGTCCTGGTGGTGGACCGGGCGGAGGTTTTGGTCCGGGTGGATTTGGAGGTGGCGGCGGAGGTCGCGGCGGTATGTTTGTAAACAACGGATTTCCGGATTGGCGCCCGGGGAACGGAAAACACCTTTTCCGGCTTCATCGCCTTCAGGTCCCACATGACCATCGTGTTTCCGAAGTTCTTCATGGCTGAGCTGTCTTGGATGAGCTGCGACATATCCATCATATAGTTCTTGGTCCGCCGGTGAGCTTGATGTGAGCATCCGGTTCCGCGCTGGATTGATCGCGATGTCGTAGCCATAACCATCGCCGCCGTTATCGAGAGGCATCGGCGTGGCGGCGACGAGATCGCCGGCGTTGTTGTAGGTGATTAAGCCCGTCGCGCCGCCATGATCCAGCTTGTTCGACAGCGCCTGCACGAGCATGCGACCGGGCAAGGCATAGAAAACGCGCGCGGAAACCCCACGAAGCCCGTGCTTTCGCCAAATCGTCGATAATTTTGACGAGCTTGGGGTGTCGACCGATCGGAGCCGACGTCGAAGATGAAAATCTTGTTGTCGTCGAGGCGACCGGCCGAAATATATTTTGCGATCATCGGTGAAGCCCATATGATGCGCCTCGCCGCGTCCTCCAACGGATAGCGTGTGAATAACTTTTCCATAGACTGGAAGCGGGCGCCTCGCAGAAGCTGCGCTTCGAGCTAAAGCCGCGCGACATGAGCATGGTCACGGAAGCGGGGGAGCCGATCGTCGCCCAGGGCCAGCAGCACCCTCTGTGTTGGCGGCGGCCAGCCGAAGACCGGCGCACAGGTGCTCGCGCAGGGCTTCGAGGTCAAGGGTCAACTGGTGCTGCCGGAGTAGTCGGGAATTATTGACTGAATTCAACAGATGGGGTGCCCAGGTCCCGATTTTGTAACCTGAAACGAGCTAAATTGTAGCGCCGTCTCCAGACTGGCTGTACTGGCGGCTTCCAAGCCACCAGAGGCGATGGGTGCAGGTCTG
>CAWJDN010000319.1:0-11026 GCA_963840985.1 uncultured Acidobacteriaceae bacterium
TTTTTTTGCTGACGTTTATTGAACACCGTATTGCTCCTGATCGGTTTCGCCGCAATCGGTTTGTGCTGGCGACAGGGTGGGACGACCATTGTCTCGGACAGAATCAGGATCTCGACCGTATCCTGAACGAGAAAGGAATTGCGCACGAGTTTCATGTTTGGGATCTGCCAAACTCTCACGACTGGCCGGCATGGCAGCGGATGATGCGGCAATACCTGTGACAGTTGTCCGCCTGACGCGACGAGAGAGCTGAGCGTGAAACAACTTAGGCCGTATTTCAGCAATTCGCTTTTGTAACAAGGGCACGGCTTTAGCCGGGCCGAAACCCACTTTTGAAAAACACTACGGGAGGCAGTTCAATCAGCCAGCTCAACCCATATGACACTTTCCTTGACGGACGGCCGCTGGATGCCGATTCTGGCCACTACGCCAGTGCCATCGCCGGACTTCTCAACGCGATTGGACCAAACAAAACCAGCGTGCCGCCCGCTCCCGGCAAATGGAACGCGGCCGAAATCGCTCACCGTCAAGGAAGCTCTGCGTTTCTTCACCGGCCAAACCCGCCTCCTCGAAAAGCTCGCCGTCCTCGACGAGATCGGCCTCGGTTACCTCCGCCTCGGCCAGTCCGCCACCACGCTCTCCGGCGGAGAGGCGCAGCGCGTCAAGCTCGCCGCCCATCTCGCCCAGGTCCGCGCCGTCAACGCCACCGCCATGCCCTCCCAGGCCAGCCGCGTTCTCTACATCCTCGACGAGCCCACCACCGGCCTCCACTTCGACGACGTCTCCAAGCTCCTCACCGCCTTCCGCAAGCTCATCGACGGCGGAGGCTCGCTCATCGTCATCGAGCACAATCTCGACGTCATCAAATCCGCCGACTGGGTCATCGACCTCGGCCCCGAAGGTGGCGATGCTGGCGGCCACATCGTCTGCCAGGGAACTCCCGAAGAGATCGCCGCCAATCTCCACTCCCACACCGGCAAATGGCTCGCCCACGTGCTGTAAACGGAGGGAGGCGAGGGTTTCAACCCCAGCAACAAGTCAACATTGGGCGATTGGTCCCTTCGTAAAGAGCGTTTCCCGCGAGTCGCTGGAGTTCACCTTGCGCTCCACCGGCAATGCTCTGCGCAAGTAGCGCATACAAGCCGGTGCTCTTCAAGCTCGTACTTGGCGCGTTCCATATCCACATTCTTCATTGCCAGCAGATTTGAACTGACCAGGGAACATACTGCGGAGCGAGCCTCGATGAACTCGTTGAGCTCAGCCTCAAAAACTCGCGCCAGATCTATACAGATTGAGCAACTCATATCTATGCCTCTCCGGCCTTCTGCCGCGCCAACCGTAGCTTCGATGTGGCCGTGCTTAAAAAAAGCCCAAACACTCGCTCGCAGTGATGTGCTTTCGTGGGCCAGGCAGAGAATGTTCCAGTATGTAGTCTTCGATAAAACTCAGCCTGCTCGCCCTTCGTCTGCCCGGCTTGATCTCTGAAGATGTGGCTTTATCGGCATATCTCACCTGCCAAAACGAATGTCGGCTCTGCTTACCGCTCGCAGAGAAACGATTATTTACATCGCATTTCTTGAAAAGGCTCATCGCCGCTCCAGTCTTTGCGTTGCGTTCTTTGAACGATGCTCGTCTTGGGCAGAACTTAGAATGCGGGAGGCGAGAAGGGAAATTGCGTACTATTCTGATCATACTCTCTTATCGGCCAACATGCCGATATCTTTAAACCTCTGGTAATCAGCGCTTTCTGGGCGTATCAAAAATATGCTCTGTATCAGGGCATGGCTTCAGCCGTGCCGTAAATGTCTCATAACAAAGCAGGGCTTTAGCCCCTGAGAAAGTTTTTCCGGAGGGAGCAGGGAGTTCACTGGGGTTGCTATTCCCTATTCCCTGCCTTCACCCCGCCCCGTTGGGCCAGGAACGAATACGAAGGCGCATCAGCATCATCCGGTAATCGTTTCTCGTGACATCGACGTTGTTGAGGACTGATCTGAAAATCCCATTTCGACGACGTCATTCTGATCTGGATAAGTGAGTTGAATGGTAGGCAGTAGTTGCAGCTCAACTCCCGAATTGCCTACACACGTTCACAACTTGAGGACACCGCTCACAATGGCGATTTTGTGGAAAGCCATCTAACAGAGAAGGTTTACTTCATGCAAAATTACCCATATATAGTCTAAATAGAACTATTTACAATCCGTCTAATTCGAAATCATATTGTTAAATTTAACATTCACACGGACTATCTGTTACTTGAAACCCGCCATATCATGATGTGTGTTATCCAAACTAAAGTACCGAATAAATTATGAAAGTAATGTTGCATAGGTAATACATGCGGAATATGTTGGTAACCGGAATGATGTGTTACCCATGAGATGCACAGGCTTGACGTTCGCGTTAAGTTTGATTGTTACGGAACTGGCTCCCTATCCGGTTTTAGCAGCAACACAAACCGCCTTATTAAGTGTCACCGCAACGGTTGTATCCTCTTGCCAGATCTCTGCCCATCTAACAGCTTCCACATCTTATATCGCTGCTAGGGCATACCCGGCGTCCCCTGTCTCGGTTATCTGCACAATGCCCACGCCATACGATGTCAGCTACAGTGCGGGCGCGGCGCCCAGTGTAACCGTGACCACGCGGAAGGCAGCTAGCCCCGAAGCTGCACTCGGAACTGGCAATAAAACTCCCCCATCAGATGCAATTTCTGGCCAGCACGCGCAAGCGCTGCATGACACGCCCGGTACAAATGCCGATTTGATTACTACCACCGTCACCTATTGAGCTTTGGTCCGTACGGGAGCTGTATGGGCGGAAGATTAAGCAGCGAGTGACGCACCCTCGTTGTGTTCGTGTTTATGCTCGTCATCCTGAGCGAAGTCGAAGGACCTGCATTTGTTTTTGCAATTGTTTATGCTCGTCATCCTGAGCAAGTGCAGCGAGTCGTAGGATCTGCTCGTGTTTTTGCACTTGTTTTTGCTTGTCATCCTGAGCGAAGTCGAAGGACCTGCTCGTGTTTTTGCACTTGTTTTTGCTTGTCATCCTGAGCGAAGTCGAAGGACCTGCTTCTGATGTTTGCTTTGTATCAGGGCATGGCTTCAGCCGTGCCGCAAAAAGCCAAATAAAAATTGTGGGCTTTAGCCCCTGAGGAGCTTTCAGATTTATTGTTGTATCGGAGGGAGCAGGGGACTTCAGTCCCCTGAAAGAATGCAAATCTACAACGCCTTCAGGCCCGGGCCTTTTCCCCACCCCCATTCATACCGCTTCTCCCGTAGGGAGAATGTTAATTAGCCCCGGATGAAGCGCAGCGCAATCCGGGGAATGTATCCGCAACAGAATCTCCAGCCCCGTAGGGGTGCTTGAAATCTCATGTGCCCCATCCATCCGCGTTCTATGCGGATGGGTGGGATATCTATAAATCTCCCGTAGAGAGTTCACGAAAATAGCCCAGGACTCGGGGTCCCCGGCGAGCGATTTTTACTCGCTGGGGTGAGAGAGTAAATCCCTGGGAATGTATCCACAACAGAATCTCCAGCCCCGTAGGGGCGCTTGAAATCTCGTGTATCCCACTCTCGCCAAGTTCTTGTATTATGCTTGTCCTCCTGAGCGCAATTAAAGGGCAAGAAGTGTCAGGGCACGGCTTCAGTCGGTTTCTGAAGAGTACGGGCTACAGTCCGTACTTTATGTTACCTAACTCAATCTTCGTGTTATTCTGAGTGAGTAGTTTCGCGTCGAGTCGAAGAATTTACGGTTGTTAGGTAGTTTAATTCGAGGTAAATATGCCCCAAAAAGAACAGAAGAGGGTTGACGTTAAGCATCCAGTCGTATTCATTTTTGGCGCTGGTGCAAGCCGTGGAGGATTAGACCAAATGCCTGGAGTACCTCCTCCTGTTGATTGGGATTTTTTTGATATTGCTAATCAGCTTGTTGGTCATGGGACTCCCACACTTGCAAAGAGGGTACTGACTGACGTTTGGCAGCTCTATAACAAAACAAATGGAATTGGCTTGGAAACTTATTATAGAGAGCTTGAAACCCGAGCTATTATCGGAGAGTTTGCCAAAACCGCTAACCAACCCAAAAATTGGCGTAAGCGACAAAGAGAGCTTGAAGAACTCATAAGACGTGTTTATGTTCATACCACAGTAAACGCTACTAAGTCGTCAACGGTCGGTCCGAAAATAAGCAATATTCATAAGAATATTATGGAAAGAATGAAGCCAAATGACGTTATGATTACTTTTAATTATGACTTAGTGATCGAGGAGTCATTCGCCTCTGCTGAACTTTGGAATCCAGTTGATGGTTATGGAATCCCGACTACAGGAAAAACCAAAGGTTGGACTAAACGATGGCTGTCTGAAAAAGGATATATAAAAGGCGATAAAAGCAAGATTCACTTTCTGAAGCTTCATGGTAGTTTAAATTGGGAATTATATCCGAATGGCATTACTATTCGCTTAAAGCCTAAGCCATATCTTGTTAGTACCCGTAAGAAGAAGACGCGATTTGAAAAGATATCGATCTTAGCCCCCGGTTGGAATAAGCGAATTGATAAAAACCCATACAAAAAATTCTGGCGAGAAGCACGCCTTCAATTGGAGAAATGCCGGACTTTGATTATTTTAGGGTACTCGCTTCCGGAGACTGATTTGTTGGCTCATTCTCTATTGGCGGAAGTTGTACGCACAAGAGCAGCTAGAAAGACCTATATCAAACAACTTCATTTGGCGGATCCTAATGAAGCAATACAAGACAAATTTGTAACATTATTCACTCCTGCGTTAGGACCACATGGCAAAGTATTTAGGTATTCTAATATCAGCGAGTTCGATCGACTATATAATGTTTAGCGAAAAGCTGACTTGCTGATTCATTAACCTCGCAAACTCCGTTATTTCAGTTAATCCCGCTATTGCCCCCCCCTCACACCAGTACCACCAACTCACTGTATTCGCTCAGCCGCTCATCCGTCGTAATCAAATGCAGCGGTTCGCTCATCGCCTGCGCAATCAGAATCCTGTCAAACGGATCGCTGACTAGCGGCGGCAGGCCCGCCACTAGTGCCGCATCTCTGGCTGATCTCTGATCCCTGATCGAAGCCACGCCGAAAGCCTGCCCTGAGCGTAGTCGAAGGGGCCTCTGCCTGGACGGCCAGTCCCCGCCTGGACAGTTTGCCCTGAGCCTGTCGAAGGGGCAACTCCTCGCTTCCCAAATAACCCAATTTCGCGCAAAAAACCTCTGCTTTGAAGCAGAGGTTTGATGGCGCGAAAATCTCATAAATTCTACTTATACGTAGACTGTTTTTGGCGCGAGAACGCCCGAAAAATCGCGCTCTACCACCCCAGAACGTAGGCAAAAATCAGCGGCGCAACAATCGATGCGTCCGACTCAATGATGAACTTGGGTGTCGTCTCGCCCAGCTTGCCCCAGGTAATCTTCTCGTTCGGCACGGCACCCGAGTACGACCCGTAACTGGTTGTGGAATCACAGATTTGGCAGAAATAAGCCCATAGCGGCACGTGTTCCCGCCTCAGGTCTTGGTGCAGCATCGGCACCACGCAGATGGCGAAATCGCCGGCGATTCCGCCCCCGATCTGGAAGAATCCCAGCGGCGTCTTTTCTGTAGTTTTTGTATACCACTCGGCCAGCTCCATCATATACTCGATGCCCGTCCGAACGGTGTGTATCTTCTTTACATCCTGTGAGATACAGTGACCGGCGTACATGTTTCCCAGCGTCGAATCCTCCCATCCCGGCACAAACATGGGCAGGTTTTTCTCCGCCGCCGCCAGCAGCCAACTATCTTTCGGATCAATCTGATACGACGCCTTCAACTCGCCTGAAATCAGTATCTTATAGAAGAATTGGTGAGGAAAGAATCGCTCCCTCGCCTGGTCGGCTCTCACCCACTCCTTCAGAACCTCTTTTTCAATCCGCCGCATCGCCTCCATCTCTGGAATGCACGTGTCGGTGACGCGGTTCATGTGCCGATTCAATAACTTAGCCTCGTCTGCCGGAGTCAGGTCGCGGTAATCTGGCACGCGCTCGTAGAAGTTGTGCGCCACCAGATTGAAGATATCTTCCTCCATATTCGCGCCCGTGCAGCAGATCCCGTGAACCTTGTCCCGGCGAATCATCTCCGCCAGCGAGAGCCCCAGTTCGGCCGTGCTCATAGCCCCGGCAATGGTGACGAACATCTTCCCGCCCGAAGCCAGTAACTTGTTGTAACCATTGGCCGCATCCACGAGCGCGGCGGCGTTGAAGTGGCGATAATGGTGCTTGATGAAGGATGTAATCGAAGACATGGTGATCTACACCTACTCTCCAACCCTAAGCTACCACAAAGCTTCCGCTATACGTCCCGAATGCGGTTGGCCCAACCGCAGGTGATTGGTTCTATTGCGGTTACGCTTTCTTGGCCTCCAGCAGCGCGTTGACTTTGGCCATCACCGGGAAGGCGTCGGCGACGTAGACCACGTCGGCTTTGCCGCGCGTCCATCCGCAATTCGGGTCCAGGCTGATGGCGCGCCGGTCGCCGATAAACCGCCACCCCACCACGTGCGGCTCTTCTCCGTGGCAGCAGGTGGAGAGGCCCTTCGCGTGGCGCGGAGTCGAACCGGTCTGCCCAATCTGGTTCATATGTGTGAGGAAAGGAAGCACCGGCTCGCCCTCTCCGCCCTGATCTACCAACGACTTACTGCTTCCCAACGACGCGCCGGTAGCTCGTAAGAAGCCAAGAATCAGCTCTCCCGCCTCGCCTACATGCACTTGGCCGTCAGGCTGCTTCTTGGTCCAGCCAGCTCCGGCAACAAAGAGCATCTTGGCGTCGGGACGGATGGTCTGCTGACCCTGCTGCGGCGCCCGGAAGCCGCTGACGGTGGTCCGTAGCGCCGGCAACTCAACTGCAACCTGCTCAATCTGAACAGGTTGACTCTTGCCGGCAAAGGCCGCGTGGGTCCCCGCATCCAGCAGCAGAAACCATGGGCGCACGTTGCGGCTGATCACCGCCTCCACCCTCTGCCGATAGAACCACCGCGTAGCCTCGACTGTGTTCCTTCCACCTATAGCAGTAATGTGCGTGTCTATGAAGCCGCCCAGCCGGTGCGCCACGCCCGCCGCAACCCGCGTGTACCTCGAAGTTCCCGGTGCGAGGACGATGGTGGCCTTGGCCGTCCGGCAAAGTGCTTCAGCAGCAACAACATCCGAGGCGTAGCGTGCTTGTGCGTAGGCCTCACCGGAGACGGCTATGAGGCGCACGCCAGTCGAAGCCACGGCGCTCGCTGCCGCCGCGGCGCCGACAGCCACAATGCCGATGGTAAGCGGGGCCGAGAGCCGCGCGGCAAGCTCTTTTCCCGCCGTGACAGCTTCCAGTGAGGCCTTGCTGAGTGAGGAGCCTGTGTCATCTGCATGAGTTAGAACGAGGATGTTTTCCATTATTCGGCTCCAATCCACTCCACCAGCTCGACGGCAATCTGATCTGGGGTCATGTCTTTCACCACGCGGGTCTCGCGTTGCTGCTTGGGCAGGGCGACTGAAACGTAGCTAAGGCCGTTAGCTTCAAGCTTTGCGGCTTTGGCCTTGGCAAGCGCGGGCATAATCGTGCGCATATTGTTCATGCCCACCTGCGGATTGTTGCGCGGCTCTGCGAGGTTGCCGGTAGCCCAACCCAAAACAGCGGGCGCTCCGGAGCAGACCGATACCTGATGCTTGCCGCCCTCGACGCGCTCCAAGACTTCAAAGCTGCCGTCGTCGCGGAGATCGATTTGGTCTACACCCTGAAACTGGTCGGTGATGCCCAGGCGCTCGCCGACGAGTTGCAACGTCACGCCCGCGCCGCGCGTGGCCGATTCCCATCCGCCGAATAAGAGCAGCTTGGTACGGTCCAGTCCAGGCAGTGCGGCGATGGTCTCGGCTAGCACGGCTGCCGTCGCGTGCGCATCAGGAAAACCGCCGATGGGTCCGTCGATGGGAACCAGCTCGAAGGGGACCTTCTGCGCCACGGTCATCATCACCTGTTGCAGCTTGGCTTTGGGGCAGAGCGAGATCAGCCACAGCTTGCTGCCGGGGTTCTTCGCGGCGAGAGCAGCCGCTTCATAGAGCGCGCAGGCAGCCCAGGGGTCGAGTACCGCGGGCAGAACCATCTCGTTCTTCAGTCCCGGACCGGCAGGGCCTGTAACCGGCTCCAATGTTTGCAGCGGATCGGGAACAATTCCCGCGCAAACGACGATGTGCAAAATGTTTGCCATTCTTTTCGTCCTTTTTCTCTACTACAAATCTTTCATCATTCACAAGCTCTGTCATCCTGTGCGGAGTTTGGCACGTTCTTTGCAACAAACGGAGTCGAAGGACCTGCGGTTGTTATTTATTGCCAAGCCCTGTTGAAACACGGAATTTGAGACTCGCATATGCTAAGGCAATATCTGTGGCGAGCATCCTTTCGGTACTGGCAGCTATGACATTTGACGAAACATGGATAGGGCCTTCTTTCCCACCTTGCATAGTGACGGAAATACTTGCTATATAACCTCCGCGAAACTGGCCGACCACAACATCTAGTTCAATGTTCTCGCCGGTTTGCGGGCAGGTGTCGAGAACCAAGTTAGACTTATCTGCACGTAAACTATTGGTGGCCATCTGTTGGATGTGACTGACCGTCTCATCTGGGATTGGCAGTACGGATCCTCCGGCTTGTGACGCCATAATGGATCCAGACCCTTCACTATCTACCCAAACGCAAACTCCGCCCTTCGATTTGGACTGCGCGGTAGCGCGATTGCCTGTAAGAACAATCATCAAAAGCACGAGCACGATTTTCTTCACGATGTGTCCCCCATCTGCTCTGTATAGAAAAATGTCAAAGAAAATGATGATGTCCTAAATAGTTTAACGGTTTTCATAGGCAATTCATACGAAAAACAACCGCAGGTCCTTCGACTACGCTGCGCTCCGCTCAGGATGATAGATTATTGTTGATGCAATCATCGAGAGTGATCATAACGTAAATCTCAGTTTTTCGCCAAATGTAAGCCGCCCGCGCCAGTGCGGAACTCGATGTTGGAGTGCACGCCGCTGGGCGACTGATAGACGGTCCATCGAATGACGTAGCAGTTGACTTGTTATTCGGAGATACCTGCCGTAAAGCAATGCCAAACAGCGCCATCAGGCAAGAGAAGATCATATGCCTGACTGAACAATGTTCTGTCTGTATTGTGAATGTCTTTCGTGAGCCGGATCTGATAGTCTCCCGGTTTAATGAGCGAGTAGTTATTCATCGTGATGATTGCACTACCCGATAACTCAATCTTCTTACCGTTCAGAATTGCATCTGCATAAAGTTTCCAACTACAGACGCCATTGAAGCATTCGGTTTGGATATGCGATGCGGAGATATGCGCCGTTATGGTCTGGTTAGCGGCGTCCGTTTTGACGGTGTTCTGCTCAAGTTGGGATTTCTGTCCATAGATCAATGATGTGGAGCAGAGCAGAAAAAACAATACTGCGGCGAATTTATTCATAGAAAGCCTCCCTGAAGATTATAGCCAGGGCCTCCCTAAGGATTAGAGCCAATGAGCAATTCAATCAGATTGGAGAGAAGCTCAGTTTTCCGCCGAGTGCAGCCCGCCAGCGCCGGCGCGGAACTCGATGTTGGAGTGCTCGCCGTCTGGGGATTGTCCGCAGTTCCACAAACATGCGCCGCAGTAGACGCACTTTTCGCGCTCGAAGGCGGGTACACCGTTCTCGCCTTGCGTGATGGCCTGGCCGGAGCACATGGCGACGCAGGTCTTTTCACCGCAGGTGATGCAGAGTTCGGGATTGCGGAAGGCAACATGATCGGCGAAACCGGGCATGGCCTGGACCTTGCCGCCCATCAGCAGCGCGTCCTGCTGCGTGACCAGCAGGCGGCCATCGAAGGGAATCTCAGGCCAGCCGCGCGCTGAGAGCAGCGCATCGTGGAAGGAGCGGCCATCGGCAACGGCCAGCGCAGCGGCATCCTTCAGTTTGAGTCCCTCGGGCGATTGCGATGCAAAAGGACGAATCTGCTTGTGGGGCGGTGGGACCTTCGCGGTCGGCGAAAGTTTTCCGTGAGTTAATCCGGTCAATGCCATGCCAATCATGCCTTTGACGATGCCGTTCTGGAAGCCATTGCGTGCGTTTTCGGCTTCATGAGCGCCGCGCTCGACCCAGCTTGCGCGGCGGCGGGCTTCGTAGGTGGCGGCGAGATTTTCCTGCGTGAAAGGCTTGCCTGTGCGCAGCAGTTCGATGATCGCCTCGCC
The DNA here is from genome assembly GCA_963840985.1 of uncultured Acidobacteriaceae bacterium. Taxonomy (GTDB): domain Bacteria; phylum Acidobacteriota; class Terriglobia; order Terriglobales; family Acidobacteriaceae; genus Telmatobacter. The sequence continues at coordinate 10,284 of CAWJDN010000319.1, forward strand.
GAGTTGCGTGCCCGTGGCCCAGGCCTCGTCCACGCCGGAGCCAGTCAACATATTCGTTGAACCGGAACCCTCGCCGATGCGCGCGTAGCCGTCTCCGCAGAGATATGGTTCGCCGTGCTTGCCCGATTCCTCTAAAGATTTTGCTCCCCATGAGCGCAGGGTTCCATGCTTCAAGTACTTCCACAGCGCGGGGTGCTGAATGTAATGCTGGAGGTAGCGATAGGCGGTGCGCGAAGGGTCGTGCATCCAGGAGGGGATGAAGATGCCGACCGAGACGAGGCGCTCCGGATGCACATAGAGGAAGCCGAAGATCTCCGGCTCAGGAAACCCAAAGCTGTGCCAGACGGTTCCGGGCTTGAGCGGAGAGTCTTCCGGCAGCTCAATCACGAACTTCATGCCCAGTGCCCATTCGCGATGAGAGTGGCCCTCGGGCAGGCCGAGCTTGTTGTCGATAGCCTGGCCGATTGCGCCGACAGGGCCGTCGCCGACGACGGTAAGCGATGCGCGCACATCCATTCCTGCCATGAAGCCGTCGGTTGGCGCGCCGGATTTGTCGACGCCCTGATCGGCGAGTCTCAACCCTTCAACTTTCATATCAGAGAAGAGCACTCCCGCTACGGGAGTGCCGGGCCAGATCTGGACGAGTCCGGAGGCCATCAGTTGCGAGCCTACCCACTGGTTGAATTGGCCGATGCCGAGCACCAGGCCGCCATGAGCAATACGTCGTCGGCGGAGAACATAAC
>CAWJDN010000320.1:0-3218 GCA_963840985.1 uncultured Acidobacteriaceae bacterium
CTTGGTGACAAAAAAGCTCGACGAGTTGATCGCCGCCGGCCGCAAGATCGATTTTGTTCTCGCCGTCGGCCCGGTGCCCATGATGAGAGCTGTGGCGCGAATCACCGCGCCCCTGGGTATCAAGACCATGGTCAGTCTCAACTCCATCATGGTGGACGGCACAGGAATGTGCGGCGGCTGCCGCGTGCTGCTGGGCGACAAAAGCAAGTTCGCCTGCGTGGACGGGCCGGAGTTCGACGCCTCCAGGGTCAACTTCGAGGTCCTCATGCAGCGCAACGCCATGTATCGCGAAAAGGAGTGCGCCGCGCTGAAGGAATTTGATGCGCACAAGGAAGAGCAAGTGGCCGAGCTTCGCGAAGAATTGGCCGCGAAGGAGACCCATCATGCCTGAGACACGCCCGCTTCCTCGCTCTGCAATGAATATTCTTCCCCTCAAGGAACGCATGAAGATTCTACGCCGGCACATGCCTGAGCTGGACCCCAAGGTGCGCAGCCGAAACTTTGCGGAAGTCAATCAAGGATTGCCTGAGGCCGACGCCCTCACTGAGGCCTCGCGCTGCATCGAGTGCGCCAAGCCGGGCTGCGTCGTCGATTGCCCTGTAGGCGTCAAGGTCAAAGAGATCGTGGCCCTGATCTGCGCGGGCGATTTTCTTGCTGCTGCCTCCAAGCTGCGCGAGGACAACTCGCTGCCAGCTATCACCGGACGCGTCTGCCCGCAGGAGAACCAGTGCGAGGGCGGCTGCATTCTGGGTAAGAAGGGCCAGCCGGTGGCCATCGGCAATCTGGAGCGCTTCATCGCCGATTACGAGCGCCTCAGCGGCAAGCTGGGACTGCCCGCCAACGCCCCCGCAACCGGTAAGAGCGTGGCCATCGTCGGCAGCGGGCCAGCTGGGCTCTCCGCCGCCGGAGACCTCATCCAAAAGGGCCATCGCGTACGCGTCTTTGAAGCCCTGCATGAGCTGGGCGGCGTGCTGGTCTACGGCATCCCCGAGTTTCGCCTTCCCAAATCCATCGTAAAGGGCGAGGTGGACAACCTGCGCCGCATGGGCGTGGAGTTCGAAACCAACGTAGTTGTCGGCAAGAGCGTCACCCTCGACGAATTGATGAACGAAGAACACTACGACGCGGTTTTCGTGGCCACCGGTGCGGGATTGCCGGTATTCCTCGGCGTCCCCGGCGAACACTTCAATGGCGTCTACTCAGCCAACGAATTTCTCACCCGCGTCAACCTGATGCGCGCTTACCAGATTGAGGAGTACGACGAGCCGGTCTACGACTGCCGCGATCGCGACGTAATCGTCGTTGGCGGAGGCAACACTGCCTTGGATGCGGTGCGCACCTCGCGGCGTCTGGGCGCGCGAATGGCGACTCTCGTTTATCGCCGTTCAGAGGCCGAGATGCCGGCCCGCGCTGAAGAAGTAAAGCACGCCCGAGAAGAGGGCATCGAATTCCGCCTGCTGACCAGCCCCGTCGAGTTCATCGGCGACGAAAAGGGCTGGCTCACCGGCGCGCGCTGTATAAAAATGGAACTCTCCGAGCCGGACGATAGCGGCCGTCGCCGCCCGGTCGCGATCAAGGGATCGGAATTTGTTCTGCCCGCGAATGTGGCCATCATCGGCGTCGGCACCACCGCCAATCCCCTCATCCAGAGCACCACGCCCGATCTCGCCACCAACAAGCACAATTACATCGTGGCAGATGAGCAGACCATGCGCACTTCTAAGCGCGGCGTATTCGCCGGCGGCGACATCGTCACCGGAGGCGCCACGGTCATCCTCGCCATGGGAGCCGGCCGCAAGGCCGCCGCGTCGATCCATGAGTTCCTAACCAGCGGCGTATGGGAGTGAACACCAGGGATTAGTTCCCTACTCCCTGCCCTTCTTGTGAATCTCGATATTCAGCCGCTTGATCTTCTGGTTCAAAGTGGAGAGCGGAATGTGGAACTGCTCGGCGGCGTCGGTTTGGTTCCCGTTGCAGCGTTCCAGTTTTTCCAGGATGATACGGCGCTCGATGTCTTCCAGGATGTCGAAGAGCGAGGCGTTGGGGTTGTGTTCCAGCAGCGCATCCTGAAAGCTGCGGCCGTTGATGTGGCCGGGCAGCAGGTCGGAACTGATGACCGGTCCCGAAGAGAGCACCACGCTTCGCTCAATCGCGTTTTCCAGCTCTCGCACATTACCCGGCCACGCGTAATCGACCAGGGCGCGCAAGGCGTCGGCGGAGAGCTTGCGCGAAGAGAGGCCGTTTTCGTTAGCGTAAAAGTCAAGGAAATGCTGCGCCAGCAGGGGAATGTCTTCGCGACGCGCGCGCAGCGGCGGCAAGTCAACGCAGATGACGTTGAGGCGGTAATAGAGATCTTCGCGGAAGCGCCCCTCGCGCACTTCCTTTTGCAGGTCGATGTTAGTGGCGGCGATGATGCGCACATCCACCTGGATCTCCTGCACGCCGCCCAGGTGCATGAAGCGGCGGTCCTGCAGAACGCGCAGAATCTTGGCCTGGGTGTCCATGCCCATGGTGGCGATCTCGTCCATAAAGAGCGTGCCGCCGTTGGCTACCTCGAAAAGGCCTTTCTTGGAGGCGATGGCCGAAGTGAAGGCGCCCTTGACGTGGCCGAAAAGCGTGGATTCTAGCAACTCGCTGGGCATGGCGCCGGTGTTGATGGGAACGAAGGGCTTGTCCTTGCGCGGCGAGTTGGCGTGGATGGCCTTGGCGATCATTTCCTTGCCGGTGCCGCTTTCGCCCTGAATCAGAATCGTGGACCGGCTGGGCGCCACCTGAGCCACCAGGTCAAAGACCTTCAACATAATCTCGCTCTTGCCCACGATGTTACTGAAGTTGTAGCGCTGCTTGAGGGTCCGCTTGAGTTGCAGGTTCTCTTCTTCGGCCTTGCGGCGGGCGACGGCGGAGCGTATGTCGGCCAGCAGTTTTTCGTTGTCCCAAGGCTTTTGAATGAAGTTCTCCGCACCCGCGCGGATGGACTCGATGACGTTGTCCACCGTGCCGTAGGCGGTAATCATGATAATCGGCAATTCAGGATAGCGCTCCTTGATCTGGGGCAGCAGCTCCAGGCCGCTCTGGCCGGGCAGCGCCAGGTCCAGCAGCACAAGGTCGAAGCTTTCCTGATCGAGAATCCGCAGTCCCTCCTCGCCGTCGCCAGCCATTCTTGTTGTGTATCCCTCATGTAGGAGCAGCACATCGAGCGACTCGCGGATGGCAGCCTC
>CAWJDN010000321.1:0-17282 GCA_963840985.1 uncultured Acidobacteriaceae bacterium
TTGTGGGCGCGCTACCAGCAGGACTCGGTGGCTTTTGTGGCAGGTTGGAAGCTCCTTGCCCAGGAGATGCGCCAGGGCTTTATTCAGCACGCGCGGCAGCGTCTCACCTCGCTCACCAAGCTGCAATATGCCGGATTTGACGGACCAGCGCCGGCTTGGCAAGAAATTCAGTGCGCCCTTGACGGCCAGCAGAACGATCTGTTGCGCACTGCCTTTGCTCTCGAGTTGCTGGAGCTGGTCGAGCCCGCCGTGCAACGCGCCACGCATCTGCGCGAGTGCGTCGTGGCGGAGCCCAGTTCAGAAGAAGCCGACCGCTATCTCGACGAAGCCACGCGCTGCTATTTCTTCGGCCTGTTTACCGCCTGCGCAGTCATGTGCCGTTCGGTCCTCGAGGAGGCCATCAAGCAGAAACTTCCCTCATCGCTCACTGGCCAGATTCGCACTCGCTACCGCAACACAGCTACGCTAGGCAATCTCTTGCACGAGGTGAACAACAATCTGCAGATGACCGGCTTTGACGCGGACTTTCCCCGTGTGGCCAACCTGGTCAACGACATCGGCCGCAAAGCCGTCCACCAGGGCCTTCTCTCCGAGGACGAGGCCCGAGGCTGCCTGCAAAACGCCCGCCAGGCTTTGCAACTCCTCCTGCGCAACTGACTATTTTCGCGTTGCTTGAGACGCGGCTCTTATACTTATCTTTCCATGTCCTACGCCGCCGCCATTGATCAACTCAACGCCATGGCGCCAGAGCTGTATGCGCACCCCGGTCAGCCGCGGCGAAAATTCTCCCTCGACGAGTTCCGCACCCTGCTCGCCGCCCTCGACAATCCGCATCAACGCTTCCGCTCTGTACTCATCGCCGGAACCAACGGCAAAGGCTCCACGGCAGCTACCCTGGCCTCCATTCTCACCGTCTCCGGCGCGCGCGCCGGCCTCTACACCTCCCCGCATCTCCAGCGCGTCAACGAACGCATCCGCATCGGCAACTCAGAAATTTCCGACGACGAATTCGCCCGCCTCTACTTTCGCGTGCGCGATGTCGCGCAACAGCTTGTGCAGCAGGGTCATCTGCCTCAGCCTCCCAGCTTCTTCGAGATTCTCACTGCCATGGCCTTCCTATATTTTGCCGAGGAGAACGTCGATCTGGCGGTCCTTGAAGTCGGCATGGGCGGCCGCCTCGATGCCACCAACGTCGTCGATCCGCTCCTCTCCATCATCACCGACATCTCGCTCGACCACACCGAGTGGCTGGGTTCCACCCTGGCCGCCATCGCGCGCGAAAAAGCCGGCATCCTCCGCCAGGGAGGCACGCTCATCCGGTGTCCGCAATTCGCCGAGGCCGACGATGTATTGAGTGAGCTGGCGCAAGAGCTTGGCGTGCGCCGGGTGTGCGCGATTGACTATCTCCCTTCCCTGGTAGCCGGGAGCGCGGGCTACGAGTACACAGTTGAATTGAACGGCGCGAAGATTGAAATCAAGTCGCCCCTGGCGGGCGGCCATCAGCGGCGTAACATCGCTGTGGCCATCGCCGCCGCCGTCGAGCTTGCCAGCGAGTACGGTTTTCACATCACTCCGTATCAAATCGCCGAGGGCATTCGCAAGACCTGCTGGCCGGGCCGGCTGGAACGCATTGAGCGCGACGGCAGTGTTTGGATACTCGACGTGGCCCACAACCCGGCAGGCGCATGGGCGGTGCGGAGCGGCATGTCCGACGTGCCTGGAGGCCGGGAAGCGCGGACTCTTGTCTTCAGTTGCCTGCGCGACAAGCCCATCGCGGAGATGGCGCAAATTCTCTTTCCCCTCTTCGAGCGCGTGATTTTGACGCCGCTCCACGCAGCCCGTGCCGCCGCCATCGAAGATCTGGTGGCCGCCGCGCAGCTTACTCAGACGCCATTCCTCATTGCGGAATCAGTCGCCGACGCGCTACGGCTGGCGAGCGAGAATGCCGGCAGTGGCTCAATCATCGTCTCCGGCTCGGTTTATCTGGTCGGCGAGGCGCGTTCCCTGCTGCTGAACAAATCAGGAGAGGCCGAATGACGAGACAGCGTCCCAATCCCCTCCCTTGGTTCTATCGCTGGCGGACCAACCTCATCCAGACGCCGCTCTTAGCGCTGATCACGGCCGCCTGCGGCAGCTTATCGCTCCTGGTTTCTCTGGTAGACAGCAAAGGCAACGCGCAGCACAGCATCGCTCGCATTTGGGCGCAGCTCTGCGTTTGGATCACCGGCTCAAAATTGAAGGTTGTCGGCGCCAAGAATCTCCTCGGGCGCACCGCCGCCGTCTATGTTTCCAACCACACCTCTTACATGGATATCCCGGTAGTCTTCGTCGCCCTGCCCTTCCAATTTCGCATCTTGGCGTGGAAGGCCTTGTGGCCCATTCCTTTTATCGGTTGGTACCTGAATCGCTCCGGCCAATTGCCCATCGATACCCGCAACCCCCACGCCTCGCTCTCCAGCCTCGCGGCTGCCGCGAAAATCCTCCGCTCCGGTATGCCGCTCTTCCTCTTTCCCGAGGGCAGGCGAACGCTGGACGGCAAACTACAGCCATTCCTTCCCGGCGCTGCCTACCTCGCCATTCGCACCCAGCTTCCCCTGGTGCCCATCGCGCTCAGCGGAGTCTACGACCTGCTACCCATTCACACCCGTCACTTATATCCCGGCAAGCTGACGGTGAGCATCGGCCAGCCCATCGAAACCGCGGGAATGACCATCCGTCAGGTCGATGAACTGACGGCGCGACTCCACACAGCCATCGATACCCTGCGCAAACCGCAAGCCTGACCATCCCACAATGAACGGCATCCCACTCGCGCCGCAGTCATCCTGAGCGAACAGGGCCCCAGGCGTACTTTTCAGCCTGGGGGTGGTGAGTCGAAGGATCTGCGGTTGTTCTTCAATAAACTTCTGACTCACCATAGTGTGGGATATAACGAGGCGGATATGGAAACCAGACTCCGGAATCTGAAAGCTCCGTGCCCCATCCATTTCGTGTATTTTGCGAAATGGGCGGAAATCCACGATACTCATGGCGCGTAAGCGCCGACTGCCCCACCGCAGGTGGTTGCTGCTCTGGGTACGGAAGTTTGACACCACCATCCCGGCCCCTATCACATCCGCCGCCCCCGTGGTTACACTGTTTCCTGCCATGTGCGTCCATATCGCCATTCCCGAGCCCACCGGTTCCGATTCGGAATACAACCAGCGGACCTTGCCCGCCTATCTTGCCGCCCTCCGTTCCGCCGGAGCCTCGCCCATCATCGTGCCCCTGCACGAGCATCAGGACCGTGTAGCCCGCCTGCTCGTCGGCGTGCAAGCGGTGCTTCTGCCCGGCAGCAAATTCGACATCGACCCGCAGCGTTATGGCGAGGCCGCGCTCCCAGAGTGCAGTCCGCCTGACCCCGCCCGCGCCGCCGTCGACGAACTGCTCCTGCAAGACGCCTTCAGCCTCCACAAGCCCATCCTCGCCATCTGCGGCGGCATGCAATCTCTGAACGTCTGGCTCAACGGCTCGCTAGAACAGCACCTCACAACAACCGTCAATCACAGTCCGGGCCGCGATGTAGCGGAGGCTCACCCAATCCGCATTACGCCCGGCTCGCGGCTCGCCAGCCTCGTCCCTCGAAATGATCCCGCTGACCCCATGGTCAACTCCTCGCACCATCAGGCAATCAAGATTCCCGGCGACGGCCTGCTGGTCAGCGCTATCTCCCCGCAGGATGAAGTTGTCGAGGCCATCGAGCTCGACTCGCATGATCACTTTGTTCTCGGAGTGCAGTGGCATCCAGAGCGGACATACACCCAGAGCGCATTCTCCCGTGGCACCTTCACGGCATTCGTGCAGGCTGCCGTTGTCTGGAAGCCCCGCCAGATTGAAGACTCAGTGGTGTCGGCGTGAGCGAGAAGTCGGCCGGTACCCGCCTCAACGCCCTTCTCGACGAGGCCGCTCAGCCCCCGCTCGACGCCCTTCTGACCCAACACTTCGAGGAGTTACTTTCGCTCTTTCTTCGCTGGAACGCTCGCATCAACCTGACCTCCATCCGCGACGAGGACGGTATTCTGAAACGCCATTTTGTCGAATCCATCGCCTGTGCCCGCGCCCTCCCCGCCGGCATCTCCACGCTGCTCGACTTCGGTTCCGGCGCCGGCTTCCCCGGCCTTCCCATAGCACTATGCCGCCCGGAAATCGCCGTCACCCTGGCCGAGTCGCAGGGCAAGAAGGCAGCCTATCTCCGCGAAGCTGCTCGCGTACTAGACCTCTCGGCAAAGATCCACTCCGGCCGCGCCGAGTCGCTCGCCACACACTTCGATTGTGTCACCCTGCGCGCTGTAGACAAAATGGAACGTGCCGTCCAGTCAGCAGCCAATCTCGTTCGTCCCGGCGGCTGGCTCGCGCTCATGACCTCAACCGCCGCCCTTGCCGCCCTCAAAGAATCCGCCGGAGCCAACTTCTCCTGGACCACGGTGCCACTATTTCCCGGCAACGATGACCGACTGCTCGCCTTAGGCAAGCGCGCCATCAATTCGCCATCTTGATCAGCGCCAGCTTCTTGATCGCTGCCAGGTCTTTCGCGGCCTTCACCATCAATCGCACGCCCGTTCCCTCCGCGTAGCGCGGCGCTTCATCGAGCAGCTTCAGCGTGCTCTTCGCCAGATCGCTCTTTCGCGCCGCCGCAACCGCCCTGTCACCCAGAATGAAAGCAACCCGAAAGCACCCTTCGCACGGACCTAGATAGACGATAGTTCTCTTTTTCTGTTTCAGCTTCAGCGCCCAGCCGGCCTTTGGCGAGTACGAATTCCACTCCTGAATTGCGGCGCCCTGCTCCTCCATCCAATCCACAAGCTGCTTCCATAATGCAGCCGTTGAGCCTATCACAGCGGCCAACCTCCGTCTCCGTTGGCTTCGTAGTTTTTCCGATAAATGCATTTACTGTTTCCATCTTTCTCCTTCGCGAGTCATGAAATCGAATTATTTGTAACAATGACAGGCTCAGCCCAGGCAATCACCTTCGCTCCGCGACAATCTGCCGGGCGGTGTTGAGCACGACACCGGCCTCCGTAGATCCGGACGCAATTGAATTGAGAGCCGTTTCCAGCTCATCCAGTTCGCAACGATCAAAGGCCTTTACAGCGTATTCGTTTCTGCCCCAGGTACGAAGATTGGATAGATGCAACTGCGCCATCTCCCGCGCGGGTTTCTTCACAAGCAAACTCCTGCTTTGGCGTACTCGCCACCCTGTCTCGGCTAAGCAGGCATCCAAAATAGCTCCCACATAAAGCTTCTGGCCATAGTGCCGCTGCATTACGCCGACAAGTTCGTAATACCGATGCAGAGCCGGATGAGCAGATTCCAACCCTTCTGTCTCGTGAATCAGCAATGTCGCCTGGGGTGCAGCCACGCTTGCCCAGGCCTGTAAAGCCTTCTGCGGTGCGGGGAGATGCGTCAGCAGAAAGCGGCAAAGGAACAGGTCAGGCGCGTCAACCGGGAAGGGCGATTGCAGGATGTCATGGCGCAGAAATTCCAACCCGGGATGATTTGCGCGCGCCTCGGCAATGTAGCGCTCCGACGAATCAAGGCCAACAGTCCGCTGCGGCTTGAGTACAGCGGCGAGCAATTGCGTAGACCAGCCGGGGCCACAACCCAGGTCAACTGCAAGCCGTGGCGTGCACGCTTCGCAGCCATCAAAGGCGAGTTCCAGCAAGGCGCGCGTCTCCGGTTCGTAGAGGTCGGCAAGACGGCGCAGACGGCGGCTGGCTTCTTCGTTGTCTCCAAATGTGTAAGACATTATGCGAGATTATAAGTGCAATACGTATCTGTCTCTCGCACCCCATAGAAATTTGACTTCCCCGCCGGAGAGCGTAACAATGTGCGCAAATCGTCCAGGAAAATGAGATGCGCTGTTCGCTCTGCCCCAATCATGCAGCATCAAGAGGAGACCGCAATGAAATTCAGCAGTTGGAAAATCTTCATGCCCGCATTCATTCTTTTTGTCTCGGCGCTGGCCGTGCCCGCCCAGGAGCAGATATTTATCCAGCAGGCGCAGAGCATCATTCACGAAAGGTTCCCGCGCGTCCTCTCTCATCAAACCAGGGATATGGGCAACGGCATCAAGGAAGAGCGGGACATTCAGATCTCCGATGCCCGGGTCTCCGGATACAAAGTGGAATACGACTATTCCCTGACCGAGCAGGAGCACGGCTTCAGCTATCATCCCGACCCGACAAGCGACAGCGGTACCGGTACCCTCGACCTAAAGGCGATTGGGCCCATCTTCGAGGTTGTGAATTCAGGATGGGCTCCGCCCTCCAGAGGCGGCCGTCGCCCCGGAACCTTCACCTACTCGGCCTCCGCTCCCCGCTACTGCTCGGGTTTCTGTTTGATCGATCGCGACAAGCAGGAATACATCAACTCGATGTTCATGTGGTCGAGCCGCGAAGATGCCGCCCTGCTTGCCCAGGCCCTGAATCGCCTCGCCGCATTTGCGCAATCTCCCGAGGGAATCCAGAATCAGCAGGAGATAGAAGGCAAGGCGACGATAAAATCTCATTGATGGTTATCCATCGTTCCTTTATCGACTCGTGATTCGCCCGCCCCCGTATGACTCAATGGCCGGAACTCTGATCGCAGAGAGCATTCGTCTGTGCACACTTCAGATGGCTCCGCAGTCCCCCGAAGCCTGCTGCTACCTGAACGCCAATCGAAGTTATGGCGAAGGCAGTCCGCTATTAATCTGCATTACCCGATGTTCCACGTGGAACATTTTTGGAACCCAGCCCAAAGCGGGAAATGTTCCACGTGGAACAATATCGACCTAACCCAGAATGGATGAAGTCCCAAAATGGGGCACACCAGACAAACGCGCCTTTTATGCCCGCAATTTACCCAAAAATAAGGAAGTTTTCCACCGAATAGGTTTTTTCGCGCGCACACTGCCGCCGCTCTGCACCTTGCCGCGAAAGCCTTCCCCCTTATAGGTTTGCTCGACCCTTGCTCCGCCGCGCGGCAAGCGCTTTCCACAGATTGGCGGGGTTCTCCACAGCTACGGCGGCTCTCCGCGAAAGGCGCTTGCTTTACTCTGGATTGCCATGGGAAAGATTCTCGGCCTCGTCAACCAAAAAGGCGGAGTTGGTAAGACGACCACAGCCATCAACCTGGCCGCCTGCCTTGCACTCCAGGGCCTCAAGGTTCTACTTGGTGGACTGCGATCCTCAGGCAAACTGCTCCTCTGGGATCGGATTTCAGCGCGACGACAACCGCCGTTCCATCTACGACGTGTTGATGGGCGACTGCCCCGGCGGAGCAGGTGATACTGCCAACGGAAATCGATCAGCTCTCACTGCTGCCCGGCTCGAAGAACCTCACCGGCGCCAATATCGAGCTGGCCTCGGCCGACGATCGCGCACTGCGATTGCGCCGCGCGCTGGTGCCGATTCAGGCAGAGTACGACTTGGTAATTCTGGACTGCCCGCCGGCGCTTGACCTGCTCACCGTCAACGTGCTGGCCGCGGCCGACACGCTGATTGTTCCCATGCAGGCCGAGTACTTCGCTCTGGAAGGAATCTCGGAGCTGATCTCCACGCTGGAACGGGTGCGCGCTGCGTACAATCCCACGCTGACCATCGAGGGCGTTTTAATGACCATGTACGACGACCGCACCAACTTGGCGCAGCAGGTGACGGACACGCTGCGCGAGTACTTCAAGGACCGCCTCTACCACACCGTGATTCCGCGCAATGTGCGGCTGGCCGAGGCACCCAGCCACGGCAAGCCGGTGGCTCTTTACGATCCCCGCTCCCGCGGCACCGAGGCTTACTTCGAGATGGCCGGAGAGTTCCTTGCGCGCAATGGCATCGAGACTCCACCGAGGAAGGAACGCATCGCCGCCGAGCCGCAGGACGAGGTGAGTGTTTTGCCTTCTTCCTGATGGCTGCGTCGCAGGAAGCCGCAAACTTCACCATCTCCATGCAGATTCAACCCACCGGCCACTCTTCCGGAAAAGAGGTTATTGAACTATGACCGCTAGCGCAACCGACCTAAAACGCCGCGCCCTGGGCAAGGGCTTGGACTCCCTGTTGCCGCGCATTCCTGCAGCTCCCGCCGCCGCGGAGAGTGAGGGGGGCAAGCCGCTGGAAATTCCCATCGGGCAGATCGATCGCAACCCATTCCAGACGCGCTCGCATATGAATGAAGAGCAGCTGGGCGAGTTGGCGGCGTCGATCACCGCCAACGGTGTTGTGCAGCCGGTGCTGGTGAGACCGCTGGCCAACGGCCGCTTCCAACTGATCGCGGGTGAGCGGCGCTGGAAGGCCTCGGAGCTGGCCGGCAAAAAGACCATTCCGGCGATTCTGCGGCGCGTCTCCGACGAGCAGGCGATGGAGATCACCATCGTCGAAAATCTGCAACGGACGGACCTGAATCCGATGGAGCAGGCGCGGGCCTTTGAGAGGCTTTCGCGGGAGTTTCACATGACCCAGGAGCAGATGGCGGTACGCACCGGCAAGGACCGGGCAACTGTAGCTAACTTCTTGCGTTTGTTGAGGTTACCGTCATCGGTGCAGGCGCGGGTCGAGTCCGGCGAACTAAGCTTTGGCCATGCGCGTTCGCTGCTGGCTTTTGAGCACGCCGAAGAGATGGAAACGGCGGCGCAGCGCATCGTCAAACTTTCGCTTTCTGTTCGCCAAACAGAGACTTACATACAAGGGATTACGCATCCTGAGCGCGCGGCCAAGAAAGAAGCGAAAGAAGAGACTCCTATCGACCCCAATGTTCGCGCAGTGCAGGAGAAATTGCAGCGCGCGCTAGGGCTGAAGGTTCACATCGAGGACCACGACGGTCACGGCAGAGTCATCATCGAGTACGCACATCTGGAGGATTTCGATGGGCTGCTGGAGCAACTCGCAGGAGAATAACGACAGAGATCAGAGGTCAGAAATCAGAGAATGGGGGTCGTTACCCAGCTTGATGTCCATGTTTCGCTCCTGGCAGGCTATCGTCAGAACGGTAAGGCAGGTTTTGATACGCAATTTGGGTTTGATCAGGCTCAAAATGACCTAGCTCGCCTGACAGCTGGCTCAACAAATCCAGTTTTCCCAGCTCAGCCACATTAAAAGGATTATCCTAAGCTAGCGTCCATCCAAGAACCGACTAGGGATCGGTACAAATTTATGATGCCTCGGCAAATGTATTTGGAATTGGTCAACGTTATTGGCGAAAAGTCCCCGATGCCGAAGCTATATCTTGGACCAAACCCCTGTTTTGGTGACCTCTCTGATACTGTTCGGATACCAAAAAAGGTTGTAGCTCCCTTTGAGCGTGGAATCGTAGCAGGAAAAAACTCCTACGTTTATGATGCACATACTTATCACACAAAAGTTCCTCCCGAGGGCATCTGCTCATTGATTGAGCACTACACACGTCCTGGGGACGTGGTACTCGATCCGTTCTGCGGTTCTGGCATGACGGGGGTAGCCGCGACGAACCTTGGGCGTTCGGCATTGCTATCCGACATATCTCCCGCAGCTATTTTTATCGCCTACAATCTGAACACTCCCATCGACCATCAGCGATATTTGAATGCGGTTCGCACGGTACTCAATCGCTGCCAAGATGTCGAGCAAGAATTGTATTCGACTCACTGCCGAACCTGCCGTGAGCTTACACCTATGCTGTACATGGTGTGGAGTTTCGGTATGATTTGCAATTACTGTTCACAAGAATTCGTGCTATGGGATGTGGCCCGCGATGAACGGGAAAGCGTACGCGAGAGCAAGATTTTATCTGAATTCGATTGTCCCCATTGCGGCCAACACTTGAAGAAAAGGGGGCTAAAACGGACAAAGCGTTATCCGGTGAGTGTTGGATACCGCTGCTGCGGAGCAGGGCTGAAGGAATGCATAGCCACTCCAGACAACTTTGACCTGCAACTATTGGAGAAGCTTGATAAGGGACCGCCGGATGATCTTTGGTATCCAAAGGACCGATTTCCAGAAGGCATTAACACGAGACAACCGATCGTTGCAGGCATTACGTCCGTCGATAAAGCGTATACTCCGCGTGCACTCCACGCCATGGCTTTGCTGTGGAAGATAGCTTCCGCTTGGCCAGAAGTGGAAGTGCGCGACAAGCTCCTCTTCACGGTGACCTCGCTCTATCAGCGGGTCACCGTATTCTCGGAATTCAGGTTTTGGGGTGGCAGTGGCAATACAGCCAATTACAACGTGCCAGCCATCATGAATGAGCAGAATGTGTTTGCAGCCTTCGAGCGGAAAGCTAACACTATTAGTTGGTACTTTCGCGAAGCTGCTGAGATTTCGCGCCAGGTTGAAGTAAGCACACAGTCTGCCTGCTGCCTCGGGCAACTACCCGACCGGTCCGTAGATTACATTTTCACAGACCCTCCATTTGGAGCGAATATCAACTATTCGGAGATGAATTTTCTTTGGGAAAGCTGGCTTGGCGTAAAAACCGACACCCGTGAAGAAGCAATTGTAAATAAGGTTCAGGGAAAGGATTACGATGATTACCAGAACCTCCTCTGCACAGCATTTCGTGAGATGCGGCGCGTATTGAAGGATGATGCATGGCTTACGGTCGTGTTTCATAACTCTTCGGAGAAGGCTTGGAATGCAATCCAAACAAGCCTCGACGAAGCAGGCTTCAGCATTGAAGGAACCCAGACTTTTGATAAAAAGCATGGAACCTTTAAAATGTTCGTTTCCGAGAATGCTGTCGGATACGATCTTGTGCTTCACTGTCGAAAGTCAAAAGAAGCGATCAACTACCCTAACGGATTATCTTTCGCAAATGGGCGTGTAGATGCCCGTGAGTACGTGCATCGCACCCTGCTTGAAGGCGCCAATTCATACCAAGTTCATTATCTTCATGTTGCCCGGCACGATGAGTTCGACTATAGACGGCTTTATGCCAACTGGCTGAGAGATGCACTTCCTCGTGGGCTGGTATCTTTGAGCTTTGAAGAGTTTCGAGAGATTGTCAATGAGTGTGTACCTACACCTGCCTGAGGCCATCGAAACATGAGCGCAAAGCGAAAGATTAAGACACTTCGAGCATTCACGAACGACGAACGCGAAAAAGCGCACACACTTCTTGCTATCAGAGTGGCCCATATGATGGGCCGCAAACTCGAAGAGGGCGATTGGGCCGAGGTGTACTGCCGAGCGAAAGGAATTCCGATAAAGGGATGGAGCAATCTGGACATCGACATCATGTATGGACGGCTCGGCGTAGAGCACAAAATGATTCGATACAGTTCAAAGGGCGATATATCCGAAGCTTGTGGAACGAGCATAATGCACCCCTCGGCAACGAGAGCCTTTCGGGTTCCTCCGACAACAACTGACGCAAACAATGCAATGTACGATGTTCTAACGCAATACGGGGATCTGATTCGAGGTCGCAGTGAGAAGGTGCGAGAATTGTCCGGCTCGGAAGACGAGCCAGATATGCGCACAGGATGGTTGTTATGGCAGGATTCCCTGCGGCAATTCCTTTATTTTGAAGAAGAAATGACGCCACCTGACCCCAGGCGCTTTGAAGCGAAGTGGGTTGAAAGGGTGAGCAAGAGCGGATCTCGTAAGTCGAGCACAAATCTATGGATTTACGACCGGAAGACAGGAGCAAAACGGTATTCGGTGACGACCGAAGCTGGCGCGAAGATTCAACCATACTTTGATGTTCCGCCCCTTACCGATCCAAACGTTTACATTTTCACTGTCATCGGCGAAATACTACAGACAGGTTTTGTCAAAGTGTGGCTGACCGACGCAACCGCACGAGAGCTGGAGCGGATTATCGGCTCGCTGAAACCAGAATTGTTGAGTAAGGTAGTTCTGGAAAGTGCAAAACTGGTTGCAAAGAGGGACATGGTAGAGGAACTTTCGAGAGAAGTAGCACATCCATTTACGATTACGCTCGAAGCCTATCAAGTACTACAGAGCGCGTTCCCAGGTGTAAGCGACGAACACTGCTTCCAACGACTAGCCGAACAACTTCGTTCACGCAGTGTGGGCTAGATCCGAGGATTTATAGCGTGAGCTAGGATACCCAGCGAACCAGAAAGATGTCCCTCGGGGCCTAAAGTTCGTACCCTTCAAAATGCTGTGGATTGAGTGCGGCTAGAGTCGCGTGGGTTGATTTCTAAAAACGGGTGGATATCTTTCCCAGGGTTTTACCCTGGGCTATTATCCTTTCCTCCCTACGGGAGGAGCGACGTGATCTCACGTCGCGTGGGTTGATTTCTAAAAACAAAAGAACGATTTTATGCGGGGGCTGAAATTCCACCCCAGCGACGAAGACCAGTCGCCGGGGACCCCGTTAAACCCCCGCCTCCCTCCGTATTGATGCTTCCGGCAGGGGTTAAAACCCTCATCGTATTGTTGTCTTATCGGCACGGCTGAAGCCGTGCCCTGACGCTTCTCGAAACTCCAAGTGAGTTTTTCTGCAAACAGTGAAGTCGTGCGCTGATACAAAGCACGAAAAGCAACCGCAGGTCCACTTCGGCTTCGCTCAGTGCAGGCTTTCGACTCGCTACGCTCGCGCAGGATGACATGTGTTTTTGGGAGAAAATGCAGGATTTAATCGCGACTTCGTCGCGTGGATTGATTTCGAAAAACGGGTGGATATCTTTCCCAGGGTTTTACCCTGGGCTATTTTCCTTTCCTCCCTACGGGAGGAACGACGTGATCTCACGTCGCGTGGATTGATTTCTAAAAACAAAAGAACGATTTTATGCGGGGGTTGAAATTCCACCCCAGCGACGAAGACCAGTCGCCGGGGACCCCGTTAAACCCCGGCCTTCCTCCGGATCGATGCTTCCCGCAGGGGTTAAAACCCCGCGCTTTTTATGGCCTTGATCGGCACGGATAAATCCGTGCCCTGACGCTTCTCGAAACTCCAAGTGAGTTTTTCTGCAAACAGTGAAGTCGTGCGCTGATACAAAACATTTCGGCACAGATTTTGTCGGAGTTAAAACCTTCCAGCCGTGCCCTGATACAAGACACGAAAAGCAACCGCAGGTCCACTTCGGCTTCGCGGGACGGGGCGATTTATTGGCGATCCTGACCCAGGGTTTTACCCTGGGCTATTCTCACATCGCCCCTCCGGGGCTAGAGATTTTTTTACGTATGCATTCGCAGGACGGCGCTTTGCTTGTCCTGGGCTATTATCCTTTCCTCCCTACGGGAGGCTTTTGTACCGGCGCATGCGGCTGAGGAATCGGACACATTTTCCCGGCACAGGGCGCAGTGCAGATATGGAGTACTACGGCTTGATTTGATTGCTAGAAGCCGGAGCGTTGATGAGACTGACTAAGTCCAGGCGTCGACAGTGACGAACTGGTGGGTGGGCTGGTAGTGGGCGATGAGCTGAGCGGCGGCGGCGATGGAGGGGGCGCGGTCGGCGGAGGGATCCGAGTGGCTGCCATCGTGGAGGACGATGTTGGCGGCCATGCCGCGGCGATAGAGGCGGTCTATTTTATTGATGAGGTGGAGAGCGATGGCGTCGGCGGAGGGGTTCTTCCAGTCGGAGGTCATGGCGTTCCAGAGGACGGGGTCGAGACCGAGGCGGCGGGCGATGCGCAGGGTCTCGGGTCGGCGGGCTCCGTAGGGCGGACGAAAGTAGCTGATGGGCAAGCCGGTGATCTCCTCCAAAGTCTGGGTGGTGCGGTAAATTTGCTCATCGATGCGGCGGGAGGAGGCCAGTGCCAGGTTGAGATGGGACCAGGAATGGTTGCCGATGAGGTGACCGGCGGCGATGATCTGGCGGACGAGGGCGGGTTCTGCCTGAGCGCGGCTGCCGACGAGAAAAAAGGTGGCGCGGACACCGCGGCGGGCGAGAAGTTCGAGGAGGCGGGGGGTCCAGATGGGGTTGGGGCCGTCGTCGAAGGTGAGGGCCAGCTCGCCGGGGCGCGGCGGAGCGATGAGCGTGGAGCCGAAGAGCTGCGAGGCGGGCCACAGGGAGGCATAGGCGAAGCCTCCCGCCGCCAGACCGAGTCCGGCTGTTGCGCCGAGACCGGCGGTGATTCCAGTCGCCAGGGGGGAGAACATGTTGTCCTCCAGTGTGGCGCGTTGGGGGTAGGGAGGGCAAGGGAAAAGATGTGATGTGCCCGAAGTTTGCGATTCCTGCTTGACAGGGATTTCCCGGAGATCAGACGATGAATTACGCGACGCTCGTTCGCAACGGAGGATTACAGATGCATCATCTTCACTTCAATCCCCTAGCCATTCTGGTTGCCGCGCTGTATCAGTGGGTGCTAGGTGCGCTGTGGTACTCGCTGTTTTTTGCCAAGCCGTGGATGGCTCTGACGGGACACAAGGCGGGGACGCGGCCCAAGGCTGCGGTTGTTGGCATGATCACGTCGTTTATCGGCGGGCTGGTGCTGGCGTTTGTGCTGGCGCATGCGGTGATGTGGTCGGGGGCGGGGCACATTCACGGCGGCGTATTCGTAGGCTTCGTTTGCTGGCTGGGCTTCATTGCCATGCCGCTGCTGGCGGAGACGATCTATGAGCAGCGCTCCTTCAAGCTGTTGGCCATCAACCTCGGCTACTGGCTGGCGGCGGTGGTGGTGAGCGGAGGGCTGCTGGCGGTGTGGCATTAGAGAAGCGGCGGCGCAGCGGCTAAAATCGAGGCATGACTAAACACGTTATCGCAACCGACAAAGCTCCCGCGGCGATTGGGCCGTATTCGCAGGCGGTGCGCGCGGGGAATCTCATCTTCACTGCCGGGCAGGCCGGCGTGGACCCGACGACCCAGCAGGTGGTGGCGGGCGGAATTACGGAACAGACCACGCGCACGATGGAAAACCTGAAAGCCATTTTGGAAGAGGCGGGGACGAGCATGGCCAAGGCCGTCAAAGCGACCGTATTTCTGAAGGACATGAAGGATTTTGCAGCCATGAACGCGGTTTATGGGGCGTACCTGAGCGCGCATGGCGTGGCGCCTCCAGCGCGGAGCACGGTGGAGGTGGCTCGGCTGCCCAAGGATGTGCTGGTGGAGATTGAGCTGATAGCGGAGATTTGAAGGCAGGGCGTCGATTCCAGCATCCGACCGCGAGCATCCAATCTGCGTGAGGTCCAAGATGAGCGAGAGCACCGAGAAGGTGGAGCGGACGGAGGCGGAGTGGCGCGCGCGGCTGACGGCGGAGCAGTACCGAGTGCTGCGCGAAAAAGGGACGGAACGGCCGTTCACCGGAGCGCTCACAGAAAACCACGAGAGCGGGAATTATCACTGCGCGGGGTGTGGGGCGCTGCTGTTTCTGAGCGGGGCCAAGTTCGACTCGGGGTGCGGATGGCCGAGCTTTCTGCTGCCGGCGGAATCGAAGGCAGTGGCGGAGCACGATGACGTGAGCCTGGGAATGCGGCGCGTGGAGGTGACGTGTGCGCGGTGCGGCGGACATTTGGGGCACGTTTTTCCGGATGGGCCGCGGCCTACGGGATTGAGGTATTGCATTAACTCGGCGTCGCTGATTTTTGAACGAAAATAGCGAGTTAGCTTCCGCTTCGCGGAAGTAGCAAGATAGCGGAACGACAGGACGGGAAGAGAGAGTTTAGAGCGGGAAGAGGGTGTCCGACTTGGGGGGCATAGTGGCCAGGCGCGGGCGACGGCGGGGCGGCTGCGGCTGCGGATTGGGCGAGGCGAGCAGGCCAGCGATTTCGCGAAGTTCGGCGCGAGCCTGGGCGATGGTGGCGGCGGCTTCATCCCGAGACTGGGTGGCGGCGGCGGAGGGCAGAGGCAACCGGGAGTTTGGTTGCGGCGAGGGAGTTTTACGCGAGTGGGCTTGTTCCAGAGCCTGACGGGCGCCGGAGAGGGTGTAGCCCTCGGCGTGGACCAGGTGTTTAATCTTCAAGACCAGTTCAACATCTTTGCGGCGATAGAGCCGCTGACCGGTTCCACTTTTGTTGGGCTTGAGCTGGGGAAACTGCGTCTCCCAAAAGCGCAGGACATAGGCTTCGAGGCCGCAGATGCGGGCTACATCGCCGATCTTGAAGTAGAGGCGGTCGGGGATCTCAGGCGAGTCGAGAGCGCGATCCTGGGGAAGTTGCATAGCCATGGTGAAGGCGAGCAAGCGTAGTTAAAAGCCTGCTCTAGTGGAAGTATAGGCCAGGGTTTGCGAGATGTGAGCAGTAAAAAATGCGGAGGGCGTGCAAAATCAGGTACGTGACTGGTTGGCCGCGAGGCTGGCTGCCAACTTGTGATTACCGAGCGATTCTCAGTTGCCTTTCGGCGCGGGGGGCGCGGGAGCTGACGCAGGAGCGGATTTAGTGAGGACGAGTTGGGCCTGGTCGGCGGCAGCTACTTTTTGGTAGAAGCCACGGAGATCGTTGTACTCCTCTGGTTTGGCGAAGGTGAAGGCGCGGGCCAGCGAGCGGATTATGGTAATTGAGCCGGGTGCGGAGGTGGATTTGGTGATGAAATTCGCGTGTTGTGGCCAGGAGATATTTGCGTTCTGGGGCGCGCCTTCCGCCGAGAAACCATCCGGCAGGTGACAAGTAACCTGGTCTGTAACCTGTTCACCATAATGCATATCGACGGGCGTCAGGCGCTTTTCTTGAGCGACGAAGGGATGTGAGCCGCGGGTCTCGAAGAAGAAGGCGGGGAGGATGAGACGTTTGGAGGTGGCAGCGCCGTAGGTGCCCCGAGCTTTGATAGAGGCGATCAATTTTTGGTCGGGATCGGAGAGCCCGTTGAAGTGATCGAGGTGGGCCTCGATGCCTTCAGGAAAGATGGACTCCAGCCATGTATCGAACTGCTTTTTGACCTCAGTTTCATCGTTGGTGATGGCCAATTGACGCCAGTAGAGGGCTTCCTGGCCGGTCAAGTCAAAGCGGAAGATGCCGGTGAGAGCGCCCTGGGCATCGAGGGTGACATCACCGATGCGGGTAGTCTTGTTATCGGAATACTGCTGGGGGGCAGAGGCGCCGACATTCACGCCCTTGGCGGACTGTGAGATGCCACCCGCGTTGGAGTGCCTCCAATTGACGGTTCCGAAGGGGCACATTTTTTCGCCGGGGTCGAGCTCGATCTCCTTGCCGCCAGTGGAGAGAACGACGAGGGTATCGTCGAGCTGGGACAGGGATAAATAGGAGATATCGAAGACGCCCTGTTTGCGGTCAACGACCTTTTCGGCATATGCGGTGAGGCCGGCGGCGCGGAGCATGGCTAGATAGAGCATGGCGATGTCCTCGCTATTACCGCTCTTCTGCGCCCAAGTATCCTGGGCGTGTTTGGCCTCTTTTATTTTGAGCTGCTTCATCTCGGATTCAGTT
>CAWJDN010000322.1:0-28948 GCA_963840985.1 uncultured Acidobacteriaceae bacterium
GTAGAAGCCGTCCTCCTGCACGTGGGTAATGTAGTCGGGCGGGTAGTTGTTGCCCAGGCCGTCACGCTCATTGGTTGAGCACCACAACTCGCCGGTGATGGGGTTGATGGCCTCGCCAACGCAGTTGCGCAGGCCCGATGCGTATACCTTGATGAACTTGCCTTCCGGGGTGAACTCCAGCACGTCGGCGCGATGGAACTCCTCAGGATGGGTGTCGGAGTCGTCCACATTGGAATGAGAACCAACCGAGGCGAAGAGCTTTGTGCCGTCTTTGGAGAAGACCAGGTCGCGCGTCCAGTGGCCGCCGCCGCGCAGCCTTCCGCCGCCAGGCAGATCGGCCAGGTGCTCAGCGGGACCAGTCGCCGTAAGGTCGCCGTTTTTATAAGGAAAGCGGACGATGCCGTCGGTGTTCCCGATGTAGACCCAGGCAGGGTTAGAACCGGCTGGGTAAAAGGCGATGCCGAAGGGCTGGTGCAGGCCATCTGCAAAGACCGAGATTTGCGCAGCTTTGCCGTCCGGACTCACGCCACGGAAGACTTTAATCTTGCCGGTCTCGCTCTCGGCCAGAAAGAGGTCGCCATTGGGAGCGGTGCGAATCAGCCGTGGGTTGTCCAAACCGGTCGCATACAGCTCCACTTTGAAGCCTTTGGGCGCGATGGGCAGCATACTGCCGGGCCGGGGAACGATCTTCGGCCCATTGTCCACGGACTCTTGAGGAGCTGGTGCGGGCAGGTCGGCCACAGTGAGGTGGCGGCGGATGCCCGGGGACTCGTGGGCCGCATCAGTGAAAGCAGCCTGGCCAGTAAGGACGGTGTGTTGATGCTGCGCGTTTGCCGGCCTGTTGCCAATCAGGAAAACCGGAAAGGCAAATGCGCAAAGAAGGGCAACAGCATTCGATGAATGAAGGGGACGAATCATGGAACCTCCGCGGGAATTGCGGCCTGATCTTAGGATGGGGCGGATGGATGCTCCGTCCGCCCAGAACTGGCCATCCGCATTCGTTGTTGCTACTTGGATGTATCAGGGCCGGAAAAGGAACCATCCGGGATTTTCTGGCTACCGTCCGGACCACTAAACAGGGCTGGTGAGAGCGTGGCCGTGATCACCACCCGGTCGCGCTTCTGGGTAATCTCGGCAGTCTTCAGCAGCTCTTTCAGGCTGTTGTTGGCGGCGTTGTCAGCCAGTGGTGCAGAAATGCCTCGGGCCAGAATCAGCAACACGTTAAGCGCATCGGCCTGGCTGGAGGCTTTGCCGACGCTGGGAGCGATTTCCACCACCTTGACATTCAGCGAGCCTCCCAGCGACAAGGCCGGAGTCGCGCTGGCGATGATGGTGGAGTCTGCCTCCAGCGGCAGCGAGAAGCCAAAAATTTTGATGGAGCCGCTCTCCGAGAAGGGCAACCCAATCTGACCCACTCCCCAGGCCAGCGAGGGCAGCGGCAGCATCGGTACATCGTGATAGTGCTGCCGGAGCAGCGAGGAGCCGGCAATGGGCCATGCGGCTGTTGCGTGCCGGTCGAGCATGGAGTGAATCATCTCCGGCGTCGGATAGTTGGAGACAGCCACCATGTCGTAACCGATCTGCGCCACGCGAGCGATGCGCCCCTTGTCGGATGGAATGCTATATACGGTATGGCCGGCGTAGGTCTCGCGGCTCACGGCGTGCGCGTCCAACCAGGTGTTAAGCCGCTTGCCGGTAATCTTGCCCACCAGCACTACCGAATAGGCGACCGGTCTGTTCGGGTCGTTGGGGTCTGTAATGCGATGCAGCGCGATGGCTGCCTCGTCCAGATCGCGCTCCGGGTCGATGCCGACGGCGTCAATGAACTGCCTGTAGTCGGGCGCATATTCCGGCGGCTTCATATTCTTGTGGAAGAAGGTGCGTACCGGCCTGAGGTTGACATAGAGAATGCCGTCAGACTCAGGCAGCAGCCGCGCGGCCTCCGGTGGGGCAAAGTATCGCAAGACCCATGCCGCGGCCAGGAGAAGCAGGACCGCGGCCACTATCCAGAGCGTTCTGCGCGTGCGTCGGTTCATAGATGGCCGTCAGAAATAAGGTATCACCAGTAACCCGCACGTGTTCAATAGATGCCTCTGATTGCCGGTTCAATTCGATGGAGGCGGTGATGGAATTGACGCTGGCGGTTGAGATGGTGCCTGCTCCAATTCGGCAATGAGGTGAACCGAACCATTGGTCACGTTGAGTGTCTTGGACCAGTCGGTGAAACCCTTCTTCTTCACGGAAATCTGGTGACTTCCTGGTGTGACAGTAACTGTAGAGGGCGTGTTACCCACGAAACGCACCGTCGATTTCGATGTCAGCTCCTGGCGGCGTGGATTCGATGTTCAGCGAGACCTGTGCTGGGGCAACCGGTAGGGCAGGAATCTGCGCTTGCGCTGGAGCTGTTTGTGCATCAACAAAGTTGGCGATATTCAGATGCATATCGCCTTCAACAAAGGCGGTGATTTCGGTTCCCTGAGGAATGGTGATGTCCTTGCCGTGGACGAAGAGAAGCAGAGGGGCTGCTGGGAAGAATACTACAGCCGTTGCCACCATCCCCGTGGTCATAGCTCCGACATGTCCGCCGCCCTTATTGTCCTGTATCGCCCGCAGAGCGGCTTTCTCTTGATCTTTGAGGCGTACATAACTGATGGAAATATTCAGCTTGCCGCCGCGTCCCATGCTCTTCTTGGATTCGGCTTCTGTTACTGTAGCAATCGCTGTTGAGCCTTTGGGGATGACAATCACATTATCCACGCTGATATCTTCGACAACAGCAAAGGGAACTTCTTGGTTGACCCTTGCGTTTGACGATGAGATTGTATCGCTGAGGCGGAGCTTGATAGGAGTGCCATCCAGCAGCGTATGGGGCGGAGGCGGTGCCGAAGTCGCGGCTTGCGGCGCGGCGGCCTGCGTTTCAGGAACGGGTTTTGCCTGTTGAGCAACGAGCAAAGGACAAATTGCGAAAAGCATGACTGCGATTGGGTTTTTATGCACGAATTCTCTCCTTACGATTCAAAACCGCCAAAACTGTTAAAGGATGGCACTAGAATCATCCTCTAATACACCGGCGTTTCGCAAGAAGATTCTGGGAGTGGTGAAAAAAGCAGCAGGGCCATCCCCTTTACCGGGAACGGCCCCGCAAAGTCTCATGCCAAACGTAATCGCGCCCAGCCAATGCTGCCTGGCGTTACTCGATCACGCTCAGACAATAGATCTTCCAGTTGTTGCCCTCGGAGGGATCGCGCGGCTTGGGCGGAAGCATCCCATACTCGCCCTTTCCCAGGTTTGCGTTCAGGATGACCTGGTAGACGCGAGGCGCAATCTTTTCAGAGGAAAATCCGATGGCGTTCTTGTCCAACTCATCATTCTCCTTGGTTGCAGCGCTGGAGGTGATGGGAAAGACGCGTTCGTTCGATTTGATTTGAAACCGAATCAACCGATATTCCGCAATGGAGCGGCCTTCGGGCATGTAGACAGCGAGCGTGATGGGCATAGTTACATCTGTCTGGGCCTTGACGCCGGCTACATGGCCGTTCGTTGACCTGGCCCCCATATCATGAATACCAATCCCAAACCCGCCGAGCTTTGCGGTCACAATCTCCGGCAGGATGGGCTTCCACGCACCGCTCTGGTCCTGATAATAGACGCCAACAACATCGATGCCGGGGGGCAAAGCGGGCACCGCAGGCACAGGCGGAGCCGGCGGAACAACTGCTACGGACGGCGCTGGCGGCGTTGGAGCCACGGGCGGCGCTGGAGCTACCGGCGGCGTAGGTGGAGTTGGAGGAGCGGGGGCCACGGGCATTGGTGGCGGAGCAGGGGCAGCCGGCGGAGGCGGCGGTGCAGCCGAGGCCTTGAGCACAATTGCCGAGACCACCTTGTCACTGGCGCCTCCGGTCTTGAGAGCGATCAGCCCATCCGTGGAGACGTCATAGTTTCCCGGCTGCGCGTTGATGGTAGTGATAATCAGATCGTCCGACATGCCTGCCTTCACCAGCTTGATGATGGCGTCGTTGTTGAGCGCCTGCTGGGCAATGGCCAAAGGGCAGATTGCCAGGAATACAACCATGAGAATGTTTTTACGCACGAGTCTTCTCCTTATGGTTCAAAACCGCGGAATTGCCATACAATGGCATTAGAATCATCAACCTAAACCCTGCTTTTCGCAAGAAGTTTCTCTTCATCGCTAAACAGGGCATGTAACGCCTCACTTACCGGCTAACAACCAGCACAACAAAGCTGCCGGTAACAATAGCGGGACGAGGGCGCGGATTATCTGCAGTGGGCTCGGGACGCGGGCCAAACTCGGCCGTCACCAGGTAAATGCGGTCATTGGCGGAGTCGTAGGTCATGGTCCGTGCGCCGCGCTGGGTGGGCAGGCTCTCGATAGTGGGATAGCCGGGTGCGCCGGCATCGATAACCGAGAGAACTCCTTCACCGCAGGAGGCGAAGGCCAGCTTGTCTTTGGCGTCCCATCCGGCGCCGTCGGGACCATCGCCGATCGCAGCAGTGGCGAGCGACATGCCGGTTTTCGCATCGGTCACAGCCATCTTCTTGCCGCCGCAGGCCGAGAAGAGCCGCCCACCGGTTATATCCAAGGCCAGGCCGCTGGGTCCGTCACAGCCGGTAATCGGCCACTCGGCGGTGAGCTTATTGGTTTTGGCGTCGAGGCGGACGATCTCGTTTTTGTCTTCGATATTGACGAAGACCGTACCCTGGCCATCGACTACGGCAAACTCCGGCTTGCCGGGCAGCGGAATGGTGGCGACGACCTTCTGCGTAGCGGCGTCGATTACGGTGGCGTCTTTGCTGCGGCCGTTGAAGGCCCAGACGGTCTGCTTTGCAGGCTCAAAGACGATGGCGTCAGGACCGGTTCCGGCGGGGATGGTGGCCACGGTGGCCAGCGTGGCGCGGTCGAAGACAACCACAGCGTTGCCGCCGCCGTCGGAGATGTAGCCGAGCTTGCCGGCAGTGTCGAGCGCTACGCCGTGTGTGCCGTGCAAGCCGGTAATGCTACCGGCGAGCTTTCCTGTCTGTGTATCAACCACATCCACGCGCGGGCCGTGGGTAAGGTAGAGCCGATGGGCCGTAGGATCGGCGCGAAGGTCATCCCAGCCTCCCTCTCCGCCCAGCTTCCAGCGGTCAACAATTTTGTAGGGCTTGTCTGTGGTAATAGCAGTTGAGGTAGCCTGGGTCTGTTGCGCGAAGATGGGATGAACAGCAGCCAGAAGGCCGCAAAGCAAAGTAGCAGCCGCGAAAGATCGGGCAACAAAACGAAGTGTGCGTAGGTTCGGCATGGAAGCTCTCCTGATACGACGGAAAAATAATATCATCCCCCGGTTGTAGCTGGATGAGTCCAGTCGGACAACAGGCCCAATCAATTACCCTCATAACTGTAGGCCCAAACAGCCCAGGAACATCATATTGCGCATTGTTCTCTCGAATATCGGCACCTATGGCGACACCAATCCGCTGATCGCCATTGCCCTGGAACTGAAGCGGCGCGGGCACGTGCCGGTGATGGCGCTGCCGCCGGTCTATGAATCAAGAATTCGGCCTCTGGGGCTGGAATTTCACGCTGTCCGGCCGGACATCGACCCCTCCAACACCACCCTCGTCGAAATGATCTACGACATCAAGAACGGCACGGAACGTGGGCTGAGGGATTTTCTCTTTCCCGCGTTGCGCCAGACATATTCTGACCTGTTGGATGCGGCGACCAAGCCGGAGCGCGCCGATCTGCTGCTGCTGGGCGAGTTGAACTACGCTGGGCCGCTGGTGGCCGAGGTGACGGGGATTCCATGGGCCAGCTACGTGTTGGCGCCGCTTTCGTTTTTTTCCGCTTTCGACCCGCCGGTGCTGCCTCCGTATCCGCGTTTGGCGCGGGCCGACAAAGCGGTACCGGGCTTCGGCAGGGTCATCAAACGAGTGGCGCGATTTGTGAGCCGCAAGTGGCCGGAGCCGATATACGAGCTGCGTAGCGAACTGGGATTGCCCAGGGGCGCCAATCCGCTTTTCGATGCCAAGCACTCGCCCAACCTGGTCCTGGCCCTGTTTTCGCGCGTGCTGGGCGTGGAACAAAAAGACTGGCCTAAGAACACGCTGATTACCGGCTTCTGCTACTTCGATGCCGACTTCGGCGTCCAGGAGCTGCCTACCTCAACTGGAAAAATTCCTCGACGAAGGACTGCCTCCGGTGGTTTTTACGCTGGGCTCGGCGGCGGTGCTGGCTGCCGGAAATTTCTACGAGGTTTCGGCCAAGGCCGCCATCCGGCTGGGAATTCGCGCAGTGCTTCTTATCGGCACCGATCCGCGCAACCGTCTGCAAACCCCGCTACCGGAATCCATTTGCGTGGCCGAGTATGCGCCTTACTCCCGGCTGTTTTCACGCGCGGCAATGGTGGTGCACCAGGGAGGCGTGGGAACGACGGCGCAATGCCTGCGCGCCGGCAAGCCGATGCTCATCATGCCCTACTCGCACGACCAGCCCGACAACGCCCGGCGGATGAAGCGGCTGAAGGTGGCGCGAGTGATTCAACGCGGCAACTACACGCCATGGCGCGTGGCGCGCCGGCTCAAGGCGATGCTCGCCAAGCCGAGGCTGGCTCAGCAAGCCGAGAGTGTAGCCCGGCTGCTCGCCAACGAGGATGGCGTGCATACAGCCTGCGATGCGCTGGAGGAGCTGTACAGAAAAACACACTGATCCCAACTTTCGGAGAAAGAGGCGAATAATGAAACGAATGGGTTGGAATATGAGCTTCCTATTGTTGCTTGCGCCGCTGGCACTTCTAACTCCAATTCCGATGGCTGAAAGTCAAGGTTCCGTGGTTAATAACACATGCGGAAAGACAGAGGAAAAATTGGATAATGCGATTTTCTTGATCGCTCCTCCCGTGATGTTAGCTGTAACTGCGCCGCCAGGCTGGGGGTTATATGAAAACAAAAAGAACCCATTTTTCTTCCTGATGCCTGGCGATAAGTACGAAACCGCCCGCACTGTAATGTATGTCAGAATTGAGGGACTGGACGATTCTTTACAGAACGCCGTCGAACGAGATACTCGCACATTCAGCAAAGGCTGCCTAACCTCCAAAATCGAGGATGTAGCACAGATTGAGATTATGGAAAAAGGCTGCGAAAGAAAGACTCAACTGTTCTTCTGCGGGAGAAAACAAGGACCTCTGGTGGACATGGATACAAAGATTGCCATTGGAGATATTCTTCTAAACGTCGTCCTTTCGTCAGACAGCGTTGAGGAAATTTCGCGCTACAAGAAGGACTACGAATTTCTGCTGAAACATCTCGCGCTTGCCAACCAGGACTGCTCTACTCCGTCGGTCGCCATCGCAGTATCGGCTTCCTCGCCGCTTGTACTTCGTCCATCCTTCCTACTCGCGTCGAGTGCGGCGCGCTCTTCACCAACTCCGGCGTCTCGTCTACTTCCTTCGCAATCGCGCGCATCGCTGCGATGAACAAATCCAGCTCTTCCAGCGACTCGCTTTCGGTCGGCTCAATCATCAGTGCGCCGTGAACGATCATCGGAAAGCTGACCGTGTAGGGATGAAATCCGTAGTCGATGAGCCGCTTGGCGATGTCGCCGGTCTTCACTCCCCTGGCTGCCTGATGCTTATCGCTGAAGACCACCTCGTGCATCGACGCGGTCTTGTAGGGCAGCTCGTAAACGTCCTGGAGTTTGGCGCGGATGTAGTTGGCGTTGAGAACGGCGTCTTCGGTTGTCTGGCGCAGACCGTCGGGGCCGTTGGCCAGGATGTAGGCCAGTGCGCGGATGAACATTCCAACGTTGCCGTAGAAAGCGCGAACCCTTCCTGCCGATTGCGGCCGGTCATAGTTCCAGCGCTTCGCGCCGCTCTCGTCCTAGAACCAAAACCGGCGTCGGCAGAAATGGCTCAAGAAACGCCTTGCAAGCCACCGGCCCTGAGCCGGGGCCACCGCCGCCATGAGGCGTCGAAAAAGTTTTATGCAGGTTCAGGTGCATCACGTCCACGCCGAAGTCGCCGGGCCGCGCCTTGCCCACCAGCGCGTTCATGTTGGCGCCGTCCATGTAAAGCAGCGCACCCTTGGCGTGAAGAATCTCGGCGATCTTCGCGATCTGGCTCTCGAAGACTCCAATCGTCGAAGGGTTGGTCAGCATCAACGCAGCCGTCTCCGAGTCAACCTGCCGAGTAAGTGCCTCCAGGTCTATGCCGCCCTCGGAGTTGGATTTCAGATTCTCGACCGTGTAGCCGCAGATGGCCGCGGTGGCCGGGTTGGTTCCGTGCGCCGAGTCTGGAATAAGAATCCTGCTGCGCGGATTCCCCTGCGATTCGTGCCATGCTCGAACCAAAAGAATTCCCGTGAACTCGCCATGCGCGCCGGCCGCCGGTTGCAGCGTAATCGCGTCCATGCCGGTGATTTCGATCAGGCAGTGCTGCAGCAAATCAATCACTTCCAGAATCCCTTGCGCCAGCGAATCAGGCCGGTAAGGATGCGCCTCGGCTAATCCTTCGATGCGGGCCACTAACTCGTTCACTCTCGGGTTGTACTTCATGGTGCAGGAACCCAGCGGATACATTCCCAGATCAATGGCGTAGTTCCACGTCGAGAGCCGCGTAAAGTGGCGGATGATTTCGATCTCGCTCAACTCCGGCAACTCGCCTGGAGTAGTTCGATGCGCCGCGCCCAGCAATGCCGCCGCATCGACAGCGGGCACATCGAGCGGAGCCAGCTTGTAGGCGCGCTTGCCGGGCGAGGACTTCTCGAAGAGCAAAGCCTCGTTCTGCGTCGGGTGGGAACGGACTTTGCCGTTGATGCGTGAAACCGGAATTCCAGGTGTTGCCATTATTACCTCACCGCAAACTATTCAAGCCTTCCAGGGCTTACTCTCTTTGATCGAATCTTGTTGCTTCAGATCGTCGCGGAAGTGTAGCTCATTCAAATACCACACGCACCGTGCCCAGAAATATCCAACGAAAGGACAGGCTATCAGCAAACTAACCACCAGCAGCCAATTCATCTTCATGTGACGGCCAAAATAATTCGTGAACATGGTCAGGACAAACATGATGCCGCCCCACCTCAGCACTCCTCTGCGCACAACGAAAGATTGCTTGCCGCGCCCTCGCAACTTCTCCCATTTCTTGTGTTGCCTCTTGTGCATCGCGGCTTTGAAGTTCTCGAACATCCGTAAATCTCCACTTGCAAATAAAAATCAGGCTGCCTGAATGAACTTGATTATGCCCTTACCGGTTTGCCCGCCAGAGCTTTGGCCGCGGCGTCAATCTGCGCACGGGTAACGATTTCCGTTGCGCACCACAGCGTGCAATTACGCAGCTCGGGATACCAGCTGCTCAAATCAATGCCGCCAACGATCTTTGCGTCAAGTAGCCTCTGGCTCCATCTATCCGGAGATTCCTCGGTTTGCAAAACAAACTCGTTGAAGTGCGGCGCACCAGTGAACAGCAGCTTAACTCCAGGTTGGGTGGAGAGCGTCTTGGCCGCATAACTCGCTTTCGCAATGTTATGCTCGGCTAACTCGCGGATTCCCTCTTTGCCATAGATGCTGAGGAAGATAGTAGCCATCAGCGCGACTAATGCCTGATTGGTGCAGATGTTAGAAGTGGCCTTCTCGCGGCGAATGTGTTGCTCGCGCGTTGAGAGCGTCAGAACGTAGCCGCGATAGCCAGAGCTATCAACCGTCTGGCCGACGAGACGTCCGGGCATCTGGCGAACAAACTGCTCCTTGGCAGCGAGAACGCCGCAGAATGGGCCACCATAGCTGAGAGCCACTCCGAAGGATTGCGCCTCCATGCTGACAATATCCGCCTCGATCGGCGGTCGAACAATTCCCAGTGAAACCGCCTCGGCGATGGAGACTATCAGCAGCGCGCCCTTGGCGTGGGCAATCGCCGCAATGGCCGGAATATCCTCGATGACACCGAAAAAGTTGGGGCTTTGCACCAGAACGGCCGCAGTTTCATCCGTTACGCTGGCTTCCAGTGCAACCAGATCGATGCGCCCCGTCTTGCGGTCGTAACCTATTAGTGTGCTGGGCAGTCCCTGATACTTTGTGTAAGTTCCCAGCACCTCGCGGTACTCGGGATGAACAGTCGCGGCTACTACTGCCTTGTGCCGCCCGGTGACGCGCACAGCCATCATCACCGCCTCGGCCGCTCCCGTTGAGCCGTCGTACATGCTGGCGTTGGCAACATCCATGCCGGTCAGCTCGGCGATCATGGTCTGAAACTCGAAGATAGCTTGCAGCGTGCCTTGACTTATCTCTGCTTGATAAGGCGTATAACTCGTCAGAAACTCGCCGCGCTGAATCAGGGAGTCGATGATAGCCGGACGGTAGTGGCGATAAGCTCCGGCGCCAAGGAAGCTGGCATAATTAGTGGCGTTCTTCGCTCCCGCCGCGCGGAAGTAGTCGATGATCTCGCTTTCGGCATGCGCGCGCGGCACGTCGAGGTCGCGGTTCAGGCGGTGCTTGGCAGGTATGATAGCGAACAAATCGTCAATGGAGGCCGCGCCGATGTCGGCCAGCATCTTGAGCCGTTCAGCGGGAGATTTGGGCAGGTAGCGCATATTCAGCTTCTAGCTTTCTTCCGCGATGAATGCCTCGTAGGCAGTGGCGTCGAGCAGGCCGTTGAACTCGTCGGGATTGGTCAGCTTGACCTTGATGATCCAGGCTTCGTGAGGCTTCTCGTTGATCTTGTCGGGGGCGTTTTTCAGCTCCTCGTTAATCGCGGTCACCGTGCCGGTAACCGGCGAGTAGAGGTCGCTGACCGCCTTGACGCTCTCCACCGTGCCGAAGGTAGCGCCGGCAGTAACCGCGTCGCCTATTTTGGGCAGGTCCACGTAGACGATGTCGCCGAGGGAGCTTTGCGCGTAGTCAGTGATGCCGATGGAGCCGATGGAACCAGCCAGCTCAATCCATTCATGCTCACGGGTGTAACGGTAGTTTGCGGGATAGGCCATGGTTGGTCCCCTCCATATTGAACGACATTTCAGTGTACGTCGCGGAAGTTGATGGAGGGGTGAGGAAAACCGGTACCATGGGCCAGCCTTACGCCGGACCGAATCCTGGATAGGGTGCAAGCGGGACAATCACCAGGATTTCCAGCATTCCGGCCTGAGCGATGGGCAGACTGTCGAGGGCTGCACGAACCTCGGGCTCGCTGGCAGCTTCCCAGAGGATGGCTGCACCGGGAATATCGCCACGTCGCCAGATCTGGCGCAAAAGGCCAGAGACATAAAGTTCGCGGACGCGATTGCCCTCGCGGGCGACAAGCTCCGGGGTAAAGGCTTCAGGCGGAAAAACGTCGACGCGGCGGCGTGAGAGCGATAGAAATTGCATGGAGAGATTGTATAGGCAGGGGACAAGCAGCGTTGCATTTCTGCATCAGAATTTGTGGATTGCGGCAACCAGATTTCCCGGGTTTGCCCACATTTTGCACCATTACACTCCAATATGCGATATAATTTCTGTTAATTGACTCTAAGACTTGGAGGTCTTCCTCATGCCGAAGTTCGTTATCGAAAGAGAAATCCCCGAAGTAGGTAAGCTGTCGCCTGAGCAGTTGCAAGCGGCGTCGCAGACATCGTGCGGCGTTCTACGAGAGATGGGCCCACAGATTCAGTGGGTACAGAGTTATGTCACCGACAACAAGATTTATTGTATTTACATCGCCCCGCATGAAGATGCAATCCGCAAGCATGCCCAGCAGGCTGGTCTGCCCGCCAACCGTGTCTCGCGCATTCGGACGGTAATTGATCCGACAACGGCAGAGTAGCCGAGGAAGATCATTCGCATATCTCCCAATCGCTATTTGTCAAAGAACCTTCCCCGCCCTCCATTGGCCCACGGATCGTAGTGCAGCGCAAAGTTGGCGCGCGTCTGAACGCTGGGGTGGTTATACTCCCAGAACTCGATGAAGGGGCTGGGATTGGGGTCTTCTAGCCAGGCTTCTCCTAGTTGATTAAAGGCGGCTACGGCGGTTTTCTGCGGGTCGGCGACCAGGCTATGGATGGCCTCCTGGCCGTAGACGTCGGCCTGGTGTTCGAAGTAACGGCTGAAGGCGTTGTTTGCCGGCGTCAGCAGAAAGCTGACGATCGAGATCGCGAAGAGGAGTACCAGGAAGCCTTGACGGCTGGCGAGCGGGGCATCTCCGCCTTCCTGCCCGCCCAGGCGCCAGCGAGCGCCGAAGCAGCGCGCCATCCAGCCGGCAAACGCTGCGCAACCCCAGAAAACAAAGAACAGGGAGAGAGCTGTCCCTGCAAGTATCTTGGGAATGTGATTGAGAACGTAATGGCCGCTTTCGTGGCCGAAGATAAAAAGGACTTCGTCGTTGGGAACGCGGCCGGCGGTGGTATCCCACACGACGACGCGCTTGGTGGCGCCGATGCCGCTGACATAGGCGTTAAGGCCGTTCGTCTTGAGGCTGGCCTTCATCAGAAACATGCGCTCGGGCGGTATGTTGGTCCCCGTGCGGGCAACAACTTTTTCCAGCTCCGTGACCAGCGCGGGATTGCTTTTGGCGAGAGGCTCGAATTTGTTGAAGATGGGTTCGAGCAACGGCGCTACGAAGATGCCTAACACCAAGAGCGGGAGTGTGGCGACCCAGAGCCCCAGCCAGTAGCGGCGGGGCCAACGGCGCACGATCCAGTTGAAGAGCAGCAGCACGGGCACGCCAAAAAGAAGGGAAATGCCCAGCGCCTTGGCCTGGTCACCCATCCAACTTCCCCAGCCCTGCACGCTGATGCCGTAGCTGCGGCCGAAATGGTGACCGATGATATCGAAGGGCAGGTTGGCCAGGGTCGTGATGACCAGAAACGCGGCAAAGAAGAGCAGCCCCTGCATCCAGCGGCGGCGCAGCAGGCGTTCCGTCCAGGCTGCCAGGCCGGCGGCGGCGCAAGTAGCCAGCAGCAGCCAGAGAAAAACCAGACCCCAGAGTGAGCCCGCGATGTCCAGAATGTTGCGAATGCGGCTAAGGGTGATAGCCTTGGCCAGCTTGTCGGGCGGTAGGGAATACGCCTGCGGATTGGGTTGGGCGTCGGCCGGCTGAGCCTGGGCCGACGGGGCGGCCGGTTGGGTGGGGGCCGGTTGAGCAGCGCCAAGGCGCGGATTCAGGCAGGTGAGAAGAAAAGCAAGGCAAAGCAGCGACAGCGTTCGGCGCGCAAATGTCATGGGTCGTTTCCTCTTGAATAGCATACTCTGAGACAATTCCCTTGGAAGATGTTTTATCAGGTTATTCAGCCTATGAGAGAGTTTTCTTTTAACTTCGTAAGGCGGACGATCTACAGCGCCGGGTTCCGCGCGATTGTTGCCGTTACCGCGCTGTCCTTGCCCATAGCTGCCGGAGCGCAGCAGCAAGTTGCCCCGCCGCTCCTCGACGCGATGACCACCGAACTCAATCGCGCTTTTACCTCGCTGGGCAAGCAAGGCGACGCGAAGCAGTTGCCGCCCTACTTTCTGAGTTATGCGGTGAGCGACGCCAGCGCGGTTACAATTGGCGCGCAATATGGAGCGCTGGTAAGCAGCGGGTCCAATCATGTGCGCGTCGCTGATGTGCAGGTGCGCATCGGCGAGCCAAAGCTGGACAACACGCACGGCGCCCATCGCAGCTCGGCGGTCACCAGCGCCACGCTGCCGCTAGCGGAGGACCGGGAGGCGCTGGCGCGGTCGCTGTGGCTGGCCACTAATGCCGGATACGGAAAAGCGCTGGAGAATTACCTGCGCGTGAAAACTGAAGCAGAAGTGCGCGCCAAGGAAGAGGACTCCTCGCCGGATTTCAGCAAGGAGGCGCCACAGGTTTACATTGGCAAGCCCGCGCCGCCGGTCAAGATTGACCGCGCGGCATGGGAGCAGCGCATTCGGGCGCTCTCGCTCGTCTTTCGCGACTTCCCGGATGTGAATATGAACATGGTGCTCCTCTCGGCGCAGAACGAGACCGACTACATTGTCTCGTCGGAAGGTTCGCGGGTAGTGACGCCGCACCTGCAAGCACGGGTGCTGATGGTTGCCATGACGCGAGCCGACGATGGGATGGACCTCTTCCGCGCAAAGACCTTTGAGGCCGAGACGGTGGAGGGTTTGCCCGCGCAGTCGGTGATGGAAGCGGCTGTGCGCGACCTGGGCAACAGCCTGGAGGCGCTGCGCAAGGCGCCAGTGACCGAGCCCTTTGACGGGCCTGCAATTCTCTCCGGACGGGCCGCTGCGGTCTTCTTCCACGAAGTGCTGGGCCACAGGCTTGAGGGCCAGCGCCAGCGCGGCGACGAGGAGGGCCAGACTTTTACCAAGGATGTGGGTAAGGAGGTGCTGCCAACATTCCTGTCGGTGGCCGACGATCCCACACAAACCACCTTTGGCAAAACCTGGCTCAGCGGCAACTATCAATATGATGATGAGGGACAGAAGGCGCAACGTGTCGCCCTGATTGACAACGGCGTGCTGAAGACCTTCCTCATGTCGCGGCTGCCTATTGCCAGCTTTGCCAACTCCAACGGCCACGGCCGCGCGCAGTCCGGCAAGGTTCCCACCGGCAGGCAAGGCAACCTGATGGTGACCTCAACCAAGAGCGTGTCCGAAGACAAACTGCGCAAGCAGTTGATCGAAGAAGCGAAGAAACAGGGCAAGACCTACGGGCTTTACTTCGAGGACATTTCTTCAGGATTTGCCGTGACCCAGCGCCGCTCGCCGCAGGCATTTGAAGTAATTCCGCTGGTGGTTTGGCGCGTGTATGTGGACGGCCGGCCGGATGAACTGGTTCGCGGCGTCAGTATTGTGGGCACGCCGCTGGCCGCCATGAAGCGCATTCTGGTTACCAGCGACAAGAGCGAGGTTTTCAACGGCGAGTGCGGCGCGGAGTCGGGCACGATTCCGGTTAGCGCCGTGGCCCCGGCGATGCTGTTCAGCGAGATGGAAACGCAGAAGCAGCCGCAAAACACGGCGCGACCGCCGATCTTGCCGATTCCGTCGGAGAAGCATTGAACAGTGCATAGACTGGGTGCCCCACCCTCGCCGTGTTATTGTTTTTGCGGCTGGGTGGGATACCACGAACTTCAATTGGTTTTGTTCATGAGGAGATAGTTATGAAGGTGCCCAAGTTTGTACGTATATCCGGTTGGGTTTTCCTTTCATTAGCAGTCTTTTGGA
Organism: uncultured Acidobacteriaceae bacterium; assembly: GCA_963840985.1. Taxonomy (GTDB): domain Bacteria; phylum Acidobacteriota; class Terriglobia; order Terriglobales; family Acidobacteriaceae; genus Telmatobacter. The sequence goes on from CAWJDN010000322.1 coordinate 15,155, forward strand.
TCTGGTACATGGTAGCTGCGGATTATAGCTACAGCGCTGTAGCTGGAACATACATCTTTCAATCGAACGGAGAAAAATCCACATTGATCCTGAAGAAGGACCAAAGCTTTCAACAAGAGTTAGTGCGCCAAAGCAAAGTTGAGCGTACGCGAGGCACTTGGAGACGTATAGGTGAAGGTGGTGTGGTCTTCTCGAAAGAATTCTTGCCGGTTGGGCATGTTCAGGTTGAATCAGACGGTTTTACTTACGGCCAAGTCCAAAAAAGCTTCTTTGAGTTGATCCCTTCGATAGTTCTTGGACAGGACAGGGATCATTGTGCCAGGTTTCACATAAAGTTTTTTCGATGAGAGGTGTTAACGCAATGAACCCGATTCGTCCTGTCGCACGATTTGCTCAAGCTGGATTTGTTGCAGCCATCCTCGGCGTTATCTGCCTGAGTTCGTCCGCCCAAACCGCGCCACAGCCCACCCGCGCCGACGCCGAAAAAGATCCCGTGTTGAAGGCCATGCTCACCGAGCTGGATCGCAGCAAGAGCCAGTTGCAGTTGAAGGACTTTCAGAAGCCGTTCTTCATCCAGTACCGCATCGAAGAGATCGATAACTTTGAGACCAAGGCAGAGTTTGGAGCTACCAGCAGCTCACAGAGCAATCACGGGCGCGTGGCGCGCGTGACGGTGCGCGTGGGCGACTATAAGACTGACAGCTCCGGAGGCCGGGGCGATGGCTCTGTCCAACTGGCGGCTCTGGAAGACGACCCGATTGCGCTGCGGTCGGCATTGTGGACGGCTACTGATCAGGCATACAAAAGCGCGCTGGCGGCCTATGCGCAGAAGCAAGCCGAACTCAAGCAAGTGGAGACGCCTCCACAAGTCGACGACTTCAGCAAGGAGACGCCAGTCATCTCACTGGCTGAACCACTCAAGCTGAAGGTGAGCGAGCGAGACTGGGAGACCAGGGTGGCGCGGTCGAGCGGGCTCTACCGCACTGACGCCACTGTTAAGGATGGCCAGCGCGACGTGCAGTTCTCCGTGGGAAATTTTTCTGCGCGCGTAACGACCACCTGGCTGGTCACCAGCGAGGGCGCCATCGTGCGCAAGTCGGTAGCCGGCTATCAGGAATCTTTCGCGGTGGGTACGCAGGCAGCCGACGGCATGAGACTGGTACGCTCCTATGCGACCACCGGAACTTCGCTCAAGGATCTGGATGCGCCGGAGGTCTTCGAGAAACATGCAATCACGCTGATCGCATCGCTCACCGATCTACGCAAAGCTCCGCTGGTTGAGGAGGAGTATCATGGGCCGCTGCTGCTCAGTTCCGACGCCGGCGCCGAAACGCTGCACACCCTGGTGGCAGGCGGCGTGACCGCGACTAGGCCCAAGTTGGGCACCGAGGCGCGCACCAACGGACCCTTTGCCTCCAGTTATCATGCACGCGTGCTGCCGGAGTCTTTTGACGTGGTCGATGATCCCGGCCTGAAGAGTTATAACGGCAAGGACCTCGTGGGCGCGTACGATGTGGACGACGAGGGTGTTCCGGCGATCTCAGTCAAGCTGGTCGTCGCCGGCATACTGCAGAATTATCTAATCGGCCGCGAACCGGTGCGTGGCTTTCCGCAATCGAACGGCCACGCGCGCGCCGGACTCGCTGCGGAGCCGAAGCCTTCTATCGGCGTGCTCCAGGTGACGGCGAAAGACGGGCTATCGGACGAGGATCTGAACGACAGGCTGCTGACGCTGGCCAAGGTTCGCGACTTGAAGAATGTCTATTATGTGACTACCATGGGCGAGAAGCTGTCGCCGCGGCTGTTGTATCGCGTCACTCCGGACGGCAAGCGGGAACTGGTGCGCGGCGCTGAGATTAGCGATCTCGACCTGCGCGCGCTGCGCTCCAGCGTAGTGGCCGCCGGCAAGCAACTGTGGGTCGCTAACTACTTCGGCGAAGTGCCGGAAACGGTTCTTGCTCCCGCGTTGCTGATCGATGATGTGACCATCCGCCGCGCCAACAAGAAAAACGACAAGCTGCCCTTCTATCCGCCGCCGGAGTAACTTCCTTTCGCTGCTAATCCAGCCTTGTCAGGAAAGCCTCGCCCTCGGCTGGGCGTAGTTGGCGGGCGATGCGCTCGGCCTGCTTGCGGTCGTCGCCCTCGGGACGTATGCGCACCCAGTATTTATCTTCGCCGGAGAACTCAATCACGCTGGCGCTGGGATACTTGCGCTCCAGTCGCGCCTTCAGTTTTTTCGCCTTGCGCTCGCTCTCGAAAGCGCCAATCTGCACGCACCAGCGGCCGCCGGTATTGATGGGCTTGGGGGTGCGGTATACATCTATCCGGACGCGTGCCGTGCCCGCCAGGTAGATGCCCGTGGCCTTGGCCGATGCGATGGAGAGATCGATCACCCTGCCCTCCACAAACGGGCCGCGATCGGTAATGCGCAGGTCGGCGGACTGGCCCGTCTTGAGGTTGGTTACGACGATCAGCGAACCCATGGGCAGGGTGCGGTGCGCGGCCGTCAGTGCGTGATCGTTGAAGACCTGGCCATTGGCAGCTTTGGCTCCCTTATAAGGAGCGGTATACCAACTCGCTACGCCCTCCTCGGTGAGGATAGGCTTATGCGTCCTGATATATTTTCGGTCTTCGGCGCTGACCCCTCCCGGCTGCACGGGCGCTGGTGCAACGCGTGTGGGAGGCGCTGGTTCAGCTTCCTCAGCCGCCGGCGGTGCGGCTTGCGGTGCGGGCAACATGTCAACGGTTTGCTGATGTCCGCATCCGGATACAAGCAGTAGGAACGGCATTGCCAGCATCAGAGTAATCCGGGGTAGGTTCATCAGCGGCGCTTGCTCTCGTTCTGCTCAAAGCGGTCGGCCAGATCGCGAAGTTTGCCGGCCACGGTGCGCAGGGCCGTAATCGATTCCTTGCGAACCTGGGGAACCACCGCGTCGTTCACGTAGGCGACGGTATGGCGCAGTTCCATCTCGATCAGCTCAATGGCCTCATCGATGCGGGCACCGACGCGCGCGCCGATGCCGCCCATGCTGGGGCCGGGAGGGGGAGGAGGCGGTGGCGGCGGCGGATAAGAACTCATAGTATGTACCTCGTGCATGAAGATTCAATCAATCCATCTCTTCTCAGTCTGCGATGCGCGCCGCCTCGCGTCAATCGCCTTTACTCCGAAGGTGCCGCAATGGTCAATACGGAAACCGGATTGCTGGCGATTGAACCACTGACTCATTCTTATTTTGCGTGTAACTTTTTACGGGAAAACGGCGTCAGATTGTAGAGGGAACACAAAAAGGACGGCTCTTAATATGTGTGATACTGCATAGGGGCGCGTCAGGCAGCGAACCGTTTTTGTTTGATAGCATGTGCGGCCATTTCTTTCGCAAGTGAGGACCTGTTCTTGGACCGAGGTTCGAGAAAGAACATCAGCGATGATTGCGCCACCAGCCGCTGGAATTTCGAGTCAGCGCGATGGCCGCGTTGTACCGTCCTGGCGCTGCCTGTGCTTGCTCTGTTCCTTACGGTGATTCCGGCGTGGGCCGGCCCACTGGAGAGCGCTAGCCCCGAACTGTCGCTGCCGGAAGCTCCACAACCACAAAGCACCACCACTGCCGCCGCGCCGGCAACAGCACCTTGTCCGGCTGGGAACGTCACCAAACCCGCGCCCCCGGCAGTAGGAAATGTGCCTGCGGGAGCCGGCGCACAACCCGCAACGCAACCTGCGCCCTGCGCGCCTCATCCGGAGAAGAACTGGTTTGAACGCTTCCTGACCGGACCGGAGGTGAAGCCCATGACGCCCAGGGAGAAGGCCCGGCTGGCGGCGCGCAATGTAATCGAACCCTTCAATGCCCTCACCATTCTGAGCCTCTCGGCCATCGCGGTCGGCTCCAACGCGCACTCCGCCTACGGTCCCGGCATGACAGGATGGGGCCGCAACGTGGGCGTCAGCTATTCGCAGGACATCACCGGCGAGTTCTTCTCGACCTTTCTGATTCCTTCCATCATTCACCAGGATCCGCACTACCATCGCATGCCTAATGCCTCCGTCAAGCGCCGCGTGGGCCATGCCATCGAACAGGTGTATTGGACTCAGGGTGACAACGGCAAGCCGATGGTGAACTACGCCGACCTGGTGGGCTTCGCAATTGAAGATGAAATCGGCGATCTTTACGTCCCCGGCCAGCAGACCAACCTTCCCGCCAGCGCCGAGCGCTACGGCATCACTTTGGCTACCGCGCCCATCGAAAATTTCGTGAACGAGTTCGTGCCCGACGTGGCCCGCCGCATTCATGTCCGCGTGGTTCTGATCCAGCGCATTATCAACCAGGTGGCCAAGACCAGCGGCCCCTGATCGCCACAAGCAGGGCACGCCAGCCCCGAATTCTTCCCTAAGCCTGACCATTCGGCGCTCCCTCATTGCCATTCACCGCCAAATATCCCCATTCGCTGCTCCACCTTTGGCTTGACCGGACTCAGCGGTTACCCTAAAACTGCATTTTCAGACCCCCAGCAGCCCTCCCAAAACGGCAGCCCAAGGTCTAGCCAGGCGTGACACCGCCGCAGGCGACGATTTCAGTTGAGGAGACCACAACATCATGGCAAAAGCAGTCAAGTACGCCGAGAAAGCCGTCGTCTACGCGGCCAAGGGCGCGTGGGCCGTTTTTGAGAGGCTGAACCGCATCAGCCCCAACCCGGGATTCACCCCCAAATGGTCCGACAAGCCCCTGCAAAAGTCCTACCAGAAGGAGAAGCCGCCCCTGGGCTGGCCGCGCGCCACTGACTCGCTCTGTCCCAAGTGCGTGCCCGAGATTCGTAAGCAGATTATCGACGGCAAGCTGCCCTACGAAGTCCTCCTCAACGAGAAGGTGGGCGAAATCAAGGCGCAGATCATCGAGCGCAACGGCGAGATCTGGATGGTCAAGGACTGCCCCAAGCACGGCCACTTTGAAGACATCATGTCCATGGACGCAGCCTTCTTCAAACACCTTGAAGAGAGCTTCCCCGGCCGCGACATGCGTTCCCACAACGACAAGCGCCTGCACAACCACGGCACTTCGACCGTAACCCACGGCCGCGGCGCGGTGCTCACCATCGACCTCACCAACCGCTGCAACATGATGTGCGACCCCTGCTTCATGGACGCCAATCAGGTCGGCTTCGTCCACGAACTCAACTGGGAAGAAATCAAGACCATGCTCGACAACGCCATCACCCTCAAGCCCAAGCGTCAAATGAGCGTGCAGTTTAGCGGCGGCGAGCCAACCCTCTCGCCTCATTTCCTTGATGCAGTCGCTTACTGCCGCAAGGTCGGCTACAACAGCGTCCAGGCCGCATCCAACGGCATCGAGTTCGCTAAGAGCAAGGAATTCTGCCGCAAGGCCGCGCTGGCCGGACTGCGCTACGTCTACCTCCAGTTTGACGGCATCGGCAACGCCGCCAACTCGCATCGCAAGGTGGGCAACCTCTTCGATGTCAAGCTGCAGGCCATCAACAACCTGCATGATGCCGGCGTCGAAATCGTTCCCGTCACCACCATCATCAACGGCATCAATAACGAGCAGGTGGGCCGCATCATCCAGTTCGCCCTCGACAACCCCAAGACCATCAGCTTCCTCAGCTTCCAGCCGGTCAGCTTTACCGGCCGCGACGAAGACATCACCGACGAGCGCCGTTTTGCTCAACGCTACACCCTCTCCCACATGGCCCACGACATCAAGAACCAAATGGGCTTCGGCGAGCCGGAGCGCGATTGGTTCCCCATCAGCTTCATGAGCACCTTCAGCGACTGGGCCGACCTGATTCACGGGCCCGCTGCTGACTGGGGTCAGCTCTCCTGCGGCTGCCATCCCAACTGCGGCATCGGCATGGCCATGATGATCGACAAGGAAACCAAGGAAGCCGCGCCCGTCACCTCCTTCCTCAATATGGACAAGGTTGCCAAGGATCTGGCCAAGGTCAACGACGCGGCTCGCGGCAAGTGGCTCTCGGTCATCGGTTTCACGCTGGCTCTGCTGCGCAACTACGATCCCTTCAAGTCGCCCACCCACTTCAAAATCACCGACATGCTCAAGAAGATGGACAAGACCTTCAACGCCACCGGCAAAAATTACGGCAGCGTCAAGGGCGACCGCACCCTCGAAGACATCAAGCTGCGCCGCACCGATCGCTGGAACTTCCTCTTCATCGCCGGCATGTGGTTCCAGGATTTGTTCAACTACGACTTCCGCCGCACCGAGCAGTGCATCATCCCCTACGCCACGCAGGAGGGCGAGATCAGCTTCTGCGCCTACAACACCGGCGTCGGCTGGCGCAACATTATCGAGAAGATGCACATGACGGCCACGCTCACCAAATGGTATGAGGAGCATGGACGCCACGAAATCTTTGTCGGCGGCAAAAAAGTAGACATGCCAGAAGTCGGCCACAAGCTCCATTTGAAGATGGAGCACGTCAACGCCGACCGCAATCACACGCTCGACGATCTGGGCATCGCCAAGACCGCCCGAGAAGAGCAAATCCGTGCCCGCGACGAGAAGCTGAAGCAGGAAGCCGAAAACGCTCGCATGGCCAAGCTCTACCGCGAGCACGTCCTCGGCGAAAAGCCCGTCGAGGGACTGGTCCCGCTAGGCTCCATCGCCCCCGCCAAGCCAACCGAGAAGAGAGAATCCGAGCTTGTCGCCGGGGACTAGCCGTCCAGGCAACCGCGCCTTCGGCGCAAAACCACTAAGGCCGCCCGCAAGGGCGGCCTTTCTGTTATTGGCAGTGTCGAAATATTTCGAGTTTGTGTAGGCGGAATAGCCCATCGCCCGCGCCGTAGGCGCGGTGTTTGTTAGCCCCGCGCTTCAGCGTGGGGTTGACGAAACCAACAATTCATCCGGAGTCCCGTAGGGACGGCGTAGGGTCCGGCTGCCCCAACAACCGATTTTCTGGCTTGGGAGAAAAGCATCACCGCCGCAGAAACACAATCCGATTCATCCAATCCCACTTGCCTGCTTCTTGTGCCAACCGGCTCAGGGAAAAAACTAATCCGCCAATCTTTGCTTGCGAGATGGTCTTCTCATCCACGAAGATGACGCCACCGTGTGAACGACCTTCCTCTGCCCAGGCTTTGAGCAAGGGTGTGATTGTCCGCCGGTCATAGGTGACCAGGGTCAATCCCTGCGCCAACGCTTCGCGCAGGCAAACCGCGTCCTCCTGACCCAGAAAGTTGCCGCCCTCCCACTCGGCCATTGCGTGAACAACCAGTGTCCGGTTGCGGCGTTGCAAACCGGCGGCCACGGCGGGCGAGATGTGCTCGTCGAGCAGCAGCTTGAGCATTCTTACTGCTTACCCGAGACGACGAATTCCTCAATGTTCGGCAGCATCCGTTTCAGCACCGCAAAATCAATCGCGTCATAATCCGCCAACTGCTCGGCTACCTCCTCCGGAAAGGCCTCGATATAATTCACCGCCGCCTGCACCTTTTCGAGTGGCCATTCCAGGTGTTTCGCCACCGCCCCCGCGTTCTGCTTGTAGCCGCGCAGCAGCTCCGCCACCTGCCATATCGCCAGACGACTGCCCTGCATATACGCCTGCCGCCCCGCCGCCGAGTCCCGGAAGTCGATATACGCAAACTCAGAGCGGCGCAAGCCCTCCTCGACCAGACGGGCGCTGGCGTCGCTCGTGGTCCATCCATGCTGTCTGGCCATGCGCTTGAGGCGTTTTCCGCTCTCCGCCGGAAGGCGCATGCTAACCACAATCGAAGAAGTTGTACTCATGGCAGAATCCTTACATCGTCACTTATGTAAGTATTGTAACTCATATCCACCAGAAATCAAATTAGGGGGCCCACGGAGTCGCGGTCTCCAGCCAGGTGCCCCATCCATCGCGTACTTTGCGATGGGTGGGATACCACGAACCCCATGCGAACGAATAGTGAGCGCCCGCCTGGACGGCCAGTCCCCGCACCGCAGGTGCCTTGCAGATGATTTCCCTACTTCGTCGCACAATAATCCCAGAAGTCTTCCTGCAAATCATCGTCCTGGCCGGGTGCCCCAGGTCCCTCGCATTTGGGGACCTGGGAAACGATGCCGTTCAGCCGAAAACAGCCAACAGAGGCCGAAACGTCCCGTAATTCCTTTGCCAGGAATATTTTGCAGGGAACTTCATTGTTTTCAATATTTTGCAGCGCAACCCTGCCTGTAAACCAAAGAAAACAAGGATTTTGTGTCCAAAGTATGGGTGGGGGTACCCGATGTTCCAGCTTTGTCGTCATATCAAGACCAACGGTAAGCGATGCCAATCTCCGGCTCTCGGCGAGTTGGCTTATTGTTATTTCCACGCCCGCACGCATACCATGGCCTCACCAAACTACATCAAATTTGATGACCTCAAGCTCCCCCTGCTGGAAGATTCTGCCTCCATACAGGTAGCCCTCTCCAAGATCACAGCTGCCTTCCTTAGCTCCCGCATCGATGCGCGCCGCACCGGCCTGCTCCTCTACGCCCTCCAGATCGCCTCGCAGAATATCGATCGCGATTCCGATCGTGAGAATACCGAAATTGTGCACTCCATGACCGTCACAGATGAAGGCGACGAAATGGCCCCGGAAAAGGAAGTCTGCGAACCCGCCGATTGCGCAAGCTGCACTCGCCGTGATACATGCGACGACTACGATCCCCCTGACGAGTACGAAGAGCTGACTAAAGAAGAAGTTGATAAAACCTAGGCGTGTTGCACCGCTATCGCGCTGGTTTATGATGAAGCCACACAGGGATTCCCCCCTGAGTGGAGGTCATCATGAGCAAAAAACTCTCCGTTTCAACGGCAATACAGGGCCGCCGTGAATTTCTCAAGGCTGGCGGCGCCATCACCGCTGCATTGTTGGCGCCCTCGGCGCTGGCTGACACACCCACCAAGGCCCTCCCCGGCCTTCCCTCCAACCCCCGCACCCCCGTCGCCATGCCCACCCGCAACCTGGGCAAGACCGGCTACAAAGTGGGCATCTTCTCGCTGGGCGGCCAGGCCGCGATCGAGCATCCAAACAATTTCGACGTTGCAGTTCCCATCATCGAGCGTGCGTTGGATCTGGGCGTCAACTACATCGACACCTCGTCCATCTACGGCGGTCCGGAGCGCTGGAGCGAGCAATACGTTGGCAAGGTAATGGCCCACCGTCGCAACGAGGCCTTCCTTGCCACCAAAACCCGCGAGCGCACCCGCGACGGCTCGATGCGCATGATCGAAAAATCTCTGCAACTCCTTCAGACCGACCATGTGGATCTGTGGCAGTTGCACGATGTTGGCATTCTGGACAACGTGGATGCGATCTTCGCCAAGGGCGGCGCGATGGAGGCTCTCCTCGAGATGCAGCAGCAGAAGGTGGTGCGCTTCCTCGGCATCACCGGCCACTTTCGCCCCGACGCCTTGATGGAGTGCATCAATCGCCACCCCTTTGATACCATCCTGATGGCCATGAACGCCGCCGACCCGCACCACTTCAGTTTCAACGAGGAGTTGCTGCCGCTGGCCGTCGAGCGCCAGATGGGCATCATAGGCATGAAGATTCCGGCCCGCGGACGCATCCTCTCCACCTGGACTCCGCCGCCCATCGAAGAGCAGAAGCACTCCTGGGAAGGAATGTCGGTGCAAGCCGCCACGCCCGGCGCGCTCACTATTCGCGAGGCTATGTATTACACGCTCTCACGACCGGTCAGCACGGTGATCATCGGTTGCGACTCGATTGCGCAACTGGAAGAGAACGTGCAGCTGGCGCGTGAGTTTACGCCGCTGAGCGACCACCAGGCAGCGGAGCTTGTCAAGCGAGCTGAACCTGTGGCAAAGCAATCCCTGTTTTTCCGCTTCTACGATCACACGTAACCACCTGCAGTGGGGCAGACACCGTTACGCGGCAAGAGTGAATTTGCTTTAGTAATCCCAACTTTGCATCGGAATTTTTTCCAAGCCTGCGCAGTTATCGAGTTACAGCCGACTCGATAACTGCTCTGTCTATGTCAGCTGGCTGACTTTGACCTGTAATTTCTCGAACTCCACCGTGCCCAACCCGCGCGCCGCGGCCATCTCCAGGTAGGGCATCTGCGCCACGTCCAGGTTCCAATACGCCTTGGCGACATATGCATCGAGAGCGACTGGATCGGTTCCGGCAACGATAGTCTTCTTCAGCGCCACATCTTCCAGGTTGCCGCCCGTTGGCCCGTTGCGCAGAAGAATGCGGTAGCAATCGATCATGGTCAGAGTGGGTAGCATAAAGCTGGCCAGGTCAGCAAGGCTCTGGTGAATCTGCTGGTGAAGCCGGTTGCGCTCTCCGCCCAGAATTCCGTACCAGTTCTTCATGCCCAGCGTTGCGCCGGTGAGTACGTGGTGCTTGGCGATGGGCAGATTGAAGATTTTATCGGCTTCCAAAAATGGCGTGAAGACCGGCCAGGTTTTTAGCACCACGCCGCCCAACTCAACTTCGCGGAAGAGCTCGGGATCGGGCAGGATGACCTCGGCGTGCTCGGCAAGCGCGGCAGCCTGAATGCCGGAGCGATGGAAGCAGCGGCGCGCTTCGTTGCAACTGACGTCGGTGACGATAACCCGCTTCGCGCCTGCCTGCCAGCACTGGCGCACGACCTCGGCTACGACATCTGGATTGGTGTTGGCGGCCTGCTCCGGCGTGCGATCCCAGGCGATGTTAGGCTTGATGACCACCACATCCTGGCGGCTGACGAAGCGGCTGATGCCGCCCAGATTTTCCAACGCTTTCTGAACCAGCGCGCGCGGCTCTCCGCCTTGAACAACAGTAAGATGCGGCCATTGCGAATCGGCCGTAATGCGATGGTCTCGCCGCGCCAGTTCGGCCTGCGCTGGAACCGGGCGAAAGCTGTGCTCGCTAAGCCAGGCAGCCGCGCTCGCCGCGCCCGCGGCTGCTCCACCAAGACCAAGCAATTGAAGCAGTGCCTCGCGTCGCGTCATGCCCTGTGCGCCGCCCGTTGTCTCCTCAGGCTTCCGTTCGGTTTCGCTGGCCATGATGATTCTCCCGCTCAAACTTCCATGAGATGAATGCGCCGCGGATCGTTGGTGCCCAGCTTGTGGGTTGCATCGGCGGCAGTTGCAATATAATGCGGCGGGCGGCCCGCGGCCTCCAGCGTCGGCATGCCTGCCTCGGCTCGTTTGCGCGCGATCATATGCCAGGCGATCTGATCGATCGCCACGCGATCCTCGCCCACGATCAGCGCGTTGGGCTGCCACAGGCGCTCCGGATGAAATCCCGGACCGCCATCGTAAACCGATGTTATCGCGTCGCCGATGGTGAAGCGCACCTTGTCGCGTATCGCTGGAATGCAATTTAGATCCGCCACGGCTGGGTTGCAGCCGCCAGCGTGCAGTTGGTCCGGCCGCGCAATGACGCCGTACATATTCTTCATGGAAAAAGTGACGCCCGCCATCTCGTGGTCCTTAAGGATGGGCATGTTGATCACCATGGCGCACTCGCGGGTAAGAATTTTTGCGAGATTCACCTTGGCCGAACCGAATGTAACTTGCTGGTCCTCATAGCCGCCCACATCGTTGCCGTAGCATCGAACGCGGCTGGGATCAGTGTTAACCGTCAGGCTGCAAGCCTGTAAGCTGCGCGCGTCCCGCTCCCACACCACGATCTCGCCAGGCTTTACGCCGGCTTGTTGCAATCGCTCGCAGACAGCCAGCACCAGCGCCTTGTGAGTGGAGATGCCCCTGCCGCCCAGGCCGTTGACCTTGAGGCCGATCACCTTGCCCACGGGCACGATGCGTTTCCACGCCTCGACCGGCTTATCGCGGCCTGTATAGGCAGCGATGGCGCGGTCCAGCAGGGCAAGCACACGCTTTTCGTCGAGTTGGCCGCTTGGCCCATGAAGGGCTGCATCGCGGGCGACGACAACTTTGGATTTGTGCTGGTCGAGCAACTCGGCCATCCCCAACTTGTTCTGCGCGCCAAGCAACACGGCACCCGTCGCTGCGGTTTTCAAAAAATCTCTGCGGCTTTTCATTGCATCCTCGCCTTCTCGGCACGGCCAGCGCTCTGGCCGGAAATATTACAGTTTCGCTTCAACGCCGCGCGCCAGCGCAAGCAAAGCTTGCGGTGTGTCAGGCGTGGATTCGTAGGCAACGATGCGTACTAGCGATGTGCCTTTGCGGAAGATGATGCTTTGCGCATAGGCAACGCCCGCATCGCCCAGTTGAATCGGTTTGGCGTCTTTGGTTCCAGTCTCCAGAATCTTGCGCGCACCATCCGCGCTGCTCATAGTGTGCACGTCCACCGTCGCCTCCAACTGGCCCTGGTACTTGTAGTCGGAGGTCGATGTGGAGACAACGCCTGCCGAGATGTACTGCTCGGCATCGCCGTCAATGTACTGGTAAAGGTCTTTAGCCGCAAAGACGCGCGTCTCGCTGGTCTTTTCCCAGCCCGCAATCGCGCCCGACATGGGAAACGGCTCCAGTCCCTTCTGCTTGCATCCTGTACCGACCGCTGTGACGGCAAAAATAATTGCCGCAAAGACCAACAACGATTTCATTGAACAAGTTTTCACTGCAACAATCTCCTTATTTTCTGTTAAGCAAAATCTGGCTGCTCGGCGAGCGGCTTTCTCCAATGCTGGTGACGTAGACAGCCGGGTGCTCCTGCAATGGGCAGGCGTACTCGCACGCGCCGCAGCCCACACAGCGGCTGGGATCGACGCGCGGCTGCTTCACCGTCTTCGTGTTGCCCGCCGAATCGATCACCTGCGCCGCCTGCACATAAATGGCTTTGGGTGAAACCGGGCACCACTCTTCGCAGACAATGCAATCGATGGCCATGGCCCACGGCAGGCAGCGACCGCGGTCATAGAATGCCGTTCCCAGGCGAATCGGCTGACTCTGCTGGCCCACGCCCACCACCCAGCCTTTATCTTTCGGCGTGATCTGCCAGATGGCGCCTGTCGGGCAAACCTCCGAGCACATCACGCAACTTGGCTCGCAGTAGCCAATGCGCGGCACCAGCGTCGGCGTCCACAACCCTTCCAGCCCTGCCTGGTCGAGCGTGGGATGCAGCGCAATGTTGGGGCAGACCTTCATGCACTCGCCGCAGCGGATGCAGCGAGAAAGAAAATCGCTTTCGTTCAGCGAGCCCGGCGGCCGCAGTAGCCGCTCGTTGCGGCTCTTGCCTAGCCCCGTGTTGGCGCGCATTAGCGGAACAATCGCTGCGCCGGCCGCAAGGCCAGTGATCGTCCTGCGCCGCCCCAGATCGGGCGAGGCAACCTCACGCTCCTTGCGAAAGAAACGGAATTTAAGTCCGTCGTGCGGGCAACTGCCCACACAGTTCATGCACATCAGGCACTCAGCCTTGTGCCACGGAACGCCGCCGACGGGATCGTCGCCACCCTGGCAGTGGAGCAGGCAGCGGTTGCAGTTGTCGCAGTTCGACTCGTCTTTGTGCAGCCCCAGCACGCTCCAGCGCGAGACCGCGCCCAGCAGCGCGCCTAGCGGGCAGATCGCCCTGCACCATAGCCGCGTCACGCGCAAGCTGGCCGCCAGAATCGCAATGAACAGAATGCCCAGCACCAGGCCTTGTTCGTAGTGCGGCTGGCGAAGATCAAGCACCGTGTAGTGCAGAATCGAATGCAGCGTCGTGCCAGTCACTTTGATCGCCGCCACATGGCTGTGTTCGAGAGGGGTAAGCAATGCGCGCGCAGCAGCGTTGATGGCCGGCAAAATCGACAACCCAAAAGACCGCACCAGCAAACTGAAAGGATCGATCCAGCCGATTGCCGCCGAGCCGAAGCAGGCAGCCACCAACCCGGCAAT
>CAWJDN010000323.1:0-3411 GCA_963840985.1 uncultured Acidobacteriaceae bacterium
CATCGACGTATTGCTGACTACACCTTCAGCCATTGCCTGGATGAGGTTTCGAATGGAGGACTGCTCTCGTTTTCCAGTCAGGGAATTCTGTCGCCGCTGCCGGGCGAACTTAGCCGTCAGCATGGTGACTGCGACTATGACGTGCGCCATAACATCTCGGCCTTCGGAATCTACCGGATTCCTTTTCCTCCGCCCATGCGGTTCTGCGGACACTTTTCAGCCGGCTGGTCATTCTCCGAAACGGCATTCTTGCATAGCGGGCTTCCTTTCACCGTGCTCAGTCAGCCTTATACCGCAAACGGCCTCGGCATCTTTCAAGCGAGCGGACCGCAATTTGCACGCAGAGTTCCCGGCGTGCCGCTCTACCGGAAGACTCCATATTCCGGCGTCACCGTGGCGGGAACCAAGCAGTGGCTAAATCCGGAGGCATTTATCTCGGTCGTCGATCCGACCACGGGCGCCTGCACTGGAGGCGATACGGTTATCAACTGTCAGTTTGGAGATTCGGGGCGCAATACGGTACGCGGGCCGCATTTTACCTACTCGGACATCTATCTGACGAAAAAGTTTCCCATCACAAAAGCTGTATCATTGCGTTTCGATACGCAGTTTTTCAACGCGTACAACCACGCGAACTTCGCCTTGCCGAGCAATGTGCAAGCCGGAGTGCCCCCCAACTTGGTAGCGAGCGATCCGGGAGGATACATCCCGGCAAAATTCGGCACGCTGGAAAGCACCATCTCGCCGCCAACAGGATTGCTCGGCGTTGGCCTGGGTGGAGACAGCTCGCCGCGCATGATCGCATTTCAGGCAAGGATAGAGTTCTGAGAAATCTGGCGAAGGCCGCGGCCAAGCGGCTGATCCCCGACCCCTGATGCACTACCATGTTTCCATGCACATTCTTTCCGCGGCGGAGATGCAGACCTGCGACCGGGTGACCAGCGAGCGGTACGGGGTGGCGTCGATTGAGCTGATGCGGGCGGCCTCGGGAGCGGTGGCGGCCTTTGCGCGGGCTGAGTTTCCGCGCGCGCGGCGGGTGACGGTACTCTGTGGGCGCGGCAACAACGGCGGCGACGGCATGATGGCGGCGCGGCTTCTGGCGGAGGCCGGGCTGGAAGTGACCACGCTGCTGCTGGGCTCTCCTGATGAGCTAAAGGGCGACGCGGCCACAGCATGGCGTGAGTTGACGAGTCCGGTGCATGGCGTCATTCATGTCATCAATGCAGCCGAAGAACTGGCCAAGCACAACAGTGCGCTGGAAGCCGATCTGATTGTCGACGCCGTGGTGGGCACCGGATTCAAGCCGCCGCTGAAGGGCTTGGCGCTGGCGGCGCTGGAATGGGTGAAGGGCAGTAGGTCGCCGATTCTGGCTGTCGATCTTCCCTCGGGCTGGCCGGCGGATGAGACTTCAGCCACGGTCGCCGGTCCGGTTTTTCCTGCCGATGCGGTCATTACTTTTACAGCGCCCAAGCCGGCGCATGTCTTTGGGCAGTTGACGCGGCAGTGGTCGCAGCCCATCGTGGTTGCGCCTATTGGCTCACCGGAAGAGGCGATAGTGTCCAAGTTACAGCTAGGCTGGGCCGGATCGGCGCTTGCGCTCACGCAGATGCCGCGCGCGGCTGCGGCCAACAAGGGCAAATTTGGGCACGTGCTGGTGGTGGGCGGGACAATGGGAACGGCGGGGGGAACGGCGGGCGGCAAATCCGGCGCGCCGTCGCTGGCGGCATTGGGCGCGTTGCGGGCCGGAGCAGGGCTGGTGACGGCGGCTGTTCCCGCACCGGCGCTGCCGCTGGTGGCGGCCATTGCACCAGAGCTGATGACCTGGCCGCTGGCGGCAACTCCTTCGGGCTGTATTGGAGCGGAGAATCTGGCGCCAAAAACGGTGGCCGCGCTCATGGCGGGAAAGACCGTGCTGGCGATCGGTCCCGGCATGGGGCAGAGTGCGGAGACAGCTAAATTCGTGACTGGCCTGCTTGAGGCGACAACGATTCCGGCGGTGATCGACGCCGATGCGCTGAACATTCTGGCGGCGGAGCCGGCGTTGCTGGCGAAGTTGGCGAAGGGACGGACACTGGTACTGACGCCGCATCCCGGCGAGATGGCACGGCTGGCGGGCATCCCGGTGGCCGAGGTGCAGGCTAACCGGCTCGCAGTGGCGGTCGAATTCACCCATCGTAGCGGCGTTACGCTGGTGCTCAAGGGCGCGCGTACGCTCATTGCCCATCCCGATGGCCGCGTTGCCGTGAATACGAGCGGCAATCCCGGCATGGCCAAGGGCGGGAGCGGCGACCTGCTGACCGGGCTGATTGCGGGGTTGCTGGCGCAGTACCCGGAGGAGCCGGCGCGGGCCGTCGAGGCTGCGGTTTATTTGCACGGATTGACCGCCGACCTGGCCGTTCGCTGTGACGACGAGCACACATTGCTGGCCACGGACAGTCTTCCTCATCTTGCACAGGCTTTTCGCTTTCACACGCGCGGCCTGAACGGGTATCTTTGGTTGCAGGGGGCATGTCATGCAGCGGCCCCTCATGAGGTTTGGGGATGACCAACGCCGCACCGCCCGCCACAGGCCGGATTCACGAGTTCACCAGCGCAAGCGGCGCGGAGACTATTGAAGTGGGGCGCAAGCTGGCGGGGCTGCTGGCGCCGCCGCAACTGCTGATTCTGCGCGGCGACCTGGGCACCGGCAAAACCACGCTGGTGAAGGGCATTGCGCAGGCTCTGGATGCCGCAGAGGCGGATGAGGTGACCAGCCCGACCTTCACGCTGATTCACGAGTACGACGGCGCGAGGGATGGCCAGCCGGTGAAGCTCTTTCACCTGGACGTCTATCGCCTGGAAGGCGAGCGGCAACTGGAATCTCTGGGGCTGGATGAGCTGCTCACGCCGAACGCGCTGGTGCTGGTGGAGTGGGGCGAGAAGTTCAAGAGCATCCGCAAGAAAGCTACCGGGGAGATTGTGATTGCATCGACAGGCGGCGACGCGCGCAAGATTACGGTGACGCTGAAGGAGTAGCCACCTGCCAGGAAAGAGAGAAGAATCTCGGTGGATTCCATCTACGACATGAGTGAAGAAGAGCGACTCAGCGAAAAAGACATCGTTGAGATCAAAAAGCTGGCGGCCGACTTTCTGCGGCGTCGCGGCAAGAACGCCCTGTTCGCGACCGTGGCATTCTTTCTTAGCTGTGCAGCCGTGACACTGTTTTTGGTTGGATTTCCACTCCACACGTACTGGGAGTCGTTTGGCCGCTATCTTTTGTTGCTGACAATGGGACTGCTTCCCGTATTCGTGGTCTATGTCGGTCTGTTATGGAGCGCATGGGTCTATCGACGTGATATTGAAAAAGAATTTGCGTCAGATAAACATGAATAGAGTATGAGACTGAGATAGATTTCCCACATTTGCCACAAG
>CAWJDN010000324.1:0-6975 GCA_963840985.1 uncultured Acidobacteriaceae bacterium
AAAACGCCAGTTGAGTTTTTTTAACTCCGGCCAGAAATACCACAGAGCGATTGCCGCGGCAACAAAACGCAGCGGGTAAAGCCAGTCAAAGGTTCCCGTAGCCAATTTGGAGACTGAAGCCACGACCAGGATGGCAAGAAAGGGGAGCAGATAAGCGCGAGTTGCAGGAGATTCTCCCTGTAGTTCAGGCAGATGTTGCGATGCGCCTGAGAGGTTTTCCATTCCTCCGCTGGGCAGCTTACATGTGTTGCCGGATGTGGTAGCGGGCATTTTTCGCATCCAGGAGATTTTCTGAGTGGCCAGGGAAAAAGCCAGCGCGATCATGATGAATGCAATCCAGCCAGCCTGAGCGTGAAAGCCATCCAGGAGAGCAGGGGAGCCACCCGCATTGTTGATGAGGATAAGAGCGCTCAGCCGGACAATGTTCAGCAGCCAACTGCATCCCAGTGCGCAGGGGATGAGTAGAAGCGCCTGCGTGAAGCGGGTCTCTTTGCGATAGACCCAAAGCCAGAGACTGGTGAAAATCAGCACAAGTCCCAGACCTTCGACCCCGGAACAACCACCCGCGATAGTGATTAAATAACGAGGAGTTCCAATCGTGAAAGTGGCCGGATCAGAGATGACATCAGGAAGAAAAAGGTTTAGAGTTGCGCCTACCGCATGGAGGGTGGTTCTTTGCATAATGCCGCTCTGAGCGGTCATAGTAGCGCCCCACAGCAACTTGACCGGGGTGCTGAACCACCATCCTGCCACACCGGCAAGGGGCGCGTAGAGCCACAATCTGCCGGTAGCGCGAATCGCCGCCATCCAACTTCGGAGCGGTACGCAAGCAAAGGCCAACAGGATGGTTCCTGCAATGTAGATAGCGCTCTTGATGTAGCTGTAGGGATCGAAGGGCAGCCAGCCCA
Organism: uncultured Acidobacteriaceae bacterium; assembly: GCA_963840985.1. Taxonomy (GTDB): domain Bacteria; phylum Acidobacteriota; class Terriglobia; order Terriglobales; family Acidobacteriaceae; genus Telmatobacter. The sequence goes on from CAWJDN010000324.1 coordinate 909, forward strand.
GCCCATGACGCGCCGCCAAGGTGATGGAAAGGACAGCGGCAATGCAGACAAGATGGCAAATAAAAAAGATGGGAGCGAAGGGAATATCTTCGCGCAGAGCTTTCAACCTGAAATGGCCAAAACCCAGGAACACCACATACGCAAAGATGGGAATCTGACTATATACGCTTGAGTCCATCCCAAACAATTGCATATGAGTGGGAATTTTCCCCCTGCCCTCAAAGCAGAACAACCGCTCAAATATCACAATGGCAAACAAAAAATAGAGCCGGCCCAGGAGATGGCTCGGCAAAAATTTACTCAGCATCGTTTGGGAACGTGTAATCCAGATTGAATCGCGATGGGGTTTATTCATCACTATTTTGGTGTATGTAAGATCAACTTACTTCTTTCGGCGGATGCTCAGAACCGCTAACGATCCCGCAAGCAGCGTGAGAGCACTGACCGCCAGACTGGGATCAATTTCGGGTCTACTGCCGTGTTTAAACAAAATCAGTCCATGAGCAGCGGTGCATGTACAGAGCACCAAACCCAGCAAGAGGAGTGCGGATTTCAGAGGACCCTCCGTCATATTCAAATCCTTTTGCTGGTTATCCAAAGCAAACCTGCATTCTCGAATACCAACGGATTCGAATCAGACAGCCCGGTATTATACGGTCTGCCTTCTGCGGTATACGAAGGCTGCAAGGCCGAGCAGACCTGTGCCGAAGATCAGGAACGAGGACGGCTCCGGACTTATTTCCAGGTCAATCGGATTACCACCCGAATCATCGTAGCCATTACCAGGGATCAACCAAATACCTTTGTCGGGATTACCGGTGGGATTACCAGAAGTTGGGAAGGTCCCGGTGTACACATTCCAATAGTCGGCGGTTACGTCGTTTGAGTCTGTATAGGAGTAGATAATAAGATCCTCCCCATTAGAGAGGCTGATGTAAATACCGTTGTCGTCCAAATACGGGAAGACACCCGGCGTAAGGATGTTGTCGAAAGAATCCCAATCGGCGTCAACAGGTTGAGTCAAACTATATGTCACCGGATTCATATCAAAGTCCGCATAGGTAACCGCAGGCGCATTGGGATTGGCGATCACAGTCCCGGTCAAAGAGCCGGACGTGAAGGTTCCATTAATCGCAACACTGCCACCAGTGATCACAACTGTGCTGCCGCTGAGCGTAGTGGTGATGTAGCCGCTACCGCTGATTGTAGGACTGGGACTCGCAATAGTACTCGAGAATTCGATTCCATACGCATCAGCCTTCGCGGTGGGCGCAACCGCAAGAGCAGTTGCCAATGCGAGTCCAACTAGCCAGAACCTCTTCATGATTCCTCCATGTTCGCTATCGCGGGCATTTTCAGCCATCACCGATTGCCTTTGGACACCAAGAACCCGTAATGCCAGAACTCTGGTATAACCTCCGCAATCATCCCGCCAATCGTCGTAAACCCCTGGAGCGGGTGCGGCCCATCGATACACTGATCTTGTGAATCTCGATGGTTATCCCGAAGTTGTACCAGATTTAAGTTTCTCACTGCACTGCCTGATTGTCAAAGGCTAACCGAGGAGAGGCTTGCCGCGCAAGAGCAATCGATAATACAAAGTAACCTCATCTGTTACCACGGTACATTCAGCATGATCTTTCAGGGTATGTCAATTTTGCCCGCCGGATGGAAAAATTACTGGGTTATGTGCTCTATATTATTGAAATATATAGTATATAGGCCTATCACAATGAGTCCACTTTCAGAATCGACCTGTCCAGGATTGCGACATTGACACTCGCGCGGTCCGCGGGAAAACTGAGCATGAACCCGGTCCAAAGCACACCAGCAATGCAGTCGAAACTGATTGGGCATTACAAAACATGGAAAGGATCGAGTTGGGCGCAATATCGTCGATGAAGCCGCGATAACGAGGAGCAATATTGCAGCTAAAGCCACATCAAACCAGAATTGATCAATATCGAATCGGCCCCTCTCTCAAGAAGAGAGGACGCCGCGCATATCAGCCAGTTCTGCCAGAGCCGAGCAACTGTGTAAACTCGCGATCCTCAAGGGAGGCGACCCACTCCACCACCAGGGCAGGCCAACATGCAATTAGTTCTACAGTGGGCCTGCTACAGACGCGCGCGTTAACTTTTCACACTCAAGCGATTCTATTTCTGCGATACAAGAAGGTTGCAAGACCGAGCATGCCGGTTCCGAGCAAGAGCAAGCTGCCGGGCTCAGGCGTAGGAGAAGGCGTGTCTCCCAACATGTTCTGCGGCGTGCCGTATCCAGAAGGCTGGCTGCCGTCTACCGGGATAAAAACCTCTAAATTGGAGTAGAGGCTGGAGTGGGGATTGGCACTGACATACGACGCTGCTGTATCCAGCATAGTGGTCACGCTTGCCTGACTTACAGAGCCAGGTAAGCTGCTCGATGCGCCGGGATCGAAGAGTTCCCAGTTTGCCCACTGTGCGTCCGCAATGGTTGTCTGAGATGCGCCGGGAGCGTTGGCCAGAGAGAAGATGTAAGCGGCTTCTTCGTAATTTGTGTTGCCCAGGACCGGCTCGACGATTGCTTTCCAGGTCTCACCAAATGTAATTTCATTATTGAAGCTGAGGCACATCAGCGGAGTTAGGGTTGAACTGCCATCGATGCTGAAGTTGTAGGGATAGACGTAATCCGGTCCGGAGGACTGCCCGCCGACTGATTCCAGCGTCAGTGTTGCCGTGTCCGCATAAGCATTCACCGGGCTGAAAAGCAAGGCAAATACCGCTACGACCAACAGAGCCAGACCAATATTGAACTTCTTCATTTCCATTACCCTTTCTTGCCCTTCATGGGCGAGCCCAATCGTTTGAATGGGCTCTGGTTATGCGCGCACACCTTGTGACTTCTTCCGCTACAGTGAGGCGAATCTTGATAAACACACGCTTCATATAGCCCGGAGGATCACTCTGAAGATCACCGAGCTTCAATTCTGCTAAGCAGGTATTAGCCAAGGGAATAGCAGGTACAAGAATACTCACAGCATTACTGTAGTAATGCGCATTCCGGAAAACAGTAATAGGTATCTTCTGATCCGAAGACAGGGTTCCGGCTTATATTGCCGGATTGTTGATCCCACTTATGGGGCATTCCTACTCAATTGTTTTCTGAGCGGAATCTTATTCTTGTAGCCATTGGGGGAACGGTCTACAGAGGGATGATTACTAGCTCACAGTTATGCGAACTAAATCACATGATAGAAGCTCTCAATCCATTTCAGGAGCAGAGACGGAAAGCAGCCCAGCACTACAATAGCCGTGATAATCAATAGATGCACGGCCAGAGTGACTGGATGCGCTTTAATCGGCGTCTCATCGGTTGCGGGCATAACATAGACCCGCTTAAGTACCTGTAAATAATAATACAGTGAAACCACACTAAAAGCAATGGCTAAAGATACCAGAGCGAAGGGAACCGGACCGGCGGAGACGCCGAGCACGGCGGCAAAAAGGTTGAACTTAGCCCAGAAGCCGACTAATGGGGGAATTCCAGCCAGGGATAGAAACAGCACTAACAACACAGCAGCCAGCAGTGGATTGCGCTTGTGCAGGCCAAGGAAGGAGTCGAGGCGATCGCTGCCGGTGGCGCGCTCGACAACGGAGACCACGCTGAATGCGCCGATGATGGTCAGGCCGTAGGTGAGGACGTAGTAGAGGACGGCTTTTTGGCTTTCAACCACCGGATATAGGGTTTCGAACATATTCGTTTCATTGCCCGTGTGCATCCGGAATACTGCAACACCCAGCAAGACGTACCCCGCATGGGCGATGGCAGAATATGCGAGCAATCGCCGCACACTCACCTGCGCCAAAGCCGCAAGATTGCCAACGACCATCGAAGCGGCTGCAACAATGAGAAGGATCGTAGCCAGTGGAAGCCAAGTCTGGTCGGAATGAATACAGTATATTGTTGATCAGATTCATTGGGTAACCGAACACGCCCTGGTACGTCATCCAATTCCAGCAGAGAGTGAGTAATAAAGTAAAACTCGCGATCTTGGAAACGGAGGCAATGAATGCCGCTGCCGATGTAGGTGCTCCCTCATAAGTATCCGGCGCCCAGAGATGGAAGGGCACGGCAGCGACCTTGAAGCCCAGGCCAGCCACGACGAGAATCCACGCTACGTAAAACAGCGGACTTGGTCCCGGACTCTGCAATGGCCAATTGAATCTGCGATAGGTTTGTGCTGCCGCGTCAACCCATAGAAGTAGCTGAAGCCAAACAGAAGAAAGGCTGCCGACATACCACCAAATAAGTAGTACTTCATTGCGGCTTCGGCGCTTTTGCCGGAAGTTTTGGCAAAGGCCGTCATGATATACAGGCCGAGACTCAACAGTTCAAGCCCGACGAAGATGACCAGTAGATCCTGCGCACCGCAAATCAACAATCCGCCGGAAGCTGCCATCAGAACAACGGCTACAAACTCACCAACATGGCGAGTGAAATTCGTATCGATGAGCAGCAGCAACGTAAGCGCCGTCAGGACTAGGATTCCAATTTGAGCCACCTTGACGTAGGCGCCTGTGACGAGTAGCGCGGAGCCGAAGCCATCAATGTAGTAGGTATCCCAATAATTGCTTCGGAACTGCAACGCCCAAATTGCAGCCCCGCATCCAGCTACGCCGAGCAACGCAGCAACGTATACTCGCAGTTTGAGCGCGGCCTTGCGCAGGAAGGCGAGGTCAACAACTAACACCACGAGCGCCGCGATCTCCAGCGCGGTCTCCGGCAGCGTGACGCGGAAGAGGTCTGCGTAGTTCATTGCACACCTCCCGCGAGCAACGCCTTCACTGCCGGTTCTATGGCATCGAGCAGGATTCTTGGCCAGACGCCAACCGCCAAACTAACTCCTGCCAACAGAACGACGCCGGTAACTTCAGGCCAGGTGATGGCGGCGAAGGCATGGCCTTGTTCCTGCTCCAGGACGTGGGCGCTGGGCAGCAGATCGCTGAAGAATGCTTTTTGCATGGCGCGCCAGATGTAGGCCACGCTCACCACGATGCCCACTCCGGCGGCGGCCACCCACCATGGGTTTACCTTCCACGCGCCTACCAAGACTTGTAACTCAGCGACGAAGCCGGAGAAGCCCGGCATTCCGATCGAGGCCATTCCGGCAATCACGAAGGCCCATGCGGCAAAGGGCATGCGCCGGGAGAGGTGCATGGTTTCCAGTTCCGCTAACTGGCGCGTGTGGGTGCGGTCGTAGACGATGCGGCCGACGATGGCGAAGAGCAGTCCGGCGAGGATGCCGTGGGAGAACATTTGCAGGACTGCGCCAGTGACGCCGATCTGATTCAGCGTGACGAGACCGAGCAGCACAAAGCCCATGTGGCTGACGCTGGAGTAGCCGATGACGAATTTGAAGTCGGTCTGCGCCAGGGCAACCAGTCCGCCATAGATGATGCCGATGATTGCCAGCACGGCAAAGACGTCGCGCCAGGAGCCGATGCCGATGAACGAAAATCCCCAGGGGTCGAGGCCGTGGGGGAAGAGAGCGATGCCGACTCTCAGGCAGCCATAAGCGCCCAGCTTCATCACCACGCCGGCCAGCAGCATGGAGGCGGCAGTGGGCGCGGCGACATGGCCGGTGGGCGCCCAAGTGTGGAAGGGCCACATACCGGCCAGAATTGCAAAGCCGGTGAAGACCAGTGGGAAGCACCACATCTGAAAGCTGACTGGCAGGCCGGCGTGGGCCAGCTCGGCAAGTCCTGTCGAATGGCTACCCGCCGTGGTGTAGGCTGCGAGCAGGCCGATGAGCACCATCGCCGAGCCCGCGAAAGAGTAGATAACCAGCTTCATGGCCGCGTACTCGCGCCGCGTGGAGCCCCAGATAGCGATCAGGAAATATTTGGGTACGATGGCAATTTCGTAAAACACAAAAAGCAGAAAAAGGTCGAAGGAGAGAAATACTCCATATACCGCGCCTATGAGCGCGAGAAAAAAGGCGAAGAACTCGTTGGTGCGCAGGTCGATGTTCCAACTGAAGAGAACGCCGGCGACCGCGGCCAGACCGGTGAGCAGTACCAGTACGCGA
>CAWJDN010000325.1:0-3914 GCA_963840985.1 uncultured Acidobacteriaceae bacterium
TTTCTCGACCAGAGCCTGGAGAATTTCCTCCTCGGCCATGTCCATGCCTTTCAGGATTGGGGTGGAGCGCCCCGTAACCTGGAAACCGACAATCTCCGCAGCGTGGTCCTGGAGCGCCGCGGCGATGCCATTCACTTTCACCCTCGCTTCCTGGAACTCTCCGCTCACTACCACTTTGCCCCTCGACCGTGTGCTCCTGCCCGCGGCAATGAAAAAGGCCGCGTCGAACGCGCCATCCAGTACGTTCGGCAGAGCTTCTTTGCCGCCCGTCCCTTCACCACCCTCGCCGATTTCAATCGCCAAGCCCTCGACTGGCGAAACCAGGTCGCGCATCAGCGCGCTTGGCCCGGCGATGACTCACGCACCGTCGCCCAGGTCTTGGCGGAAGAGCAACCCCACCTGCTGCCGCTCCCCGCTCATCCTTTCTCCTGTGACTTGACGCGTACCGTCTATGCCGATAAGACTCTCTGCGTCCGCTTCGATCTCAATGACTACTCCGTGCCGCCTCGAGCCCTGGGCCGCGCTCTGACGCTGGTCGCCTCGCCCGTCCGTGTGCGCCTGCTCGACGGCTCCACCGAAATCGCTTCCCACCCTCGTTCCTATGACCGGCATCAACTCGTTGAAGACCCCGCTCACCGCCACCATTTCCGTGCGGACCAGGGCTTCGACCTCGACGGCTTCGTCAGCGGGGACTTCGAAGAGCAGTTCGTCGTGGACTTGCAGGACCATGCGCGTTTTGAACTTGCGCTCGGCGAGCTTGCGGTCGATGGAGATCATTGCCAGCTTGATAAGGTCGGCGGCGGTGCCTTGCAGCGGCGTGTTGATGGCGGTGCGCTCGGCAAAGCCGCGCTGATTAGAATTGCGGCTCTCGATGTCGGGAATGGGGCGGAGGCGGCCGTATAGCGTGCGCACAGAGCCGGATTTGCGGGTGGCTTCCAGAGTTTTATCGATGAACGCTTTGACGCCGGTGTAGCGCGTGAAGTAGCGTTCGATGTAGTCGCGAGCTTCGGACTGCGAAATGCCTAACTGCGCGGCCAGGCCGAAGGGTGAGATGCCGTAGACGATACCGAAGTTGACAGCCTTGGCGCGGTTGCGGGTCTGCTTGTCCATACCGGCGGCGGGAACGCCGAAGACTTCGCTGGCGGTGAGGGTGTGAATGTCCTCGTTGTTTTGGTAGGCGTGGAGTAGGAGCGGATCACCGCTGAAGTGAGCCAGCAGGCGCAATTCGATTTGCGAGTAGTCGGCGGAGAGCAGTTGCGTTCCGGGAGCAGCGGTGAAGGCGGCGCGAATCTCGCGGCCCAACTCGGTGCGGATGGGAATGTTTTGCAAGTTTGGATTGATGGAGGAGAGGCGTCCGGTGGCTGTCGCGGCCTCCTGAAAGGTGGTGTGGACGCGCGAATTTGCATCGGCGAGCAGAGGCAGCGCGTCGATGTAGGTCGATTTCAGCTTGGATAAATGGCGGTATTCGAGAACCAGGCGGGGAACATCGTGCTTTTCCGCGAGGTATTCGAGCACATCCTGCGCGGTGGAGACGGATTTGTTTTTGCCTCGGGCAGCGGGGGCGGGGAGCTTGAGATCTGTAAAGAGTACTTCGCCGAGCTGCTTGGGAGAGTTGATGTTGAAGCGGCGGCCGGCAAGAGAGAAAATCTGTTCGCCGACGCGGGTGAGCTCATCGGCAAAGCGACGGGAGAGGCCATCGAGAACGCCGAGATCGATACGCACACCGGCCTGCTCCATGCGGAAGAGGACGGGAGCGAGTGCAAGATCCATTTCATAGATGCGCTCCAGGCCGGCTTTTTTGATTTCTGATTTCAGGGTGGGGACAAGAGCGTGAATGGCGGCGGCGCCCGCGGCGAGAGAGGATGGTGCGGGCTGCGAGTGGCGCGCGGCCACATCGGCGAGCGATTGCGTGGAATGAGTGGGGTTGAGCGCGTAGGAGAGCAGCATGGTGTCGTCCACTACGCCATGAAGGGAGACGCTCTGAGCGGAGAGCAAGTGGAGAGCCGTCTTCCAGTCGTGGGTTTGCTTGGGGACGGCGGCGTCTTCAAGGAGTGCGCGGAGTTCACTGGTGAGCGGGAGTTGCAGTGCGATGCCCGACTCAGCGCAGGCGCCAATATTGAAGATGGCTTGTTTTTCGGCTGCCTCGGCTACGTCGAGGAGCGACATGGATTGTTGTGGCTTGTCTTCCTCTTCTTCCTGCGCGGGTGGGGCGGCATCGAGAGCGAAGGCAAAGCCGTGCAAGCGGGCGGCAGCATAAAAGGAGTCGATCTGGTCGGCGGTAGGCTCCTCGTAGAGCTTGATGGCGGGCGCGGATTCAGAGGGCGCGAGATCGCGCAGCATGGAGGTGAACTCAAGCTCGGTGAAGAGTTCGCGGCAGGCTTCGAGATCGGGCGGCTGCGTCTGCATGGCGGCGAGATCGAGCGCGAGCGGGACGTGAGAGTCGATGGTGACTAATTCTTTGGAGAGCAGTACAGCGTCGCGATTCTGCTCCAGCGATTCGCGATAGCTTTTACGCTTGACCTCGCTGGCGTGGTCGAGGACGGCTTCGACGGAGCCGAACTCCTGAATCAACTCGACGCTGCCCTTGTCGCCGATGCCGGGCGCGCCGGGAATGTTATCGACGGAATCGCCGCGCAGGGCCATCACATCGACGACCTTTTCCGGCGGTACGCCGAGGACTTCGACAACCTTGGCGGGATCAAGGATGAGGTTATCTTTTTGCGGATTGAGGATTTTGACGGTGGGCGTGACGAGTTGCATCATGTCCTTGTCGCCGGAGACGATGAAGACCTCATGCTGCTGCTCGGCGGCCTCGCGTGCCAGGGTTCCGATGACGTCGTCGGCCTCAAAGCCCTCAGCTTGGAGGATGGGAATGCGCAGGGCTTCGAGGGCGCGGCGGATGTAGGGAATCTGGCGACGCAGATCCTCGGGCATGGCGGCGCGATTGGCTTTGTAGCCTTCGTAGCTGACCTCGTCAAAGGATTGCGTCTTGGCGTTCCACTTGCGCAGGGGCTTCATGGCGCGCGCGCGCTCGTCGCGGAAGACTTCGCCGCTCACGTCGAAGACGGCGGCAAAGTAGAGCGGGTGAAAGTCCTGGCGGAGCTTTTTGATCATGTTGACGAAGACGTAGATGGCCGCCGTGGGCAGGCCGGAGCGGGTACTCATGGGCCGGGAGCGCTGCATGGCGTGGTAGGCGCGGAAGATGAACGACATGGTGTCGAGGAGGAAGACGGGCGGCTTGGGCGAGTCGGGCACGAAACGAGTTTAACAGGGACCGGGGACTGGAAACAGTTTTATCAATGCCTGAGCATCATCCTTCGCAGATTTTGAAGCGTGCCGGCGCGGTACGCAGTTCTGGCCGAGACCTTGTATGCTAGGCTGTCCGGCAGAGCAGAGCATGGAGATGACAGGAAGAGGCAATATGGCGAAATTGGGACACACCTATACGGTCTATGTGGATGACAACTTCCATTACCAGGACGAGAGTGAACGATACAAGCTGGGCGATTTTGCCACTCTGGAGGAGGCGGTTGCGGCTTGCAAATGCATGGTAGACGGGTTTCTCAAGAACGAAGTTTCACCTGATTTAACGGCGGCGGAACGATACGCGCAATATACAGGTTTTGGACCGGATCCATTCATCGTGACCGATGATCCGGATGCCGGGCATCCGGCATTTTCAGCATGGAACTATGCGAAGGAACGATGTGAGGAAGGAGATTTAGAGCGGTCAGGATAAGAACATGCAATCGCCGTAGCTGAAGAAGCGATATTTATTTTGGACGGCGTGGCGATAGGCGGCGAGGACCGGCTCGCGGCCGGCGAAGGCCGAGACCAGCATGAGCAGGCTGGACTGGGGCAGGTGGAAGTTGGTGAGCAAGGCGTTGACGAGGCGGAATTGGAAACCGGGGGAG
>CAWJDN010000326.1:0-6320 GCA_963840985.1 uncultured Acidobacteriaceae bacterium
TCATCTGGGAGCCGATCTCGAGGGCGGACTGAAGGCACTTGCCGCGGCCGTGGATGCGGCGTTGGCGTAGAACACGATGTTGACGGCAAGAGTGGGAGACCACTGGCAACTTTTTCCCCGCAGCGGGGTTCAATCCGATGACGGCCTCCGTAATTCCCCGTCTAATCAGGGTGAAGCGGAAGCAAGACTTCAGTCGCAGGAGAAACACGACAATGAATAGGCCAATCTTCAAGAGAGTCATCCCCCAGGCCTTGGCGTGGGCCGGGTTAGTAGCCCTGTGCGGCGCATTGGCGCTTGCCCAAGGCACGACCGCACCCTCATCTCCGGCGGACCCGGTCCGCACCGACGGCCAGATTGAGATGGACGTGGTGCATGCTCTGGACGCCTCTTCGGTGCTGAAGAACGACCTGATTACCGCGGCCACCATTCAAGGCGAGGTCACGCTCTCCGGAACGGTTTCAGTCGCCTCCTCCCGTGATCTGGCGGAGTCGATTGCCAGCCACGTGCAGGGCGTGACCAAGGTGCATAACAATCTCAAGGTCGGCAATCAGCAAAATCCCCCGGCCGCGCAGAACCCGGCTGACAGCCAGCAAGGCGATGCGGGAGCCCCCAATTCCGCTGATTCCCCCTCCGAGCCGGCTATGTCGGACGAACCCTTGCCGCCCACAAACGAGTCCGATGCCCAGGCACAATTGCGTGCTGAGATTCGCGCCCAGGTGATAGCCGAGATTCAAGCCCAAAGACAGGCACAGGGACAGGATTCTAATGTGCCGCCTCCGCCGCCAGCCATGGAGACGCCCAAAGGCCCGGTGACCATCCCCCAGGGCACTCTGCTGCAGTTGCGGACCAATGAGCCGGTCGGCACCAAGCATGCCAAGGACGGCCTGCCGGTCCAGTTCATGGTGATTCGCAATGTAATCGTCGGCGGCGTGCTGGCCATTCCCCGCGGCGCCACCGTTCATGGAGTGGTTTCCGAGGTCAAGCAGGCAGGCGAGTTGAAAGGAAGCCCCGAACTGGCGCTCAAGCTCACCTCTTTGGATCTGGGCGGCCAGAACTACCCTGTCGATTCCGGCCTGTTTAAGGTCAAGGGTCCAGGAAAGGGTGAGCGGACGGCCAGCAATATGATTGGCGGTACGTTGATGGGCACCATGATCGGCTGCATCGCGGGCCGTGGCGCGGGCTGCGCCATCGGCGCCGGGGCAGGATTAGCAGCGGGCACGGCGGCTTCAGCGGCTACTCCCGGACCGAATGTCTGGATTCCCGCCGAGGCGCTGGTGGAATTCCACCTGAACTCCCCGCTGACCGTAACCCCTGTAAGCGCACAGGAGGCAGCACGGATGGCACAGGGGCTTTATTCCGGCGGCCCGTCGCTCTACCGGCGTGGTTATGACCCCTATGGCCGCCCGTATCCCCATGCCTACGGCTATCCGCCCGTCTACTATCGCCCCTACTACATGATGGACGGCTACTACTACTGGCGCTAACCATCTGTTGCGGGGCAGACGCGCTTCGCTCCTTAACCTCCTGCGGCATGAAAGCGGGCAACTCGGAAACCGGGGTGCCCGCTCTTACGTTGTCGCTCCGGCCGCGCCCGGTTCTCCGCTCGTCTATAATGACAATGAATCGCGTCAAGCGACATTTGCGCATTTTAGGCCGATGCCGCCAGCAGAAACCGTGCCGGCACAAAGGTTTAGCCTGGCTGCGCGTAGAGAGTTGAAGGTCCGAGTCCATCCATGATCCGTTTCCTGCAAGCAAAAGACAGCCGAATCGTTAAAGCAATCTTCGTTGTCATCATCGCCGTCGTCTCGGTGGGCATGGTGATCTACCTGATTCCCGGCCTAACTGGCATGGGAGTCTCTGCCACAGACACCTATGCCATCATCTACCCCCACTGGTACAGCCGCTTATTTTCATCGGGCGTGACGGTGAGCCATGAGCAGGTAAGCGTAATGGCCCGCCGGCAGGTGCAGCAGCGCAACCCGCAATATGCTGACAACCCCATGATTATGCGCTACTTCGAGCAGCAGGTTGGCCAGCAACTAATGCAGCAGCAGATTCTGCTGGCTGAGGCTGACAAGCTCGGCATTACCGCCACCGACGACGATATAAGACATTTCCTGCACCAGGGGCAGTTTGGCGAATTCCTCTATCCCAAGGGGGAGTTCATCGGCACAGACCGCTACACAGCATTTGTCACCAGCCAGTTCAATATGCCGGTCGCGGAGTTCGAGCAGGAGATCCAACACGACATTATCATCCGCCGGTTAGAGTCGCTGATCGCCGCCGGAGTCACGGTGAGCGATGCGGATGTCCGCGAGGCCTATCGCAAGCAGAACATCAAGATCAAGTTCGACTACGCGGTGATCTCCGCCGACGATCTGCGCAAGACGATCAATCCATCGGACAGCGATCTGGAGGCTTTCTTCAAGAAGAACGCCGCGCGCTATGCCGCGGCCGTGCCCGAGCAACGCAAGATTACCTACTTTGCCTTTACCCACGACGAGCTGCCCGGCGGCGTTCCGCAGCCCAGCCAGCAGGAGATACAGCAGTACTTCAATGCGCACCAGTCTGAGTACTCGATTCCCGAGCAGGCCCGTTCGCGCCACATCCTCATCAAAGCTGACGCCAAGACCGACGCCGCGGCCAAAGCCAAGGCCGAGGCCCTGCTCAAGCAGATCAAGAGCGGCGCGAATTTTGCCGACCTGGCCAGGAAGAACTCCGATGACCCCGGCAGCAAAGACAAGGGCGGTGAATTGGGCTTTGCCCGTCGCGGCATGATGGTGCCGGAGTTTGACAAAGCCATCTTCTCCCAGAAGATCGGCGATACGCAGATCGTGAAGAGCCAGTTCGGATATCACATCATCCAGGTTGAGGAGCGGCAGCCGGCAAGCCGCCAGTCACTCGATGAAGTCCGGCCTGTCATCCAGGCCACGCTGGTTCGCCAGAAAGAGGCCATGGCCGAAGAGAACTACGCGCGCACGCTCACCTCGGAGGCCATCAAAAACGGCCTGGAGAAGACCGCCACCGCTCACCACCTGCAAGTGGTTACCACGCCGCTGGTCGGCGTGAGAGACGTGATCCCCGCGTTGCCCGACTCCTCCCAGATCATCGGAAAGGCCTTCAATTCCAAGCAGGGCGACCCGCCGCAGTCTGCGTCGACAGGCGAGGGCTACGCCATCTTCCAGGTCACCGGCATCGCCCCGGCCCACGCGCCCGCCTTTGCCGACTGGAAGAGCCACGTTGCCGACGATTACCGCAACGAGCAACTCCCCATCCTGCTCAGCCAGAAGACGCAGGAGCTGGCGGCGAAGGCTAAGAGCCTGAACGATCTCGGCAAGGCCGCCAAGGGGATAGGCGCGACTCTCAAGACCAGTGACCTGGTGGGTCTCTCCGGCCAGGTGCCGGATTTTGGCCAGGTTGACCAGGTAGCCCCGCAGCTCTTTGACCTGAAGCCCGGCGAACTGAGCGGGCCGATCAGTGCGGGGAGAACCGGCGTGGTGGCCAAACTGGTAGACAAACAGGAGCCCACCGCCGACGAGATCGCCAAGAACTTCGACCAAACCAAGGATCAGATTCTCTACCAGAATCGCGGCGAGGCCTTCAACATCTTCCTGAGCACCATCGTGGAGGACTACAAAAAGCACAACCGCCTCATGATGCCCAAGGCAAAAGGCGTCCCGGCTACATAAGCTGGAAACAAGAAGGGAAAACAATAGACCCGCATTTAGGGCCTGTTCACACTACCCAGGCGGATGGCGCTGCGAGTGAAGATCGGGCCAGACGAAGCTGAGCCCGAAGGCTGTGGCGGGTCCACTGTCAAGGGCGAGAATGAAGTATGGCCCGATTTGCGCCGCAGCCCGAAGGGACGGGGCCAATTCCCCTCATCTCTTCGTCAATCGTCGCTAGGATACACCCGGTATCCGTCGCTCCTCATTCCTAGATCTGAGAAAAATTGACTCCCGTCGCCGCCTCCTGGGTAGTGAGAGCAGGCCCTAACTTCGATGCGGGTTTTTTGTGTCATACAGGGCATCGCGTCCGGCGCAGCTAGCGCCGATAATCAAACCATGGCATTTCACCGCTCCTCCGGCGTTCTGCTGCACGTCACTTCCCTGCCCTCCTATGGAGGCATCGGCGACCTGGGGCCTGCTGCTCACGAGTTTGTTGCCTTCCTCGCCGCCGCCCGGCAGCACGTCTGGCAGGTTCTCCCCCTCGGCCCCACCGGTTATGGCAACTCGCCCTATGCGGCGACCTCGGCCTTTGCCGGTAATCCGCTTCTCATCAGTCTGGAATTCCTCTCCGACTGGGGCTGGATCGATGGCTCGCGCATCGCGGACCTCAACGGCCGTGGCGGACCGGTCGATTTTGACAGGGTGGAGGAGCGCAAGCTCCCCCTGCTCTTCGAGGCAGCAGGGAATTTTCTCGACCGCGGGCCGCACGATACGAAGCTGGCCAGCCAGTGGCAGCAATTTGAGGAGTTTTGCCGCTCCGAGGCGGTTTGGCTGGCCGACTACACTCTCTACACCGTACTGCGCCGGCAATTTGGCACCGGCGACTGGACCGAGTGGCCCGAGCCGCTGCGCCGCCGCCAGCCGGAGGCGCTGGCCAAGGCAGCCGAGCAGCACAGCCGCGCTATCGCACAGGAACAGGCCCTCCAGTTCGCCTTCTCCCTACAGTGGCATCAACTCCGCGAAGCCGCGGCGCAGAAAGGAATCAGAATTCTGGGCGATGTGGCCATTTTTGTCAACATGGATTCAGCCGATGTCTGGGTTCACCCCGAGATCTTCGAGTTGGACAAGAATCTCAAACCCCTCCGCATCGCCGGTGTGCCGCCCGACTACTTTTCCCCCACCGGCCAGCGCTGGGGCAACCCGCTCTATCGCTGGGATGTGCTCGCCGCACATGGCTTTGACTGGTGGATCGACCGCATCCGCCACGCTTGCTCGCTCTACGACATTATCCGCCTCGACCACTTCCGCGGCTTCGAGGCTTACTGGGCGATTCCTGCAGCCGAGCAGACGGCCGTCAAAGGCGAGTGGGTGAAAGGGCCGGGGCTGGCCCTCTTCCGCGCATTACAGGCGGCTCTGGGGCCGCTGCCGTTGGTGGCCGAGGATTTGGGCATGATTACCCCCGAGGTGGACGCGCTAAGAAAGGAACTTGGCCTGCCGGGAATGAAGGTCGTGCAATTCGGCTTCGGCGACAAGGGAGCGCACATCCACCTGCCCCACCGCTATACCACTGACACTGTGGCCTACACCGGCACGCATGACAACAACACCACGCTGGGCTGGTGGAAGGCGGCTGGCAAGGAGGAGCGCGCTGCCATTGAGGCGTATGTAAGGCCGGTGGGCAAGCAGCCGGTCTGGCCGCTGATCTGGGCCATCGAGGCCAGCGTGGCGCAGATGGCCATCGTTCCGGCGCAGGACCTGCTCGAGCTGTGCGCAGAAGCCCGCATGAATACTCCCGCCCAGGCCGAGGGCAACTGGATCTGGCGCGCCCCGGAAACAAGCTGGTCGCCGGAGCTGGCCGCGCGCCTGGCCACACTAGCCGAAGCCACCGACAGAGACAACGATCCGCTGGGCAAGACCGGAAAATAGGAATGCGCGCAGCCTCGACCTGGTCCGGGATAACCAGATCACCCGTCGAGGCTGCTATTTATACAACCTTCAGAACCCTTCCTCTGAGATCAAGCGAGGTCGAAGCGATCAAGGTTCATCACCTTGCTCCAGGCCGCTGCAAAATCATGAACGAACTTCTGCTGCCCGTCGCCGCTCGCATAGACTTCCGCCAGTGCCCGCAGCTGAGAGTTCGAACCGAAGACCAGATCGACTACGGTGCCCGTCCACTTGAGCTCGCCGCTTGCTCGATCGCGCCCTTCCAACACTCCGTCCGATGACGCGGACTTCTGCCACTTGGTCTTCATGTCGAGAAGATTCACGAAGAAATCATTGGTCAATGTTTCGGGCCGCTTAGTGAAAACGCCATGTGCGGAGTGTCCGAAGTTTGCTTTCAGCGCGCGCAGGCCGCCGATTAGAACCGTCATCTCGGGAGCAGTCAACGTCAGCAGGTTCGCCCGTTCCACCAGCTGCTCTGCCGCCGATGACTCCAGCCCCTTCTGGATGTAGTTACGGAAGCCGTCCGCGGTCGGTTCCAGAACGGCAAACGAGTGCACATCGGTCTGCTCCTGCGTGGCATCCGTGCGCCCTGGCGAGAAGCCCACCTTCACCTCGTGGCCAGCTTTCTTGGCAGCTTGTTCGACGGCTGCCGAGCCACCCAAAACGATCAGGTCAGCCAGCGAGACCTTCTTCCCTGCTTGCTTGCCG
>CAWJDN010000327.1:0-8566 GCA_963840985.1 uncultured Acidobacteriaceae bacterium
ACCAGGCGAAAGTTACCAGCCCATCATTCCCGCGCAGGCCAAAGAGCCGGAACTCACGCTGCGCGCGGTCTTTTGGGGCGTTTTGCTTTGCGTGATTTTCTCCGTTGCCTCGGCTTACTCCGGGCTGAAGGTAGGGCAGGGGATGGAAGCCGCCATTCCGATATCGATTTTGGCCATCGGGCTGGCGCGCGTGTACAAGCGGCGGACCAGCTTGCTGGAAAATGTGATCATCACCGGCATCGGCGCGGCGTCGGGCAGCGTGGTGGCGGGCGCCATCTTCACCATTCCCGCGCTTTATATCCTCCACCTCGATCCGCATCCGGTGCAGACCATCTTCATCTGCCTGGCTGGTGGCTGCCTGGGCGTACTTTTTCTGATTCCGCTGCGCCGCTACTTTGCGCGCGAGATGCACGGTCAGTTGCCCTTCCCCGAAGCAACGGCCATCACCGAGGTTCTGGTCACCGGCGAGAAGGGCGGCTCGCAGGCCAAATTGCTGTTGCAGGCAACCGCCATCGCCGCTGTTTATGACTTTTTTGTTTCCACATTTCACGTGTGGAAGGAATATCTCGATTTTCAGTTCGTGCCGGTGATGCGTTCGCTTGGCCGAGCGTGGCCGCATGGTTTTCAAATTCGACGCCATCAGCTTCATCATGGGACTGGGCTACGTGATGGGCCTGCGCAGCGCCCTCACCTTTTGCGCTGGAAGCGTTCTGACCAGCTTCGTGCTGGTGCCGTTGATCTGGTACTTCGGCAGCCACATTGATGCCGCTGTCTACCCGTCCGCCATTCCCATTGCCAATATGACGGCGGCGGAGATCGTGCGCAACTATGTGCGCTTCATCGGCGTGGGAGCTATCGCCACGGCGGGCATCATCGGCATTCTCAAATCTCTGCGCGTGGTGGCGGGGTCGTTTGGCATTGCGCTGCGCACTTTCCGCCACGGCGAGGCAGCTGCACCGGAGCGCACCGACCGCGATATTTCCATCATCTCCATTCTTCTCGGCGTGGTTGTCAGCTCCCTCGCGGTGGCGATTTTCTTTGGACGCTTGCAAGTCTCGTGGACGGTGCTGGCGTTGGGTCTGGTGTTGACGCTGCTGTTTTCGTTCTTCTTTACCTCGGTGGCCGCAAACGCCATTGCCACGACGGCCAACAATCCGGCCTCGGGCATGACCATGCTGACCATCATCATCTCCGCGGTTGTGCTGCTGAACTTTGGCCTATCGGGAGACACAGGAATCTTTTTTGTAATGGCGATCGCAGGCATGGTGTGCACGGCGTTGTGCGTGTCGGGGCAATTCATTACCGACCTGAAGGCCGGCTATTGGCTCGGTTCGACGCCGGCGGCCCAGCAGAAGGTGAAGTTCATCGGTGTCATCGCCGCGGCAATCACCGCCGGACTGACCATCGTCCTGCTGTCCCGCGTCTATCAGTTCGGAGAGGCTGGGCCCGGAGCTCTGCCTGCGCCGCAAGCTGCCATCATGAAGGCCCTGGTGGTGGGATTCATGAGCCGCCAGCCAGTGGCTTACATGCTGTTTGGCGTCGGCGCGATTATTACACTGATTCTGGAGATGCTGGGCAAATCGTCCATGGTCTTTGCGCTGGGAATCTACCTGCCGCTGGATCTGACCGCGCCGGTGCTCGCCGGGGGAGTTCTGTCGCACATCATCAACAAGAAGTCGGAAAAGACGGGCGGCGAAGAGGGCGGCAGGATACGCGAGCGCGGAGTTATTCTGGCTTCGGGGCTGATGGCGGGCGGCGCGCTGGGAGGCGTGTTGGGCGCTGCGCTGCATCTCTTCCCCTGGTATCGCGAGGATTTGATCACAACGCCGTTTTATTTGAACAATCCTGTCTCGCAATCTGTTTCGGCGCTGCTGTTTGTTGGACTTTGTTTGTATGTGTGGATTTATTCCGTGAAGAAGGAAAAGGTGTAAGCGATGGATCAAGCAGAAAAGTATATTGCTGATGCAGTTTTAGGAATTGACACGCTGTGGGGCGGCGACGTGATGTGTCCTTCGGGCACGGGGCGCTTCATCGCCGATTCGTGGTTCTCCGATTTTCCGCTGCCCGAGGCGTACACGCATCCGGCGGCGGCGAAACTGCGCGCGGCTGGCGGCGTCTCGGTCAAGAATCGCGAAGCTGTGGAGGAGTACCTGCGCGCGGTTGACCTGCCGCAGGCCATTGCCGGAGTGCGCCAGGAAGCTGCCAAGATGGAGGAACTCCGCAAAGCTTACCTCGTTGGAATGGCGGATTGCCTGGATGTGATGTGGGAGCTGGCGATGGAGGTGGCGGGCAAGGGCGATGCGGTGCCTTACGCGCGCTGCGTGTATGCGGCGACGGCGGGGCAGCCGGAAGCCTCGCAGCCGGAGAAAAAGCGCGAGCGGGTAGCCGAGCTGGTGGGACGAGCCGGCAACAAGGGCGAATTGCTGGAGGCCGTGGATGCGTGGCGGCGCGAGCGGGTGACGCCCATGGCTTCGGTGCGCGCTCTGAGCACGGCTGTGATCGCACATTATGACAACCTCAGCGCAAAGAATCTGCTGCCGCATCTTCCCGCGGAACTCGAGCGGGTGCCGCGAGCCAACATCGACTTCCAACCGATCAAAGACGCGTGGTTCTCCGGGTCAATGAATTATATTGGGCGGGCGCGCAACAAGGACGACTCGCCGCAATACGAGGCCAACTACGAAATCAATGCGTCGCTGCAAATTTCTTATCCGGAGTTTGAGCAGCTCATCAGCCACGAGGTGGTGCCGGGCCACGTGACCACATTCGCCTATCTGCAGGACTTGTACGTGCGCGGAAAGGCGGGCTTCGAGGCGACCATCCTGACCATGAACACGCGCGCGGCAACGCTGTTTGAGGGCATCGCCAACAACGCGATTTTGATTGCGCATGGGGTCACGGAGATCGAGCAGTTGCCCGACGAAGATACGCAGATCGGAGTGCTGCTGGCGCTGTTGCAGGACGACGCCAAGAACCAGTCGTCGTATCTGACCTGGGGCGAGGGACGGAAGCAGGCGGAGGTGGCTGCAACGCTACGGCGCGATTTCCTGGTCACCGAAGAGCGCGCCGATAAGCTATCCGGCGCATGGGGAAGGCATCCGCTGCTAGGCAGAATGTATCTGCCTGCGTACCGCTGCGGGACGGAAAAAGTTGCCCAGCTGCGGCGGACGCATCCCGCGGACAAGGTGCTGCCGGTGCTTTACGGATGCCAGGGATTAGTGGACATCCAAACGATTGATGAGGTGCTGAAGGGATAGGAGCGCTATCCCATGCCCCAAAAGCGGATCACTTCGACAAGTTCTGTGCAGACTCGGAGACCCGCACTTAAGGTTTTGCGGGCAGCGGCTGCCAGAGCTCAATCTTGTTCCCATCCAGGTCATAGATCCAGGCAAAGCGACCGTAGGATTCATCCATTCGTTTGGGGTCAATCTTTACACCCTCTTGTTTCAAACGGTCGAGCAAAGCATCCAGATCGTCCACGATGTAGTTGATCATGAACGGTTGCGTGGCTGGGAAATAGTCAGAGGAGGCGGGAAACACAGTCCAAACGGTAACGTGTTCCTTTTGCGGGTCGTCGTGTTCACGCCACGGAAGCATCGCGCCGTAGCCTTTGTCAGCGAGTCCAAGATGATTCGAATACCATTCGCGCATCTGATCACGATCAGCGGATTTGAAGAAGATACCGCCGATTCCGATGATGCGACCGCGCTGCTCCATTTTGACAGGCGGCTTCGACTTTTCGGGTTGGGGAGATTTCACTTCCTGTCCTCCTATTGAGCTGGCCGAGATGAGCAACAGCGAGCCGAGGGTAATTATGCTCCGGGATATTCCTTTCATGTGTGGATTATACAAATTCCGATTCGATAAGCTCAGGACAGGCTCTGCGGCACACGGCACACGGCCGCCCCACGCAGAGCCGGAGATTGGCATCGTTGTCCGTTGGTCTTGATAGGCCGACAAAGCTGGACCATGGGGGTACCCCCACCCGTACTTTGGACGCAAAATCCTTGTTTTCTTGAGGTTACAGGGAGGGTTGCGCTGTAAAATCCTCATAACAAAGAAGTTCCCTGCAAAATATTCCTGGATAAGGAGTTACGCGACGTTTCGGCCTCTGTTGGCAGCTTTCGGCTGACAGGCGGCGCGAAAAGGAGGTGCCGGGACGGTGTTTGAAGGAAGACTTCTGGGAACATTGTGCGACGAAGAGGGGAAATTATCTGCAGGGCACCTGCGGTGCGGCCAGCCGCTCGCTATTCGCTCGCATAGGGTTCGTGGTATCCCAGGTCACAAAATCGAAACCCAGAAGATCTGGCCGTGCAGGACAGCTTGACACTTGTATATATTGATGTCATGATTTGTATATACAGAAGGAGAAGGCATGGCAACGACACTTACATCGATCCGGCTGGACACCAAACTGGCTGATGAAGCCGTGCGCGCCTTGGGCGCAAAGTCCCGCACCGAGGCCGTGCACCTGGCTCTCAGGGAGATCGTTCGGCTGAAGGACTTTAAGAAGTTGATGAAGAAGTACGAGGGCAAGGCCACTTTTGCCGGATTCGATGAGTGAAATCTTCGTCTTTGACTCCTCGATTCTCGTCGACGATCTGCGCACCGGATGTCATAGGCAGCGCATTTCCGGCCTCAGGGGATTGGTGCGCCTTTCTTCGGTGGTCCTTGCCGAGCTATGGCGCGGCGTGACATCGGCGGTAGACCACGAAATCCTTCAGGCACTCGAACGAAGCCGTCCCATCCTAACGCCGACGGAGAAGGACTGGCTGGAATCGGGCAAGATTCTGGCCAGAATCCATGCGGATCGGGGCTTCGCGCCGCGCAAGCTGCGCGAACTTCACTTTGATGTACTGATTGCGCTGACCGCGCGAAACAACGGGGCCAAAGTGATTACATCGAATCGCGCCGACTTTGAGCTGATTCGCAAGTACCGGGATTTCGAGATGGAGATTTGGTAGGTCTTCTCTCTGGTCCCCAAATGCGAGGGATACTTCGACTTCGCTCAGTACAGGCTCTGGGCACCCGACAGGAGCAAATACCGTCTATTGGTCACTCTGGACAACAAGGGCACTTGACGGCAGATTTACACTTTCCGCGGTATAAGCCCGGAACCGAGTCCCCTTGTCCACTATGAAAATCCACCCGCGCTTCCCACTCTTCTTATGCACGGGCCCAAGAATCTCGGCGCCGGGGGCGAAGGATTGTTTCTTCGATTCGGGTTGTTCAGAGCGAAGGTTTACACGGAGATCTCCAATCTCGAGGTACCCCATCCGAATGTGCGGATCACCAGCCGGCATAAAAGAAGTGACGCCCCCGCCAACTCCCCCGAAGAATAATCTCTTCCCCTTACTGAGTGCCTCCCTATAGTAGCTTCCCTTTGCCTTGACCCCAGCTCTTGCAACCGTCTCTGTGCTGACCCGGAGATCTTCCGCCAAGGTGAACGAGATAATATCTCCTTCGTTCACTCGGTCGGTATCGAAATCCTGGTCGAGTGTGAGTGTAACGGCCGTGCCAGCTGGGAGTTGTACCAGTCGCGGCTGGTCCAATGCTGTAGTAGCATGCGAGGGCGGAACGGATTGCGACGGTGTAGCAACCTGTGTTGACACCGCAGCCTGTGCGGGCGCTGCCTCTTGACTGGACGACACCGCGAGCGCGGGACTCCTGGTCGTGACGCCGCCGGGGACATAGAGAACCTTCTTGAGATCCTTATCATTGTCGAACTTGAGCACCAGATCATCGACGGCCCGGCCCGCCATTGTAACGTAACTCACACGCGGAGCCGGATCGCCCGCAACCAGCACTTTGGCTTTTCCAACAAATTCCTTGCGATAGATGAGGGTCCCCCCGGAATCCGCAATCGAGATGACAGCCTGAACCGTTACGATCGGTCCACCATAGAGGGGATTGAACATATTTTCTGCACCCTGGTTATCCCATACCTTCATCAGATCAATGGTGAACTTGAACGCGGCCGAATCTGCGGCTCCGGCAAGGTGGAATCCACGGGCCTCGATCTCCCTGGACAGCCTCTCCTGAAGATAGTGCGAGATGGAGTCATAGGATTCGGCTTTTTTCTTGAAAAGTGAGGCTTCATAGAAGTCATTTTTGGGCACGTATTGAATCGAGTAGGCGTACTTATCCCCCGCGGGTACTGTAATGGAAGAATTCTGAGCTGGAAGCGCGGCACAGAGAGTACCGCACAAAACTGCGACGAGAGCGTTGCGCATCGATCTTTCCTCAACTTTCGGGAAAGGATCGGCAGCAAATTGTGCATGTACCGATCCCACAATTTCCATCTTGATTTCATGGCCCGCCCACATTATAGCCACCTGCTTCGTGCTCATCAATCACACCAAAGTGTAGAAATGCCCTGTTTAGGGCACTCCAGCCCGGTACAAGTAACGAGAGTGGGTTCCGGGGGGATTTTCCGCGTTTTCTAGTCGCTCAGGATGACACGTTGAATGGGAGCAGAGAGTTGCGGGGTGGTATCCCACCCTAGATCACCCCAGCGAGCAAAAATCACTCGCCGGGGACCCCGATAGCCGCAAAAACAATAACGCGGCGAGGGTGGGGCACCCACTGTGGGTTGACGCATAAGTTGATATCGGATTCCTATGCTTTTCAAGCATATGCGCAACTGTGACCCCCATAAAATGAAATCAATGGACAGCATAAGATGAAAGTTTCGGAGTCAATTTACGCATAAGGTGAAATCTTCACCAAGCTGCATCACGAGGAGAGTATAAGATATTTATAGTCAGTAACTTATGGAAGGATGAGGCTACAGTCGAAATACCCGACAGTGCACACTCCCAAAGCATATCGCTGCAATTCGTGGGCAATCAGCTCAGTTCTATGAGCGCGGACGGCTCAGCCGTTATAGGGTCAAACGCTACATCCGGGGTTCGAATCACCTTCTCTCCGCCATACAGTATTAACTTCTATATTATCAACAATATAATACCAATATAGCCGCAATTACGGGTGTTCTTCATCGTAGTTTCCGCCCATAAAAAGTGGTAAATTATTACCCATAAAATCGCATTTTCTTGCACATATTGAAAGATATGAATCGATACTCCTTTTGTTTTCTAGGTGGACAAATGGAGTCCATTATGCTTTACTATATTTGCTGTGTCGATCTTCCGCCTACTTTAACGATTTCCGCGTAACGCCAATTCATTGTCAGGTTCAAAGGTGCGGCCAGATGCATCTAATCAGCTAGCGGGAAAAGTTAGCGGCTTCAGGTCCAGTGTCAACGAAGGATAACGAGAGGTGATCGTATGCGAAAGGGTTTGATTCTGGCGTTTTGCTTCGCTGTGTTGTTGGTGGCGCCCTCGGCGCTGCGAGCAGGCCATATAAATCTGATCACAAATAGTGGATTTGAGACAGGCGACTTTACCGGCTGGACGGTCGGTTATGCAGCCACAAACAGTGACATTGATATCTACGGGATTCCCCACAGTGGCACTTACGCCGCTGAGTTCGGCCAGTCGACGGAAGAATACGATTCGATCTCGCAGACGCTGACCACCCAGGCAGGGTCCACCTATACCCTCGGTTTCTGGCTGTCTAATTCCCCCGGCGAATCTGCGACCAATGCGAGCAATGCGGATTTTCAAGTTTTGTGGGATGGCGTATCGCTCACGGACATCAACGGAGGAAATCCGATTGACCAGAGCGGTTACACATATTTCTCCTTCGATCTGACTGGAACTGGTAGCGATACTGTGCTCTTTGAAGGCTATAACGCGCCTAGCTACTATAATCTGGACGATGTGTCGGTTACGGCAGATATGTCGGATGTACCGGAGCCTTCGAGCCTGCTACTGCTAGGCACAGGGTTACTGGTCCTTGCGGGGCTGCTCCACAAAAGGCTGGCGGCTTTTTTGCTCTTCACCAGGCAATTTGGGTGTCGCGATGCTTTCTGGTTTCGGCCTATAGAAAATTAGAGTAGATGTACCCAAAGATAATATTTTCAAATGGCTTTATTCTCACGGAAAAGCCACCTTTGAGGTTCTCAGTAAAGGTGCGTTTACTCTGGTTATGTTATAGGTCAGTGACTCGCGTCTGGCAAACTCCAACTTAATCTTCCTGGCTTCCGTGTCAGGCTTCGTGATTTTGAAGCTTCGGATCTGGCCTTCGGTGTGCGGTTCTTTCTTTGCAGACGCGGCAGGGGTAGTCCCTTGCCAGGGGGCTTTCAGTCTCTACCCAATACTCGATAATCGAGCTTGGAGAGCGGTGTGGATTTGGAAGACGGCGTGAACTCGATCTGGACTTTGCGAGCCGCGATTCGTCGGCAAGTGTGGGTGACCGTTTAGCTCTCCTTGCTAAATTCAATCAGCGGCCAAGGACAGCCGGTTGAATCAACTATTGCACACCCATACTGAGAGAAGCGATGCATATTCCCTTCAACTCTTATGCCATGCTAGACTTGCGCTGTACGAGTATTGTGTGGACACAAGGAGAATACATCTGTCGGCCTGCGGTTTTGTTTACCATCGTTACGCTTTGCAGGCGTCCATAATTAGTCGCTTGTCGACCTCTTTGCCAACCTTGG
>CAWJDN010000328.1:0-14453 GCA_963840985.1 uncultured Acidobacteriaceae bacterium
GGGCCATATTGGCCAGGCCGCTTGAAAAAAGCACCGGGAAGATGCGGTCTTCGCGGACGGCGTCATGCAGCGCGGCGATGAGATGCTCTTTGGTAAGTGTGCCGGTCTCGAAGTACTCCTCCATCAGCTCGTCTTTGCCCTCGGCCACCAGCTCGACCAGCGCCTCGTGGCGGGTCTTGGCGTCGGCAGCCAGGCTGGCGGGAATCTCGGCGGAAGCCTTTCCTCGGCCGTCGCCGCCGGAGGTGTACTGCCAGGCCTCCATGGTCACAAGATCGACCACGCCGTGAAATCCCTCCGCACCGGAGATGGGCAACTGGACGGGCACGCACGTGCGGCCCCAACGATCGGCTATGTCATCAAGTAGGGCGCTGAGGCCCTCGCCGCCGCCGGCCTTGGGGTGGTCCATCTGGTTGATGAGAACGATTCGGGGAACGCCAGCTTCGTCAGCATAGCGCCAGACGCGCTCGGTGACCGGCTCGACGCCGTTCTGCGCGTTCACCAGCACGATGGCCGATTCCGCGGGCAACAGGGCCGCGCGCGCCTCGTGCGTGAACATATGAAATCCGGGAGTATCGATAAGATTGATTTTTACGCCCTGCCACTCGGCAAAGGCCACCGCGTTCTGCATGGTTGCGCCGCGGGCTACTTCCTCTTCGTCATAAGCGGTTACGGCCGAGCCGTCATCCACGCGGCCCTGTGTGGGGGTCATCTTGGCGGCATGCAGCAGAGCGGCGATCAGAGTGGTTTTGCCACTGTGCGCATGCCCCACTACAGCGACATTGCGGATCTCACTTCCCTGATAGGTTTTCATTAGGTTTCTCCTCGATTGTTGTGGAATTGTTTCAGAATTTGCGGGATCGAACGGAAGAGGGACAGGGAAACCATGGGGACGTCCATCGGGGCGTCCAGGTGGCCGAATTGGAGGGCCACAGCTCCCGGTCTTCCGTCTACCTCGTCCATAAAGGATTGAACCGGAAAGGTTTGGACCATATAGGCATAAACCTGGAGGGTCCCGGGCCGGCGCCGCTCGAATGGAGGTTGGATGAATCCGTGGGCGTCACCTGCTACGAAATCGGATGCTATCACACGCGGAGTGTGAACGTCCTGTGACATGACGCACAGGGCGGCTGTGGCCCCTGGGTGGGCGATCCCCAACATCTCTTTTCCCGCAGCCACGGCAGGTTGAATGAAGCGGCCGGGCTCGACGAGGTCATGGCGAATAGTATGGAATGGATACGCCCAGAGATTGAGCGGAGAGCTTCGCGCCGGTCACATTTTCTGAGAGAAAGGCCGTTTCCGTGCTGATTCGTTCTGCTTCTACTGTTCTTGCCGCCAGCTTTTTGCTGTTATTAACCTGTAAAGCGCTTGCGCAGGCTCCGACGCCTGCTCCAATTCCGGTTCCGGCTACTGCTCCAGCGGCAGCGCCGGCATTCACTATTCCGCCGCCTCATGTGAATGCTCCGCTGGGCGAGATCAAACGAAACCCGGGGGATGGGAATGGGGCTTACAAGACGCACCAGTATCGCGATCTCTTTGCCGAGCAGGGGCACACGGCGGCTGAAAGCCGGGCAAAGATCGAGAAGGCGTTTCAACAGCTTTTTCATGGCGACGGACAGGAGGAGCGAGTCTACTTTGAGACCGGAGCAAATAAGAACGGGCCGCTGGCTTATATCACGGACTGGGCAAATAACGATGTGCGCACGGAGGGCATGAGTTACGGCATGATGATTGCCGTCGAGCTGGACAAGAAGCGCGAGTTTGACGCGCTGTGGAACTGGTCGAAGACTTACATGCTGGTCACCGACCCGAAGAATCCATCTGTGGGTTACTTTGCCTGGTCATTCAGCACGGATGGCACTCCGCGCTCGACGGGGGCCGCACCGGATGGGGAAGAGTACTACGTTATGGCGCTGTACTTTGCGGCGCATCGCTGGGGCAATGGGAAAGGCGTCTACGACTACCAGGCCGAGGCGGACAAGATTCTGCGCGGAATGCGGCGCCACCCGGTGCTGACGGGAACAAGCCCCTTCCGGATTCACCCCGAGGATGCGCCGTTTACCATGCCAGATCATCCCTGGCCGAGCCCCAACAACAAGAATCGGGAGCGCGAGCGGGAGGCGGCCGCGGCCACCGGCAAGGGCAAGCCGGCACCGCCCATGTTCTGGTTCGGACGCGGGCCGCGCACCGAGACGGTCGGGCCGATGGTGGACGAGGATCATTTCATGATCCGGTTTGTGCCGAGTGTGGAGGATGTATCGACAGATGCCAGCTATCATCTGCCGGCATTCTATGAGTTGTGGGCACGATGGGGTCCTATGGAGGACCGCGCATTCTGGGCCAAGGCAGCTGATGTGAGCCGGGAGTTTTTTAACCAAGTCACAGGACCGGAGACAGGACTAACACCGGACCGGAGCAACTTTGACGGGACTACGATCATGGGCAGGGACAGAAAGCCGGTGCAGTTCGGTTCCGACTCATGGCGAAGCATGAGCAATTGGAGTGTGGATTACTCGTGGTGGCGGAAGGACGCGCGGGAGACAGAGCTGAGCGACCGGCTGCAGAAGTTCCTTTATGGCGAAGGAATCGACAAGTATGTCGATCACTACACGCTGGATGGAAAACCGCTATCAACACAGCACTCGGTGGGGATGGTAGCGGCGGCGGCGGTGGGGAGCCTTGCGGCGACGCCGGGACCGGAGGCAAAGGCGTTTGTTGAAACGCTCTGGAATACGCCAGTTCCTTCCGGCGAGCAGCGCTACTTCGACGGGATGCTCTACCTGATGAGCATGATGCACTGCAGCGGGAACTTCAGGATTATCGAGTAGAGACCGGGGTGGCGTTCTGTCCCATGATTCGAGCCGCGCGCCTGCTTTTCACGGGCCAGCTCGTTCCATGCGGCAACGACTTCGGGGATGAGTGGGCTGATAAGGCCGGGCAAAGCCTTCGCGCAGCTTTGTGACTGGCGCATTCCCTGCCCCATTTGCGACAATCGTATTCACTATGGAAAAGTTCACTCGCCGCGATTTTCTGAAGACCGCCTCCTCCGCCACGCTGGCCACATCGGCCGCGCCCGCACTCGCCTCTCCTGCATTTGTAAACCGGCCATCTGCAAACCGGCACCGCCAGCGGGTTTTCGTCAGCAGCAAAACTCCCGACGGCATTCTGGCCTACAACTGGGACTCCACCAACGCCGAACTGACGCCTGCTGGCGTGGCCGCCAAGATCGCCGACGTGGAATGGATTACCTTCTCCGCCGGCCATCAATATCTTTACGCCGCGTCAGCGGTGTCGAGCTTCAACGGCAAACCGACCGGAGCGGTGGCCAGCTTCCGCATGACCGGCGGCGAACTCGAGCAACTCTCGGCACAAAATTCAGCCGGCGTGGGCACCCTCCACGTGACCCTGGACCACACGGGCCGCGTGCTGCTTGCGGTCGACTATTCCGGCAGCTCGGCAGCGAGTTTTCTGGTAACGGAGGGCAAGCTCAGCCCCGCCGTGTGGAGCGAGCACTACACCGGCCACGGCCCCAACGCCGACCGGCAGCAGAGCGCCCACCCACACTTTGCGTCGATATTCGCCAGACAACCGCTTCGCTTACGTGAACGACCTGGGCCTGGATTGCATCCACATCTACGCACTGAACACCGAGACGGCGATGCTGACATCCGCGGGAGGCTACCGAGCCAAGGCAGGCGCCGGACCGCGGACGCTGCATTTCCATCCCAACGGGCACACCGCCTACTCGATCAACGAACTGGATTCGACGGTGGACGTGTTGGAATGGAGCAAGGCCGACGGCAGCCTGAGTTTGATTTCGCGCGTTGAGCTACTGCCGGAGGGCTATCACGGGCCGACGCGCGCCTGCGACACGGTGATCACTCGCGATGGAAAGTTTGTGTATTTCGTCAATCGTGACAACAATTTTCTCTATAGTTTCCGGGCCGAGTATGCGAGCGGCAAGCTGACGCCGATTGGCCGCACCTCTTGCGGCGGCAAGACTCCGCGCAACTTTATACTGGACCCCACGGAGCACTGGATACTGGTGGCCAACCAGGACTCGAACCTGATCAGCGTCTTCGCGCGCAATTCCGAGACCGGTGCGCTGGCCGAAGAAGGCAAGAGCTTTGCGGCGGCTACGCCGATGTGCATCGTGTTTGCGTGATAAAGCAGGGAGTAGTTAGTTACGCATCTACCAGTGCGGGACTGCCGGCTTCCGCATTTTCTTCAGCCGGCTCGGCAGCCACCGGCACATGAGCCAGCTCCCAGGCTGAGCGGTCCTTGATCAACCGCGAAACCAGCGCCGTGTGCATGGCGTGTCCGGCGCGCTCCGCCACCACATGGCCCTCGATGCGGCGGCCGGCCAGCGCCAGATCGCCGATCAGGTCCAGAATCTTGTGGCGTACATACTCGTCGTCAAAGCGCAGCGGGCCATTCTCCGGCCCGGTATCGCCCAGAATGATGATGCTCTCCGGGCCAGCGCCGCGAATCAGGCCCATGTCGCGCATCTTCTGCTCATCTGCCTTATAGCCGAAAGTGCGCGCCGGAGCAATGGCTGCGCCGTAGGTTTCGGCGGCCAGATCAATGCTGGCAGACTGGTGACCGACGGGCGCGGGAAAGTCAATGGTGTACAGAATACTGTAGCCAGAACCGGGATAGACCCCGATGAACTTGTTTCCCTCGCGCACCTCAACCGGACGCAGCACCCGGACGGTCTCCCGGCGGCGGCGCTGGTGGCGGATGCCTACACTCTGGAAAGCCTCGACGTAGGGCAGGGCGCTGCCGTCCAGAATGGGAAGCTCCAGGTTGTCCAACTCCGCAATCACGTTGTCTACGCCCATGCCGATCAGCGCCGAGAGCAGATGCTCGGTGGTTTGAATCAGCACGCCTTGCCGCATCAAGCTGGTGGCGTAGCTTACCTTGGCCACGTAACGGCCAGTGGCGGGAATTTCAAAGTTGTCCAGATCAGTGCGGCGGAAGACGATGCCTGAGCCGGCTGGCGCTGGCAGCATGCGCAGGTGCACCGGCGCTCCGGAGTGCAATCCCACACCGGAAAACTCCAGAGGCGCGGAAATCGTCTGTTCCAGATGCGCGGAACTCAGGTGCGCGTGATTGGCCAAAAACCCTTCTTCCACGGCAAAGAAAACCGTGCACTATGGATAGATTAGACGCCAGGAGCCATCCCCGTCCTGTGGCATTTTTGCCACACTTTGCGCCAATATAATAATTGATTGAGCCGGTACCGGTAGCACGCATTGATGGTGGCGCAGCAAAAAGCCCAACCGGGTGGCTGGGCTTTTTGGTATGCCAGAACTATGGCCTTTACGGGTTAACCGACTGCGTCGCATGGTTGCCGTTGGGAACACTAACCAATGCTGTGGGACGGAACCCGGTGGGGTATGGCGTAGCCTGGGTTTGGCTCACAAAGCCTGAGGTCGGGTCCAGGCGGAATCCAGAGACGTCGCCGTTCAGGTAGTTGGCGGTATAGGCAAACCTTCCGAGTGCCGGCTCGACTGTGACGGCGACCGGCTGCGTGTCAGTTGAATTGTAGCCTGCACCGGAGGTGGCGCTAAACGAGGCAGTGGGAATCCCGGTAGCCAGGGTGATTTCATAGGCCGAAACCGTGTTATCCAGCGAGTTAGAGACATAGATGAACTTGCCGCGTGGATCGATGGTCACCGCTGAGGGTTCGCCACCTGTGATGAAGGGATCATTGGGCAGAAAGTTCAGCGTGCTGGTGCTCATGATCGCATAGCCGATCAGATTGTTGGAGGCGTAGTCGGTGACATAGACGAAGCGATTGGTGGGATCGGATGCGATGGCGGTGGGCTTGACGCCGGCTTCAAGCGGGTTGGCGAGCTGGGATAAAATTCCGTTCGAGCCGACCGTGTAGCCAAAGACCCATCCGGGGTTGGCGCAGTTGGAGGTGCAGGTGGGGGTGCCTCCTGGATAGTAAGACGACAGGTCATAAGCCGTGACGTAGACGGCCGCATTGTTGGCCAGCACGTTGAGCCCGGTAGGAACCAGGACATCGCCACTATAAGCGGCGTAGGTGCCGTACAGACTAAGTGTTTGCGTAGAAACCGCAGTGGAGCCGATGACGCCAGAAGTAAGCGAATACTCCGTCAGCGTCGCGCTACTACCGGTGCATCTCAGCGTGGGATACGCGGTATTGGCGGCAGCGGTGCAAGACACCACGTACAGATAGGTCCCGGCCGAGTTCACGGCCAGGGCTATAGGTGTGCTGCTCATGGTGAGCGTGTCTTTGGCCGTCAGAGTACCATCCGATGCGATGGTGAAGTGGACAATCGAGCCGCCGGTCGGAGGGGTCCCTTGGTGGGCAACGTAAAGATTCGCATAGTCAGAAGTAACGGCCATTGAAACCGGGTTTACTCCACCCGAGGAGACGGTAGCTGCTCCCGTGCGCAATGCACCGGACTGGGAGTCCACCGCAAAGGTCTCGATCTCTCCATCGCTCGACGTCCCCGAACCGGAGGAACAGGCCACGAAAACATAATCGACGGTTACAAGTGCGCAGGCAGAGAAAAAGGTGGCCACTAGAAGGCTTATGGAAGAGACCAGAATAAGCTGGCTCAATTTGCTGAACTTCATGCGTTTCCTTCGTCGTGGGCTAGTCGGTTGCAAGCCCATTGAAAACTGGTTAAGTTGCCCCGTATGCATTGTAAAAGCCCGGTACGGGGTGTTGCTAGATTGCTCGGCAGAGGGCTATTACCACGCATCACTTTTGCGTGCTGCCGTGTGGAACCGCGACCACAGCCGTTGGATTGGCGTTGGATGCGTAAGGAGAGTTTTGCCCGTCGACGAGTGTGCCGGCAGTGGCACTCAACTCAAAGTTGGAGACTGTGCCGTTGACCCCGCCGGGAGTAAAGTTGGCGGTAAAAAGAAAATGGTTGGTTGATGGGTCGATGCCCATGGCCACTGGATCAATCCCCGCGGCGTAGGTGCCAATGCGGGTCAGCACGCCACTGCTGATCGAATAGGCGGTCACGCTGCCATCCGTCGAGTTGGCCACATAGGCATACGGGTAGGAGGGATCGACGACGATGGCGGAGGGTTGATCACCAGCCGGGTAGGGGCTGCCGGCTAGCGGAGTCAGGAGTCCGGACGCAACCTGGTAGCCGAGTACATTGCCGCTGACGGAATCCGTTACATAAACATAGGTACCGGTGGTTTCCATAGCGCTGGCGATGGCCGAGGGATGGACTCCCGCGGCAAAAGGCACGCCGCCATTGAGGGGTGTGAGCGCGCCACTGGAGCCGACAGAGAAACCAAAGACATAACCAACATTGGGCGTCACGGTCGAGTCATTGGCGGTGACGTAGAGGTAAGCGCCCGATGTCAGGACGTTGACCGCGGTCGGCACCATCACGTCGGCAGGACTGGAAGGCAAGTTCAACGGCCAATAGTCCGCGCCAATGCTCGTATTGGTGAGCGGCGTTCCCGGCGCACCGCTAAACGTTGCGTTGGAGCCGCTTCCGGATGCGGGCAGGAGAGGAAAGACACCCAGCGAGCCCGAACATGGATCCGCGATGGAGCAGGAGGGCAGTGGCTGATAGGTGTCCACGACAAACAAGTTCGTCCCGCTCACCGCAACGGCCAGCGGGTATGTCCCGGGTGTATTGACGGTGTTCTGTGGATAGAGCTTGCCGTCGTTGCCAATAAAAAACTGCACGATGGTGTTGTCGTACTGATTGACCACGTACAGACTCGTGTAGTCGGAGGAGACGGCTTCGGCGACCGGGTCGCGTCCTCCTGAGGGGAAGGGCGAGGCGGGAATCTGGCGCATATAGCCGGAGGTCCGGTTGATTTCGAAGACATCGATCTCGCCGTAGTTATTGGGCCCCGCGGCCTTGGCGCTGGTCACGAATACGAAATCCGTGGTAGCCGTGCCGCAAGCGGTAATCAGAACTGCCGCCAGTAGGCTGGCTGCGGTAACCAGCAGAAGCTGGCTCGATTTGTTGAACTTCATGCGCATCTTTCGTCAGTAGGCCAAAGGCTCCGGCCCCTAAAAAATCCGTTTGGAATCGAATCCCAGGGCGCCCCCGAAATACATCGCGCTCTCAAATTCGGCTGCGTTCTTGAGTACTGCGGGCCAATCATAGTCTGGCGTTGCCTGGAGCGGGGGCCCTCCACCGCCCCAGGCGCATCTGCATCAAACGGCGGTTTAGCTGGTGCGACCATCTACCAGGCACCAGGTGGGCGGACCGGTCAACGTATACTCGGAGGGCGCCTTAGTTGACTGGGATAACGGCACGAGTGTGCCCGCGTTTTGGTCGATAGTTTGACCGGTTACGCTGGAATCGTTGAAGTTGGCCGTATAGAAGAACTGATTCGAGGGATCCTCGACCAGGCACTGCGGGCCTGACCCAGAGCCAAAACCGATGGGCGTGCCTGCTATTTCGGTGGGCTGAAACGGAGAGTTGATCACGTATCCGGCAATCCCACTTTGAGCCGTTCCTGTGCCGATAACGTTGCTCCCCTGGTTAGCCACGTAGAACCACTTCCCCTTGTTCTCCTGCACCACGTAAATGGGGTTGTATTGGTTCGGATCATCGGGAATGACACTCGGGTTAGCCGCCAACAGCGCGCCATTGCTGCCCACCGTGAAGGCCAGCATCTGACTAAACGCGTTAGTGGGATTGGGGTTGGGCGCTTCGTTATCCAGCACGAAGATGTAACTGCCAACTGTTACGATGGCGGTTCCCTGGGTGACGCTGCCAATCGAGTCCGAGCTGTTCGTCGTCGTCAACTGCCCATTTGCGGAATTGAAGGCATACGGAAAGACCTGAGAGCCGCCGGTGTACGGGTAGCTGGTTTGTGCGGTAGCGGAGTACAGAGTGAGGATGTTTCCGCCGGCCAACACAAAGTCGACGGGATTGGATGGAATCGGGAAGTAGGTCAGCGTGGTGCTCAGAGAAGCAGAACCCTGGGCATTCTGGACTAGACTCAGGCGGCCGGTGGTCCCGTTGACTGAAAAGGCGGTAATGTCGCCGCAGGTTGTGGTGCTGGCCAAGTCGGCAGCGCAGTTCGGGTTCGGGTTCGTCGAACTGGATGGAGCGCCGTTGTAGAGGGAATCGTGGTCCAACACGAAGAGGAAGGATCCCGAGGCGTCGGTGATCATGCGGAACGGGTTCAAGCCTTGCGTGTAGAAGGTCTCCTGCGGCGTGAGGATGCCGTTGGCGCCGATGGCGAACTCCGTGATGTTGGAGTTCTGGCAGGGATCCGCCGTGGTGCAGTCGGAGCCGCCGGAGGAAGTCGTGCCCCGATTCAGAACATAAAGAAAGCGGCTGCCGGTGAGCAGGACGGCTCGAACCGGGTTGGCACCGCCGGAAGAGATAGGCAGACCGTGGATGGCGTCGAGCCTGCCTGTGTTGTGATCGATCTTGAAGCCGGTGATGATGCCGTTGCCGGAGGGCTGGGCCGTTACCGTCCCAGTCACATACAAATAGCCAACCGAATAATCCTGTATGCAAGACGTAACGCC
Source organism: uncultured Acidobacteriaceae bacterium (assembly GCA_963840985.1). Lineage (GTDB taxonomy): Bacteria > Acidobacteriota > Terriglobia > Terriglobales > Acidobacteriaceae > Telmatobacter. Next base: position 9,503 of record CAWJDN010000328.1, read on the forward strand.
GAGAATAACGCCGGCAGAAATGGCGCTCATCAGAAGGGCCTTGCCGAATTTCGTGAACTTCATGCGATTCCTTCATCCTGGTCAGGCGTACGCCGCCAAGTTTGCTAGTTCCACAGCAGAGCTGGGTTGGGACAGGTCCCTGTTGCATTGTAAAAGCCCAGGGCGGGTTGTGCCTAGTTTTGGCCAGAGACTGGTCAAAACAGTGCATTTTCTCTGGCCATCAAGCCTCGGGAGCGGCGGAAAACCCTCGCATTCCGGTCTGGCCGTCCCAGTTTCATGCTCAAGGCTGCGATTTGGACTCCCGGAAGGCGGGAAACGTCAACCTGCTTCACCGGTTAAGAGGCCTCTCCGGCAGGCCTGCACTGACCTGAAACCCTCGGCCCCTGGACCGGAGCCACAGCTTTTACGCGCCACGGTTCCGGACCATGGATAAAAAGCCCGAGTCTGGTCTACCAAACCCGGCAGGATGCCGCCGGGAACATGGGCTGCCCCTTGGTGCAGCCAAAGGCCTTGCCGAATTGGTCGAAGTTCTGCACCGTTCCGTTGACGCGCCAGCGACCTGGTGAGTGGGGATCCGTCAGTGCCGCTTGGCGGGCCGACTGCTCGGTTTGGTTCTGGCACCACACCTGAGCAAATCCCAGGAAGTAGCGCTGCGCCTCGGTGTAGCCGTCGATCTTGTCGTCGATGCTCTTGCCCTGGCTGGCGAGAGTGTCCAGCAGCGCCATGTAAGCGATGCGCAGGCCGCCGTTGTCGGCCGTATTCTCGCCCAGGGTGAGCTTGCCGTTCAGCTTCTGCGCGGGAATGTCGTCATGCGCCGCAGCAGCCTCAAAGCCGCCGTACTCGCTGGCCACGCAGTCGGTTCGCTCGGTGAAAGCCTTGCGGTCCTCTGCCGTCTGCCACTCGCGCAGGTTGCCATGCCCGTCGTACTGCGAGCCCTCGTCGTCGAAGCCGTGGGTCATCTCGTGGCCGATCACCACCCCGATGCCGCCGAAGTTCACCGCCGGATCGATGGTGAAGTCAAAGAACGGCGGCTGCAGGATGCCGGCCGGGAAGTTGATGTCGTTGAAGGATGGGTCGTAGTAGGCGTTGACTGTGGGAGGCGTCATGCCCCACTCTTTTTCGTCCACCGGCTTGCCCAGGTGATCGAGGTTCCAATTGCGCTCGAAGACAGTGCTGCGGCGCAGGTTGCCGAGCAGGTCATCGTGCTTCACTTTCAGCGCCCGGTAATCGCGCCACTTCTCCGGGTAACCGATCTTATTGCGAATCATGCCCAGCTTTTCTTCCGCCGCCTTCTTGGTGGCATCGCTCATCCAGGGCAAGGTCTTTATGTCGTCTCCCAGGCTTTTCTCCAGTGCGGCCACCAACTGGTCCATGCTGGCCTTGGCCGCGGGCGGAAAGTTCTTCTTCACCCAGTCCTGGCCCACTGCCTCGCCCAGCGCGCGGTCGGTCATGCTGGTGCAACGCTTCCAACGCGGCGTCGGCTCCTTTTGTCCGGCCAGGGTCTTGCCGAAAAAGGCAAAGTTCTCATCGAAGAAGGCTTTGGGCAGATTGCTGGCCGCGCCGTGCAGCGTGTGCCAGCGGAAGTACGACTTCCAGGATTCAATCGGCTCCTTGGCAATCAATTCACTCAGCCCTTTGAAAAAATCAGGCGTGGCCACATTCAGCGTTTCGAAGGAGCGTATTTTCACATCCTTGAAATAGACTGTGTAATCGAAATCCGGGGTCAGCTTCTGAAAATCGGCCACCGTATAGATGTGGTAGCGGTTGGCGGGATCGCGCAGGTCGGTGCGGCTGGTGGAGGCTTTGGCCAGCGCGGTCTCTATCTCCAGAACAGCAGCGGCTTCCTTGGCCGCCTGCTCGGGCGAATCGCCTGCCAGCGTGAACATCTTCTTCAAGTGCTCGACGTACTGCTTGCGAATCTCCTGGAATCGCTTGTTGTCCACGATGTAGTAGTCGCGGTCGGGCAGCGAAAGGCCGGCTTGTCCAATGGAAGCAATCTGCTTGGAGGAGTCCTTGTCGTCCTGCTCCACGCCGAAGTTGAACAGCGGCGCCGCGCTGCCCTCAGCCTCCAGTTCGCCCATCAGTGTAGCCAGTTTGTGGGAATCCTTGAGAGCTGCGATGCGCTTGAGCGCGGGTTCCAGCGGCTTCAGGCCCTTCTGCTCCACAAGATCAGAGTTCATACAGGCGGCAAAGTAGTTGCCATACTGCTTTTCCAGCGGTGTCTTGGGGCTCGCTGCCGCTGCGTCCAGCTCCTGCCAGAGCAGGTAGCGGTTGCGCTCTTGCAGTATCGAGAAGGAACGCGCCCAGCGCACCTGGTCACCGGGAATGGGGTTGCTCTTAACCCAATTGCCGCAGGCGTACTGATAAAAATCTGTGCAGGGATCGGCGGTCTTGTCGATGGCCGTCAGATCGAAGCTTTTTACGACGACTGGCGGCGCGGGCTTCTGGGCATCGGCGGCGGGAGCGGTCTGTGCCAGGGCGGTTCCGCCCAGCAGAATCAGGATCGGTGTGAAACGAAAGCAATTCATGATGTCCTCTTGGTAACAGATCAACCGGCCAGGTCCATCGGCGCGAATAAACATGCGTGGACGAAGGCCAGGATCGAATTCAGAGCAGCCAATTCGCGCAGACTGCTTCGCCTAAGAGGCTATCACGGCGGATGTGGTGGTTGTTGGACAATTCGCGGCTGCGAGTAAACCTGGGCCAGGATCAATCATATTCTGCTTCTTTGCTGGTTCTTTACATCCCGCCCTCGTCCCTGCCACGCTGGTATATGGCCACCCAAATCATCATCATCCTCGATTTCGGTTCGCAGTATACACAGCTGATTGCCTGCCCAACATCAGGTCGCCTGCGTAGATGGCGGATTGGCATGCGTTAGGAAAAAAGCGATCGCAAACAGCACACCCAACACACCGTGAGGGATAGTGCCACCGAGAACTTCCACCGTCGTGATCCTTCCTTGAACGAAGAAGACGATCAGCGTCAGGATCCACAGCGCCTTCTCCAGTATGGCAGGGATCATGATCGGCCGATACCGCTTCGGATCCGCTGCTATCAAGAAGAAAACCAGCTGCCAAGCGACCAGGGGACCGAGTACTCCATAGTACCGGTAAGTACCAGGGGCCATGTACATGGGAATGATTGCAAGCATTCCCAATCCTCCAGCGATGGCAAAGACAATCCTCGCAAATCTCATAATTGACCTCCAATCACAGATAGCAACACAATTCCAGCCGAACAAACTCATTTTTGATGGACGGCCAGGGAGGACCGTCCGTCCATCATATCCAAATCCATTGCTCGCCGTCTTTACATCCCGCCCTGCGCCCTGCCAAACTGGTATGTGGCCACCCAAACCATCGTTATCCTCGATTTCGGTTCGCAGTATACGCAACTGATCGCGCGGCGAATTCGCGAGCAGAATGTCTTCTCCGTGGTGCTGCCCTGCACGGCGCCCATCGCTGAGATCAAGGCGCTCCAGCCACTCGGACTCATTCTCTCCGGCGGGCCTTCGTCTGTGTACGACGCTGACGCGCCTGCGGCCGACCCCAAGCTGCTCGAACTGGGCGTGCCCGTCTTGGGCATCTGCTATGGGCTGCACTTCATCGTTCACCATCTGGGCGGTAAAGTGCGCTCCGGCGTCAAGCGCGAGTATGGCCACGCTGAAGTGACTATTGAGGACAGCGCAGCGCCGTTGTTTGCCGGGCTGCCCGCGACTCTCGCCGTCTGGATGAGCCACGGTGACGAGGCGCTGGAGCTGCCTACGGGCTTCAAACGCATCGCCATCTCCGCCAATGCTATGGCGGGAATCGAAAGCGCGAAGCGCCGTATCTGGGCGGTGCAGTTTCACCCCGAGGTGCATCACACGCCGCTGGGTCCGCAGATCATCAAGAACTTCCTCTTTCAAATCTGTGGCGCGCGCGGCGACTGGACTCCGGCGCATTTCATCGAGACCACCGTAGCCGCGATTCGCGAGAAGGTCGGCAAGGGGTACGTCATCTGCGGCCTCTCCGGCGGCGTGGATTCGTCGGTGGCGGCAGTTCTGGTGCATCGGGCCATCGGCAGCCAGTTGACCTGCATCTTCGTCAACAACGGCGTCCTGCGCAAAAATGAATTTCAAAATGTCCAGAAGAATTTGCGCGAGAAACTTGGCTTAAATATCGTCGCCGTGGACGCCAGCGAGCGATTCCTCAAGCAACTGGCCGGCGTCATCGATCCGGAGACCAAAAGAAAACGAATCGGCGCGGAGTTCATCGCCGTCTTCGATGACGAGGCTACGCGCATCGCCAAAGAAACCGGCGGAGTGGAGTGGCTGGTTCAGGGCACGCTCTACCCCGACGTGATCGAGTCCAGCAGCGTGAAAGGCCCCAGCCAGACTATCAAGAGTCACCACAACGTGGGCGGGCTGCCTCTGGGGATGAAACTCAAATTGATAGAACCTCTGCGCGACCTATTCAAAGATGAAGTCCGGCGCATCGGCCGCGACCTCCAGATGCCGGAAGAGATTCTAGGCCGCCAGCCGTTTCCCGGCCCCGGCCTCGCCGTGCGCATTCTGGGTGAGGTCACGCCGGAGCGCGTGGCGCTCTTGCAGGAGGCCGACGAGATCGTCGTCGCGGAGATCAAGGCCGCCGGGCTTTACTCATCCATCTGGCAGAGCTTTGCCGTGCTGTTGCCAGTGATGAGCGTGGGCGTGATGGGCGACCAGCGCACCTACGCGTACACTGCCGCCATCCGTGCCGTGCATTCGGAAGACGGCATGACCGCCGACTGGACTCCTCTGCCCTATGATTTGCTCAAGCGCATCAGCAGCCGCATCGTCAACGAGGTGCGCGGCATCAACCGCGTGGTTTACGACATCACCAGCAAGCCCCCCGGCACCATCGAGTGGGAGTGATTCTGGTTCCGCTCTTATTATGCGCCAGTAAGGCCCCTAGTTTTGAAAAGGCGG
>CAWJDN010000329.1:0-4698 GCA_963840985.1 uncultured Acidobacteriaceae bacterium
GTGAGATGGAAGACGGGGTACTGGTCGGCGAGGGTGTAGAAGCCGGTGTGGTCGCCGAAGGGGCCCTCGGCGCGGAGCTCGCCCAACTCGACGTAGCCTTCGAGGATGATTTCGGCGCGGGCGGGGACCTGGAGATCGACGGTTTCGCATTGGACGATTTCGACGGGTGAGCCGCGCAGGAAGCCGGCGATAAGGTACTCCTCGATTTCGGGCGGGGCGGGGACGATGGCGGCGAAGGTCGTGGCGGGATCGGTGCCGATGGCGACGGCGACTTCGAGACGCGAGCCTTTGAGATTGCCGAGAGCGATTTGGGGCAGGCCGCCATGGGCTGAGTCGGGGATGGCGCAGGCGCCGCCGGCGGATTCGGCCATGGCTGTTATGGCGGCGGTGAGCGGAGATTCGGTGGAGTTGGCGGCGGCAGCGCTGCGGATGGCTTCGCGATAGTGCTCGGCGGCGACTTTTTGGCGTTGCCAGTGCATGCCGGTGGTTTGGCCGTCGTAGACCTGCATCCTATACATGCCGATGTTGCGCTTGCCGGAGCGCGGGTCGCGGGTGACGACGCAGGGGAGGGTGATGAAGCGGCCGCCGTCGTGGGGCCAGCACTTGAGGATGGGAAAGTAGTTGAGGTCGAAATGGTCGCGGCGGATCATTTCCTTGCAGGGGGCGTTTTTGGCGCTGACGGTTTTGGGAAAGGCGCTGGAGAGTTCGCCGAGCTGCGGAAGCATCTTGAGTTTGTCGAGGAGGCCTTCTGGGACTTTGAGGTTGAGGAGGGCGGAGATGCGGCCGGCGATGGCGTCCAGAGAATCGACGCCGAGAGCCATGGCCATGCGCCGCTGGCTGCCGAACTGGTTGATGAAGACCTGGTGGCCGGGATGGCCCTTGACGTTTTCGAAGAGGAGCGCGGGGCCACCGGACTTGGAGACGCGGTCGGTGATCTCGGTGATTTCCAGTTCGGGGGAGATTTCTTCGCGGATGCGCTTCAATTCGCCGTGATCTTCGAGGGTTTTGATCCAGTCGCGCAGATCGTCGTAGGCCATTGGGTACTCCTGGGGCGGTTTGCTACACATTCATAGTACGGCAGATAGCCCGTAACGTTGCGGGTTCCCCCTGGGATCAAGGTTGATAAAGCAGGTGGAATCGGGCTATATTTGAGGTTGGCGATTCTCACGACCTTGCTCAGGCGTGAAGACTCAACGCAGTAACACAACCCGTTCCTTCGTTTGGGAAGATGACGCGCCCGAGGTACCCATCTCGCGGCGTAGGGAGCAGGATGCGCCCGCTTCAGTTCGCTCAATGCCCGGAAAAGTGATTGAGATGGAGATTCCGGAGGAGGATGAGCTTCCTCTGAGGGGGAAGCCACGCTTTGGAGGGGGCAGCTTTGACGATTCGAGCAAGCCCCGGCGGCGCAAAGCAAGCAAGGCTAAACGCTTCTCTTTGACGCTGGCTGCTTTGGTTTTGCTGGGCGGGCTAGTGGCCTCCGCTTCCCTTCTCTTTCACTTTCTGAGCAACGATGCACGCTTCCGCATTTCCGGCACAGACAATATCGCAGCGGTTGGGTTGACTGAGGTCAGCCGCGCGGAGTTGCTGCCGGTGTTTGGCGAAGATATGGGGCGCAATATCTTTTTCGTTCCGCTGACCGAGCGTCGCCGGCAACTGGAAGCGATTCCCTGGGTGGAAAAAGCCACGGTGATGCGCCTGCTTCCGAATCATATACAGGTTTCGATTGTGGAGCGGCAGCCGGTAGCCTTTGTGCGCCAGGGAACGCAGATCGGGCTGGTGGACGCGAGCGGAGTTCTGCTCACCATGCCGGCGGCGATGATGGCTCAGCGGCACTACTCATTCCCGGTGGTGACCGGCATCGACGCTAACGACCCGCCTGCGCTGCGCAAGGCGCGCATGGCGATTTATCAGCGCCTGCTGGGAGAACTGGACGCAAACGGCCAGAAGCTCTCCGAACAGATATTGGAGATAGACCTGAGCGATCCGGCGGACACCCGCGTGCTGATGCCCGAGCAGGACGGCGAGATTCTGGCTCACTTTGGCCAGGAGCATTTTCTGGAGCGTTACCAGCACTATAAGGAGCACATTGCCGAGTGGCGTCAGCAGTATCCCAAACTGGCGGCAGTGGACCTGCGCTATGAACAGCAGGTGGTGTTGGAGATGGCTACCGGCAACACAGAGCATAGCGCGGCCGGGGCACAAAGCACGGAAAGCACAGACGTGAACAAGGCGTCGTCAGGCCAAGTTGCAGAATCGGGACAAGTTACAAGCATATCTCCGGTAAAACATGCCTCCGCGGTCAAGGTCCATAAGCCAGCCGGAAAGGGCGCTGGCAAGGTGAAGACCAGTGCGGCAAAGAAGACGAATGGTAAGACACGGACGGCAGCCAACGCGGTCAATGTGAAGACCCGTGCGGCAAAGAAGACGAACGCGAAGACCAGAAAGGCTTCGACGACAGTCAAGGCGAAGAATATGAAGCGCGCGGCGGGCAAACGCGCCACGCTGAATGTGAGCCAGCAGAAGACCGCCCCAACCACCCACACGGCCTCGTCTGCCGAACCGGGTCAGTGAGCGCCATGAGCCAGAATGATGACCTGATCGTAGTGCTGGACATCGGCAGCGCGTGTACGCGCGTGCTAGTGGCGGAGTTGAATGAGGGCGCGCCGCGCTATTGCGGGCACGGGATAGTGGATTCTGCGGGGATGCGGAAAGGGCTGATCGCCGATCTTGGGCCGGCGGCCAAAGCGGTGGAAGCGGCCGTGAAGCAGGCCGAGTTTACGGCGCGTATCAATATAGGTGAGTGCGTGGTGGGCGTGGGCGGACCGCACATTCGAGGACTGAACAGCAACGGGGGAATCGAGCTGGGCGGCCGCATGCGGGAGATCGACGCGGAGGACGTGCAAAACGCGGTCAAACATGCGCGCTCCATCGAACGGCCAGCGGATCGCAGAATCCTGCACCTGCTGCGCCGCCAGTTCATACTCGATGACCAGCCAGGCATCTTCGACCCGGTGGGCATGGTGGGCAAGAAGCTGGAAGTGGAATTGCACATCGCCACCTGCTCGGGCAGCGCGCTGCAAAGCACGGTAACCTGCGCCAATCGGGCTGGGATAGAGGTGTTCGACGCGGTGCTGGAATCAGTAGCCGCCGCTGAATCCACTTTATCGGCTGATGAGCGGGATCTCGGCATTTGCCTGCTGGATATCGGCTGCCACTCCACCGACCTGGTGGTGTTTTATGAAGGCGCGGTGGTTCATACAGCATCGATACCCGTTGGCGGGCAGCACTTTACCAATGACCTGGCGATCGGCCTGGAGATGCCGGTGGCGCAGGCCGAGGAGCTAAAGCGCCTATACGGCAATGCGGTGGTGACGGACGTGCCGATGGACGCGGAGATTGAGATTGCCAACCCGCAGCCGCAGATGTTGAGCCTGCGCAGGATGGCCGAGATCTTAGAGCCGCGGGGCTGCGAGCTGATTCAACTGATTAAAAAGAACCTACGCAATGCAAACGTGCTTGAAGCCCTATGCGCGGGCTGCGTGCTGACCGGCGGCGGGGCCATGCTGCGCGGAATGCTGGACATTACCGAGAGCCAGTTGCGTGTTCCGGCGCGCACCGGAGTCCCCGTGCGCCTTTCGCATATGCCCGGCGAACTGGTTCATCCCAGCTTTTCCGCGGCCATCGGCATGATTTTGTATACGCAGCGCACCAGAATGAGCGGCGCAACACAATGCGTCACATGGCGTTCAAGATTCGGGGAGATGTTTGGCGGCAGCTTTTAAGAATTACGCAACAGGCATCCATGAGGAGGGCTAAGCCCAAATGGAACAGTTGAGGAAAGAAGTTTTAGAGATGCGCATCCAGTACCACGAAGAGAGCGTGCGCGGAGCGCGCATTAAGGTGATCGGCGTGGGCGGCGGCGGAGGCAACGCGGTGAATCGCATGATTCAGTCGCGCATGGCTGGGGTGGAGTTTATCGCCGCCAACACCGACGTGCAGGCGCTGAAGAGCTCGCAGGCTCCGGTCAAGCTGCAACTGGGAGTGCGGCTTACTTCCGGGCTGGGCGCAGGATCGAACCCCGACCTGGGGCGTCGCGCCGCATTGGAGGATTCGGAGAAGATCATCGAGGCGCTGGAAGGCGCAGACATGGTGTTTATCACCGCCGGTCTGGGCGGGGGCACGGGCACCGGCGCAGCGCCGGTGATTGCCTCTCTGGCCAGCGGGATGGGCATACTGACTGTTGCCGCCGTCACGCGGCCGTTTGCATTTGAGGGCAAGCGCCGCCAACAGCAGGCTGAACGCGGGCTCCAGGAACTGCTGGAGTGCGTGGACACGCTGATTGTGATTCCCAACGAGAAACTGCTGGAGGTGGCCAAGGACGCAGGGTTTTTCGAGAGCTTCCGCATCGCCGACGACGTGCTGCGCCAGGGAGTGCAGGGCATCAGCGACATTATCACCATTCCCGGCATCATCAACCGCGACTTATCCGACGTGAAGTACACCATGGCGGGCATGGGCCAAGCGGTAATGGGCACTGCGACGCGATCGGGCGCCAATCGTGCCGTGGAAGCGGCACAGGCAGCGATGGCTTCGCCATTTCTGGAAACCGGCGCCATGGACGGCGCGCACGGCATCCTTATTAATATCACCGGCTCGAGTTCGCTCAAGCTCTCCGAGGTCAACGATGCCTCGATGCTG
>CAWJDN010000330.1:0-4771 GCA_963840985.1 uncultured Acidobacteriaceae bacterium
TCAAAGACCGGCGGGGTTGCAGGCGATTGAGCGTGGCGGTGGCTCTCAAGTGGTCGGCCTCGCCGGATTCTGTGTGCACCTGGGCCAGTAACTCGATCAGTTGCCGCAGGTGAGCCGCGCCGCGACCGGGCAAAAGCCGTTGCTGAATATTCTGTCCATAGGCCAGCAGGCCCACCCGGTCGCCGGAGTAAAGCGCCAGTTGGGCCAGCGCGACAGCCGTGGTGCAGGCGTGGTCGAGCTTGCTACTCGGCGCACTGCTTGGCGCAGGGCCGGAATTTTTGAGCGACTGTGTCGCCATAGCTATTCGCGCGCGCATCAGCCGTCCGCAGTCCAGTACGATCCACACCGGCTGGCTGCGCTCGGTCTGGTATTGGCGTGTGACGAGGCTGCCGCGGCGCGCCGTCGCCGTCCAGCAGATGTCGCGCAGATCGTCGCCCTCGCGGTACTCGCGCAGGCTCTCGAAATCGCGGCCCAGTCCACGCTGTTGCGCGCGGCGTAGTTGCAGTTCGATCTGGCGGCTGCGGGCGAGAAAGATCTGCTGTTCCTCGCCGGTGCGCAACGCCGGGTAAACGCGGACGGTCTGCGTGAGCGGCGCTCTTGCCCAGCGTTCGGCGAGTCCCAGTCCCGACCGGTAGCGCACATAGAGCCAGCCCGTCTCCCAGTCGCCGCGCTCGTTGGGTTTGACACGGTAACGCAGCTTGGCCGGCACGCGGGGAAACACAGTCAGCCGCAGCGTTTCCGGCTCGGTGACAAGCGCCGGCGGCAGATCGTCCACGATGCGGCACTCGATAATCATCCGGCCGTGGTTTTCAATCGTCAGCTCGATCTCTGTCTCGTTGTCGAGCGCCGGAGCATTCAACCAACTTCGGCTGGAAGTGAGTTGGGCCGCGGCAGGCAGTCGCAGGCCGTCAAGAAACGCGAATAACAGCACCAGCCCGTCCCATGCCGGCATCGCATAGGCCAGCCGCGCATCCCAGAAACCCGGAACCAGCCAGACGAAGCCGAGCAGCAGCAGGCCGATGCTTCGCGGCGTCAACCCGAAGCTCCAGCGGCGTCGCCGCTCGCAAACGGCGCTGACCGGAGCGGGATGGAGGCTGGGAGAGATCATTGCCTCGGCACCGGCACAGCGGCAATCACGTCGGCCAGTACGCGGTCGGCGTCGAAGCCCTCCAGCTCGGCCTCGGGCTTGAGCATCACACGATGCCGCAGCACCGGTTTGACGGCACGCTTCACGTCGTCTGGTAGCAGGTAGTCGCGGCCATCAAAAGCAGCCGCCGCCTGGGCTACGCGCATCAGGCTCACGGCAGCGCGGGGACTTGCGCCCAGCAGCAGCGTGGGCCACTCGCGTGTACGTCGCGCCAGCGTCAGAATGTAAGTGGTCAACTCCGGCTCAATGCGAATGGCGCGCACCTCGGCGCAAGCAGCGTCCAGCAGCCCTTTTGGAATAGGCGCAATCTGAGCGTTTTCCAGCAACCCAGCGCCCGAGCCGCCGTGGTGCCGCTCCAGAATCTGCCGCTCCTCGGCCTCGGAGGGATAGGCCACGCGAATCTTGAGCAGAAATCTGTCCAGTTGCGCCTCCGGCAGCGGGTATGTGCCCTCGAAATCGATCGGGTTCTGCGTGGCGAAGACTGTGAACCACGCGGGCAGCGGGCGGCGCGTGCCGTCCGAGGTAACCTGCCGCTCTTCCATGCACTCCAGCAGCGCGGCCTGGGTGCGTGGAGGCATGCGGTTGATCTCGTCCACCAGCAGCAGGTCGGTGAAGACCGGGCCGGCGTGAAAGACGAAGTTGTCCTTATCAGACTTGACGCCGGGGCGCAGAATTGTTGTGCCCAGAATGTCGGCGGGCATCAGGTCGGGAGTGGCCTGCACGCGCTGGAAGCCGAGACCCAAGAGCCGGCCCAGTGTCTTCACGATCATCGTCTTTGCAATGCCCGGCACGCCCTCCAGCAGCGCATGGCCCTGGCAGAGAACGGCGATCAGAACCTCTTCGATCACCTCGCCCTGTCCGGAGATCACCCGCCCCAGCTCCGTGCGCGAGTGATCGATCAGCTGGCTGGTCGCGCGTAAGCCTCGCTCCGCGGTTTGATCGTCTTGATTTTTATTCTGGCTCATAAAACCCTTTCCTGCGGTTTGAATTGAATCTTTTCAGATTGTGCGGCCTGACTGACCCTTTGTCCGTCCGGCCTGGCCGCATCTTTCAGTTTTTCGTAGTGCCCATGCAGCGATTGAATCAGCTTCAGTGCCTGTCGTGGATCGACGGTTTCACCCCACGCGGCCTCTTCGCAGGCGGCGAGGTCTGCTTCCAGGCTGGCATCAGCGCGCGGAAAGCGGCGGCGAATTACCGCTGCCAATTCCTCCGCGCCCATCTTGCTCGCCCCATGCCCGCAGAGCCGCAAGCTGTGTCGCCGAAAACGCTCCCATGCAACCGCGACGGCGGTCGATGCGGCTCCTGCCTTGCGATAAAGCGAGCCCAGCGCCTCTAAAAACTCAATCGGCGTGGCGCGCGCGGGTGGAGGCAGGTCGCGCACCGGCCCGCTACGCCGGCTGAAGCTGAAGATGACCAAGAGCGCCACGACCGCCACAATTGGAAGTAATATCCAAAGCAAGGTCCATGAAGGCCCGAAGACGTAGTCCATACTAGAGCGAATCTCCCCATGCAGCGACTCATCCCAGTAGAAGCGATGGCCCGCGCGCGGCCCCAGCGAAGCCAGCAGCAGGTCGAGATTGTGTGCGCGGCTCAGCGAGCCGTTTTCCAGCGGCGTCGAGCTGGCCCACCAAACGATGTGCCCCTTGCCCCAGTCGTACTCCACCACCGCCGGATGATTTGCGCAACTATATTCGACACGCTGCGCCGGGTTGCCCTCATCCCAGGTGGCCTGCGGAACCATCCACACCTCGCCCGCGCCGGCCAAAGCATCCAGCCCCTCGGGCTCCAGCTTGCATGCGGCAAAGTGAAACTCTCCGGGCATGTCGCTGGCCTCGCCGGGCAAAATATATCCGCCCATATAGCCGGTGGAGAGCACGCGGCCTCCGCGCTCCACAATTTTGCGCACCGCCTTGATGTCGTCAGGCTCGCGGGAAAACGGCTGCGCAAAAATCACCACCGTCTCCGGGCCGGCCGTGGCAGCCAGCTCGCTCAGCGGCCGCTCCCAGCGTTCAATCTGATAGTTGGAGCGAAGCAGCGTCTCATAAGCGGCGCGCGCACCGTGTTGGCCGGCCAGGTAAGTTGAGGGCAGCGGATTGTTGTTGTCGTTTCCGTTGGGCATCAGAAAGCCGGTAGCCACGGCCAGCGCAAGCGCAATCCCCACGCACCACAACAGCAATTTGCGGTCCTGGGCGTCGAGCGAAGAGAGAAACTTCATCGCGCGCCGCCTTCCCCAGCGCCAGCCGTCCCGTTGCCGGCGATCAGCCCGTCTGCCAGTTTCTCAGCTTGTGCGTAATCGCTCTCGCCCGCCATCCGGCCGCCGTACCAGGTCCGCTCAAAGCTGCCGGTAAGCGTGGCAAGACCTGTGCGGCGAGGGTCGTCGGCTGCCACCAGCGCCAGGTACTCGCGCGGAGTGCGCGCCCGGTCCGCCGGCCACAGCCGCTTCGATTCAAGCCGGGAAATTGCCGCCCAATAGACAAAATGAATTGCCTCACGCCACTCACCGGCGGCGGCGGCGCGTCGCGCATCGGCCAGCCACAGTTGCCAGTCGCGCGCCGAGGCGGCTCCGGCGGCTGGCCCGTCGCTCTCCGGCACCAGCCGCAGGCGCCAGTTGCGCTCCAGTTGCATCAGCCCCCATACCAGCCCCACGCACGTGGCCAGAATGAAGCCCCAGACAATCACGCGCCCCACCCAGGCCGAATCTGCATGAAGCTTCGCGATGCCTTCAAAGAACCGGTTCAACCATTCGCTCAGCTTTTCCAGAAATGTATCCCGCCGTGTCGGCGCTTCCAAGCCGCGAAAGTCGCGCTCGGCCAGCATTTGCTTCATCGTGTTTCGCTCCTGCGAATAATCCGGCGCAGCGGCGGACGGGCCTGTCGCGACTTCATCCGCCTGAGCGATCTCCTGGGTCAGACGAGCCTGTGCGGCCTGCAATAACTCGTTGGTGGTCGGCTTGGGCGGTAGTGTGGGTTCTTCCGCCGGAGCTGCTTCGGCTTCTGCGCCAGTCTCGTTCTTGGCCTTGTCTACCGGGCTGTCATCCGGTTTGGTTTGAGAATTGTTCCCTTTATGGTCTTGTGCTTCCTCCTGGCTCTTATCTTTGATTTGAGCGATGGTGAGCAACGCGCGCAGCCAGCCGTAGCGCACCAGCCGCCGTTCCGCATTGGGGGCATTGCCGAGCGGCACGCGGTCGTCCCGTCCCACGAGCGCAGGATCGCAGCTCTTCGTCTCCCGCGCCTTAACGCAAGCCTCTATCACTTCATTCAACTCGACCAGATGCTGGCGGTACTCGACGAGTGAAACCTCGTGTACATTTTTCGCGGGTTGCGCGGCGGGCTCATCGGCGCGAGCAGGAAAAGCATAGACGCCTGCGACTAAAGCCGTAGCAAGCGCCGCGCCCGCGAGTTGTGACCGTGCCGTCAAGCCCGGCCTTCCACAGTCTGCGTAGGCACGGCTAGGAAAACCTCCTTGCGTACCCGCTGGTCGTGGTAGAGAACGGCGAGAGCGGTGGTGAAGGCGGACCAGAGCAACATCATCCACAGAAAAATGAAAGCGAAGACGCACAGCACAAGCAGCACGATTCCAATGATGCCCACCACGGAAGCCAGTTTCACGTGCAGCGCCATCGCG
>CAWJDN010000331.1:0-4827 GCA_963840985.1 uncultured Acidobacteriaceae bacterium
CGAAATCGCGCATGGGTACTGGTGATTTCGTGCTTGCCTCTGTTTGAACTCATTCTCCTCAAAAGCTAATAATTTTGTATCGTTACCACAGCGTTACCGGATTTTAGCCGCATAAATGGCTGCTTAATCTCTGTATGGGACCCTCCCCGGCAAGCCAAGCCCCCACTCGCGCCAGCCGGTGAAAGGCGTATTTGCAACATATTTCCTGATGCAATACTTTGAAAAGACAAACCATATTTGCTAATACTACGGGCTGCCAGACATGGATATTTAAGGGTCTAGAGCCCGTTTCGGATAGTAAGTTGTGATGCACAACCTCGTATTGCTCAAAATCGCCTCGCTTGTGCGCTCGGCTTAGGTCTCGCTGCCGCTACAGTCACTCCTTGCCGCGAAGCATTCTTTTCTGGCTAATCCCACGCCCCCCAGATGGGGCGGGGTGGGTCCAAGCCATGACATCTGTCCCTGGCCAATTTTCGCTAAAAAGGCTATTTGACTATTTAGTTAATCATCATCAACAGCAACATAGGTAATCAGCCGGAGAAGAGTTTTACAGTTTTCAGGCTTAAAACGCGGGTTTGCGCAGGGTGACGCAGCCGCAAAAAGTAGTATCCATTTACTGACGTAAAATAGCAAAAAGCATAAGCGACTTCGCTGCTTCCCTTCCCATTCGCTCAACCTACGCCAACCCGTCATAGCCACACGGATTCGTATATGCGCGAAGCGTTTTGTTACTGGCGGACGCCCGCCCTCGGAAAAAACTGCTCACAGAGGCAATCCGGCGAATGCGCTGTCGATTGCCTCTCCTGAAATGTCTGTCGGCTTCCGGCATATCACATAGGCCCAATGCCCGAACTGCCCGCTTGCGTTGATGGGATCCACCTAGTGATTAGCCGCGTTCGCCTTTACTTGCTCTAGTGGATCGAATCCCTCGGTTTCCAAAATCAGATGAGTAGCTTGTGCATTTTTCAGCCGAATGATGAAGTCTGGAATGTATTCGTGATTCTGCCCATTGTTGAAGTAAGGGATAGCAAACCCAAGCTGCGCATTTTTAAACAAAGGCGTCCACAGCCTTATGTGTGTCAATGTAGTAGGCCGAAGTCTGTTACCAGTTCTGCGTATCGGCCACCACGTAATTGAGATGGCTCTTGGAGACTCGCCTCACGTCAGGGCGAGTCCAAAACGTAACATTGCTGGTGGACCCCGCGTCTCTGTTCCGCTCGATTATCGGCACCTCTGGTGACTCACCAGCCTCCACATCGGGCCGCAAACCCGATTCCAGCATCTCCACCAGCCAACCGTAATAAGGAGCCAAAAACAAATCCTTCAGGTCCGCTGGAGGCACCACATTCACCTTTTCGCGGATGTACCGCTCGACAATGGGAACGAGTTCGCTTGAAAAGAACATGGCGCGGAACCTCTCGCAAGTTTTGTTCTGCAAATAGTCCCTTGTTAGCGCCGCCGACAATTCAAACACCAGCTTTTGAATCCGCTGCTTTTTCCGCCATTCCACCAGCGTTGCTTCGTCCGCCTTCCCCGGACCCGTGCAATTCTCCGTTCGTTGCTGACTATTCGCGGCACTCGAAATTTGCCGCGTCTTCTGTACTGCCGCTCCCTTTGTAATGCGCGTGCAGCGGATAGGCGCACAGCGGGCGGCTGCGGCCGGGAAAGTCGCGTCCGGTCGCCGTTAAACTCTCGGGCGCTACTCCCGCCTCGACCCAGCGCACCATGGCGGTGAGGGCGTCAAACGAATCGAGCGTTTCCGGGCCGCCGGCGCAGTGGCCCATGCCGGGCACTAGGTAGAGACGGCTCCAGGCGCGGACCTTGTCGTCACCGCCATTGGCTTTGGTCATGCGCTCGTAGTAATCGACTGTGTCCTGCTCTTTTACCACGGCTAACAGCGGATCTCCTTGGTTCTCTTCGCAGGACACCGTCGATTACTACGAGCGCATGACCAAAGTCAATGGCGGCGACGACAAGGTCCGCGCCTGGAGCCGTCTCTACCTCGTGCCCGGCATGGGCCACTGCGCCGGCGGCCCGGAAACGCTCGACTTGACGCCCTCACCGCATGGTGCGCTGGGTCGAGCAGGGAGTAGCGCCCGAGAGTTTGACGGCAACCGGACGCGACTTTCCCGGCCGCAGCCGCCCGCTGTGCGCCTATCCGCTTCACGCGCATTACAAAGGGAGCGGCAGTACAGAAGACGCGGCAAATTTCGAGTGCCGCGAATAGTCAGCCACGAACGGAGAATTTACGGGTCCGGGGAAGGCGGACGAAGCAACGCTGGTGGAATGGCGGAAAAAGCAGCGGATTCAAAAGCTGGTGTTTGAATTGTCGGCGGCGCTAACAAGGGACTATTTGCAGAACAAAACTTGCGAGGTTCCGCGCCATGTTCTTTTCAAGCAACTCGTTCCCATTGTCGAGCGGTACATCCGCGAAAAGGTGAATGTGGTGCCTCCAGCGGACCTGAAGGATTTGTTTTTGGCTCCTTATTACGGTTGGCTGGTGGAGATGCTGGAATCGGGTTTGCGGCCCGATGTGGAGGCTGGTGAGTCACCAGAGGTGCCGATAATCGAGCGGAACAGAGACGCGGGGTCCACCAGCGATGTTTCGTTTTGGACTAGCAGGGACGTGCGGCAAGTGTCCAAGAGCCATCTGAATTACGTGGTGGCCGATACGCAGAACTGGGAGCAGACTGCGGCCTACTACATTGACACACATAAGGCTGTGGACGCCTTTGTTAAAAATGCGCAGCTTGGGTTTGCTATCCCTTACTTCAACAATGGGCAGAATCACGAATACATTCCAGACTTCATCATTCGGCTGAAAAATGCACAAGCTACTCATCTGATTTTGGAAACCAAGGGATTCGATCCACTAGAGCAAGTAAAGGCGAACGCGGCTAATCGCTGGGTGAATGCCGTCAACGCAAGCGGGCAGTTCGGGCATTGGGCCTATGTGATATGCCGGAAGCCGACAGACGTTGGGAAGGCAATCGACAGCGCATTCGCCGGATTGCCTCAGTGAGCGGTTTCCGAGGGCGGGCGTCCGGGATTAACAAAACGCTTCGCGCACGTGCGCGTGAGTGTGGACTATGACGGGTTGGGATGGGTTGAGCGAATGGGAAGGGAAGCAGCGAAGTCGCTTATGCTTTTTGCTATTTTACGTCAGTAATGGATACTACTTTTTGCGGCTGCGTCACCCTGCGCAAACCCGCGTTTTAAGCCTGAAAACTGTAAAACTCTTCTCCGGCTGATTACCTATGTTGCTGTTGATGATGATTAACTAAATAGTCAACAGCCTTTTTAGCGAAAATTGCTAGAGACAGATGTAATAGCTTGGACCCACCCCGCCCTCTCTGGGGGGCATGGGGTCCACCAGAAAAGAATGCTTCGCGGGACTGTAGTGACTGTAGCGGCCACGAGACCTAAGCCGAGCGCACAAGCGAGCGTTTGAGCAATACGAGGTTGTGCATAGACTTACTATCCGAAACGGGCTGTACAGCCTTCCAGCCCCATGTCTGGCAGCCCGTAGTATTAGCAAATATGGTTTTACTTTGCAAATTATGCATGGGGATAGCTTGCAAATACGCCTTTACCGGCTGGCGCAAGTGGGGGCTTGGCTTGCCGGGGAGGGTCCCATACAGAGATTAGCGGCCATTTATGCGGCTAAAATCCGGTAACGCTGTGGTAACGATAAAATTGTAACTTGGGGGCAAATCGGTGCAAACAGAGGCAAGCACGAAATCACCAGTACCCATGCGCCATTCGCGGAGAATGGTGAGTTTTGCACAACCCATGCAAGTCCATGCAAAATGCCCTAAATAGCCCTTTCACGGCGATAACACGGGTTCAAATCCCGTCGGGGACGCCAATTTGAATCATATACTTATAGGAAATTCAGCCCGCCTGATTTTTTCACTGGTAACGCTGTGGTAACGATAGAACATGAACTTTACCCCTTTTTAGGGCTTTCCGTGGTCTCCGCATAGGCCCCATCTAACAGCTTCACAGCGTCCGAAAGGAAGGCCGGACTGAGATGTTGATACCGTGCCGCCATTCGCAAATCTTTGTGGCCCAGGATGAGCGCAACGGTGTGAATGTCCGCTCCCTTCATTCGCATCCAACTGGCAGCGGTGTGTCGCAAATCGTGGAAGTGGAAGTCAGAGACTTTCACGGAACGGCAAGCCCTCAAGAATGCCAGAGACACGTTCTCTGGTGTCATTGGCTCATCGTTGAAAACAAGGTCAGTTGACTTGGCTTTTCCCTGTGGCACGACAGCGAGAGCCTGTTGCGCCAGCGTATTCAGGTAGACAATCCGTCCGTCTCCGTTTTTCGTTTGGGGGAGCATGATCCGTCCGCCCTTGAAGTCAATGTCCAGCCAGCGCAGCCCCAGGACTTCTCCGCGCCGCATTCCGGTTGCAACGGCAAGGCCCGCAATCGGGCGAAGCCATTCAGGACAAGCCTCCAAGACGGCCCGCAACTCTGTGGGTTGTAGATAGCGCACACGGCCAGCCGGAACGCGGGGCGGTTTAATGCCGTGGGCAGGATTGGCCGGAATCAACTCCCATTCGACGGCAAGCCCTAACAGGTGTTTCAGGACGTTCAACTCTTTCACGACGGACCCCGACGAGACTTCGGCGCTGCGATTCGTCATGTACTTCTGAACATCCACGCGGCGGACCTCCGCGAGTTTCACCGTTCCGAAGAATGGCTTGAGATGTGCTTCCATAATGCCGTCTTCGCGCTTGTAGGCCGCCGGAGTCAGTCTAGCTTTCTGGTGCTTTAGGAACCGTATAGAGACCGCTGTAAACGTCTCCGCTGAGGGCGGCA
>CAWJDN010000332.1:0-5509 GCA_963840985.1 uncultured Acidobacteriaceae bacterium
CACCCCGATAATGCGCCCCTTGTGAAACAAGGGCACAATCAGCTCCGAGCGTGACTCCGGATTGGTTTCCAGATAACGCGGGTCCTGGAGCACGTCGGGTACGTTCACCAGCCGCCACTCGCGCACCGCCGCGCCCACCAGCCCCGTGGCAATGGGAATCTGCCGCTGAGGTGCGTGCGCGTGCCCGAACCGCCAGGCGTAGCGCGTGATCAGCGTCTCGCCCTTCTCGTCCAGCAGCAGTATGGTGAACATCTGGTAATCGATCAGCCGGCGCAGCAACTGGCCAACCTTTTCCAGAAGCGGGTCCAGATCCAGAATCGATGAAAGCTCCACGGCGATCTCGTTGAGTACCGTCAGCGTTTGCGCCTGGCGGGATACACGCGCGTAGAGTCGTGCATTTTCAATTGCCTGGGCGATGCGAGAAGCGGTCAGTGTCAGCAGGCGCAGGTGATCGGGGCGGAAATAGCCGGTCTGCTCGCTTTCAATGTCCATCACCCCGATCAAGCGGTTCTTGGCGATCAGCGGCACAGCCAACTCGGCGCGCACCTCGGGATTCACCGGGACGTAGATCTCAGAGGTGGTTACGTCATTCAGCAGAACAGGCTGGCGAGTCAGCGCCACCTGGCCCACCACTCCTCTGCCCATGGGGATGTGCAGCTGCTCCACCTGCGTGGTGTGGCCGATCTGGAATCTCACGCGCATCTCCCGCGTACGGTCGTTTACCAGTAAAATCGCAAATATGCTATAGGGAATCACGGCCTGCACCAGCTCCGCAGTGCGCTTCAGCAGCGTTTCCAGATCCAGCGTGGTGTTCAGCGCGTCGGCCAGTTGCATCATGTAGGCCACATCCGCCGCTTCTACGCGAATTTCCCCTGGGTCATAATACGTTCCAGGGTTCGCCGTGTCGGCAGGGCGATAGTCGCCCTCGTACTCGGGTTCTGCGCGCGGAGATGGGGTAGAGTCTGTCATATGTATATAAGAAAATCATAGCGCATCTACGGCCTGTGCTACTGTTGGTTAATTTGCTACCGCACTGTTACGCTGGAACTAGCTATTGGCCGAGCTGCTGTTCGCAAAGGGGCTGTTATGGCAAGTTGGCATGGTAACGGCCTTGCCGGTTACGCTCTGGCTCAGTCTCGCTCTGTATGTGAAAAATATGGACGGCAGGGCACTCGTGAGTATATTCTGTTGTGTTCGAAAAAGCAAAATCATGAATTGATATTTACCGCAGGTCGCAGTGTTGGGTGAATATGTTCCCTATCAAGCGGAAGCGGGCGGTATGGTGTCGGGTTGCGAAGCAATCACGGCCTGAAAGGAAGCCAAGTTGACAAAATCCAAAATGAGTTCGAGTTCGGCGGGGAGAGCGGATTCTAAATTATGTGAGACGACCGTAGAAAGCGTGCTGCTGCGTGTCTTTAATGTTCTTTTTTTGCAACTGCAATGTATCTTGTTTGTTTGCCTGATCGCAGGAAGCGTGCCGGCTTTCGTGCAGCATTGGGGATTACAAATAGATTTCATTGACTTTTTCGTTGCCACCTCGGACTGGCTTCGTGGAATTGATCCTTACCATAACCCTAGGATTGTTACCCCTCCTCCGTCGCTTCTGGTAGCACTCCCGCTTCAGTTTTTAGGTCATGTTTATGGGCGCATCGTATTCATGTTTATCGATATGGCAATCATTGCTGCATCACTATCCAGTATATGTAAATGGTACAAGTTAACACAACGGGAGTGTCGACTGTTGTTCGGCATCACTTCCATGTTTTTCCCCGCTATATTCCTCGTGGAGCGAGGGAATCTGGATGGGATAATGTTGGGCCTCATGCTGGTGTCAATTTTCGCAAAGAATCGTTGGATCAAGTCGGTTGCTCTTAGTTTGTCCATAGGTTTCAAAGTGTATAGCGTCCTGCTGCTTGTTCCGATGTTGCTGGCGCGGATGTGGAAGAGGATCATGGCCGTTGTCTTGCTTCTGGCGCTTCTCATGCTTCCTTTTTACTCTTTAATTTGGAGCTTCATACATGCGCAAACTAGACGAAGCGCGCAGTTGCTTGGGGCGGAGAATATTTGCCCGATCGCTTTGCTTTGCCCAAGTGATGTGTACGATGTGAGGCAACAGTATCCCTTGAGTCATGCGGCGACTCTTGTATATCTGGCATTATGGATAGCGTCCTATGCAGTTATGCTGTTCAAGAATCGGAACTCCGATATGACGGTGAAAGCCATTTACAGCTTTGCCTGGATGCTTGCCTTGCCCTTGCAGGTATTCCCCTACACCGGGGTTATGCTGCTGCCCCTACTGGTATTGAAGAGTCGCGAGATAGCGGAGAGAGGCTTGATTACTCTCCCTGACCGTTTGTTTTTAATGGGATTCTGTCTGGTAGGTTTTCAGCAGACAGCCTTCTCCACACACTTCCATATTCCGCAATTTGTTAGGTTCTTTGATGCGCTCAATCCACTTGGCACGATCCTTGTAATAGGCTCGCTGGTGGTGCAGGCATCAAATCAAAATCAGCAGGCCGATACCAGAATGTCTGTGGCTGAGGGATGATCAATCTCGGGCTTGCACCGTATTTTCATTGCAGGATGTCTTCCAGCTCGTTATAAGACGTTAAGCTCGTCAATATGAGCATGCGGGTCAGTTCTCTGCCTGCGCACTTGCTGCTTGAATTTGTATGTCTTCCCCGCATTTTGCGCCTGGCTGGTGTACCCTGATTTACTATTGGTCGGCTGTATACTGGAGCGGTACCGGACAATTGTTTATCCTGCGAATTCTGGCTTAACTCCGGGGAGGGGCCGTAATGCTTTATGTGTGGCTCTGCCCCTATGAACCATCCAACCAGAGCGAGGTGAAAGGTTGAACCAGACTATTACCAATCTGGGATTCAAAACGACGAACCTCCACCCCCTCTGTGTCGATCTTGACGGAACGCTGGTCAAGTCCGATACGCTCGTAGATTCCTTGTTGGTGTTATTGAGAACGCATCCGAAACTGGTGCTGTGGCTGCCTGTCCAGTTCCTGCGTGGCAAGGCGGCCTTTAAGGCATACATCTCCGAGTCCATTTCCCTCGATGTCGCGCATCTACCCTACAACCGCCAAGTGATTCAGTTCTTGCAACAAGAGCGCGGCAGGGGGCGACAAATCTACCTGGCTACGGGCGCGGATTTGTCTATAGCACGCCGCGTTGCTGCCCACCTAGGCTTTGTTACTGGAATCCTGGGTTCCGACGGTGTGACCAACCTTACTGGGAAAAGAAAGCTATCGAGCCTCCGCGGCCTTCTGGGTTCCGCCTCATTCGACTACATCGGAAACGATATACAAGATCTGTCGCTGTTGGCAAACGCCATTGAGCCTATGGTGGCCAATCCAAGTCTCGGGCTGCGCCTGCGGCTATGGGTGCGAGGCATCCACCCGGTGCTCGTCTTTCGCGAGCGCAAGCATCCTTTGAAGTCCTTGCTCAAAGCCATGCGATTCCATCAATGGGCCAAGAATCTGCTTATTTTCGTGCCGCTATTGCTGGCGCACGGTTTGACCATCGACAGATTATTAACCGCTTTGCTGGCCTTCTGCTGCTTCTCGCTAACTGCTTCGGCAACCTACATCGTCAACGATATGCTGGACATCGAGGCCGACCGCCGGCATCCCACGAAATGCCTGCGGCCCTTTGCCTTGGGAGACCTCTCCGTCTTCTCTGGGTTTGGAATCGTGATGGCTTATCTGCTCTTGGCGCTCTTGGGCGCGCGGTTGCTTCCGTTGGCCTTCAATGCTTGGCTACTTTTCTATCTGGTCTCGACCTTGGTTTATTCTTTGTATCTCAAGAGCATTGTCCTGGTGGATGTGCTGGTGCTCGCCGGCTTATATATACTACGCCTCATGGCGGGCGGTGCCGCGACTCAGACGCCCATCTCCGACTGGCTGGCCGGCTTCTCCATGTTCTTGTTTCTTTCCCTGGCCATCGTCAAGCGATTCGCGGAACTGAAGAACATGGCCGCTTGTGGCGAAACGCCGAAAAACAACCGCGGTTATCTGTTTGCCGATCTCGATCAATTGCGCAGCTTCGGAACCGCCAGCGCCTATGCCGCGGTGATCGTTTTCGCTATCTACATCGGCGGACCAGACGTGATAACACTCTACCGGCACCCCAGGCTGCTATGGCTGATCGTGCCGCTGATGGTTCTCTGGCTTAACTGGGTTTGGCTGCTGGCCTCGCGCGGCAAACTCGACGAAGACCCTGTAGCATTCGCGATCACTGACCGTATGAGCCTGCTCATGGGAGCGGCGGTGGCGGCTATCGCTTTGCTCGCGCTATGATTGCTATCTGAAATCCGCAGAGGAGACTACTATAATGGCGAATCAATCAGTAGTTGCTGCCGTTCGAACTCGGCCAGAGACGGTACTGGAAGACATTGCCCGCCTATGTTCCTTAGCTGGTATGCCCCATGCCATGGACCGTAAGGCAACTACCATCCTGAAGGACAACATTTCCTGGCATTACCCGTTTCCCGGAGCAAACACTACGCCCTGGCAATTGGAAGGTGCCATACTGGCTCTCAAGAAGTGTGGCTTTGAGAACCTGGTGTGCGTGCAGAATAAAACAGTCGTCACCAACACCTTCAAAGGCGAGGATCTCAATCACTACCTGCCGATATTCAGTCGATACGGCGTTCCGGTCCTTTACAACTTCCGGAGCGACGATATGAAATGGATCCCTTATACGCCTAAGGCCAAGATGCTCGCGCTCGACACGGTGTTTCCCCAGGGCATCCACATACCGGATTACTTCATCGGCAAGAACATCGTTCATCTGCCAACGATTAAGTGCCACATCTACACTACCACCACTGGAGCTATGAAAAATGCCTTCGGCGGCCTCCTTGCCAATCACCGGCACTATACGCATTCCGTAATCCATGAGACGCTGGTGGACCTGCTGGCGATACAAAAAGAGATCCATCCCGGCATCTTCGCCATCATGGATGGCACCACCGCCGGCGACGGACCCGGACCTCGCACCATGCGCCCCCATATCAAAAACATTCTTCTGGCAAGTGCCGATCAGGTCGCCATTGACGCTGTAGCTGCGCGTTTGATGGGCTTCAATCCCATGGACATCAAGTACATCCATTTGGCTCATCATGCCGGCCTCGGCATCGGAAAGCCCGAGGAAATCCACCTTGTCGGCGATGACATCTCAGGCGAAAGCTGGAACTTTACTGTCGGCGATAACTTGGCCAGCTATGTGGGTGACATATGCTGGTTCGGGCCGCTTCGGGGCATCCAGCATTTGCTTTTCCATACTCCTCTCGTCCACCTCTTCGTCTTCGGTTCGGAGTGTTACCACGACTGGTACCGCTGGCCTATAAAGGACAGAAAGGTCTACGAGCGTTGGCTGTCGACCACCGCTTGGGGTAAATTGTTCGCGCAGTATGCGAAGGATGAATAACCTCCATCTTCCAGAGAAGGGAAGATGAAGAATCCGAGGTTAGAGCAAGGCAGTTTCACTCCGCTCCC
>CAWJDN010000333.1:0-4810 GCA_963840985.1 uncultured Acidobacteriaceae bacterium
GAGGGTTTGCCAGAAGGCGAACCCATCTCTCTGTCCGGACATTTCTGTAGGTTGGTTTTTGGGCCGGTCAAGACACAAAACGCGAGCAGCTTAGCGCCGTCCCCTAATGCTGAGATGATTCGGCATTGTGCGAGCCGGATGGTGGTCGTTTCTGCTCAGAAGATGGTAATCAAGGTCCCTACCATGAAGAGTTTGGGGGCGCTCGAGAAAGGCCTCCAATTGCGAGGGATTCATATGACAGGATTTAAGTTTCTAGCGCTGGCTGCTTTTGTCGGATGCGCTATGTTTGCAACCGTTCCCAAAGCGCCTGCCCAGATTGCTGTAGAGATCGGAGTCGCGCCCGAGTGTCCATACGGTTACTACGACGCCGCACCTTATGGCTGTGCCCCTTACGGCTACTACGGGCCGGAATGGTTCACAGGTGGTGTTTTCGTCGGAGCTGGTCCATGGTTTCATGGCCGAGACGACTTCCGAGTTTGCCCGCTACGGTTTTGGGCTGGCGGAGGAACTGACTACGCAGGCCGCGAAGTACCGCGCAGGGCACGCGGAGATGTGGCTATAATCTCGCCAGATGGTTGAGGCCTACAGAATGAGACGATTTTTGGTGGTGCTGTTTGTGGTTTTGATGGCGTTGGGGCAGGCACAGGCGCAACAAGAACCCTGCGCGATGGCCGGCAACAACAATGACTTTCTGGGCATTCAGACCATCCGCCTGTGGCCGGGCAATGCACCGGAAGCCAAAGGCCAGGCCTGCGAGGATACGCCCACGCTGACCATCTTCGAGCCGCATAAAGGCCAGGGCAACGGCTCGGCAGTGGTGATTCTGCCGGGGGGCGCTTATCTTCGCCTGGCGGGCAACCTGGAGGGCCGCCAGGTGGCGGACTGGTTCGTCGCGCGCGGCTTTCGCGCCTTCGTCCTAAGCTACCGGCTCAGCTCGCACGGCTACCTGCTGCCGGTTCCGCTGCTGGACGCACGGCGTGCCGTGCAACTGGTGCGGGCGAGGGCCAGTGACTACCAGATCGATCCCAGTCGCATTGTCATCATCGGTTTTTCTGCTGGCGGGCACCTGGCGGCGCTGGCCTCGACGCAGTTTGTTCCGGGCAAACCCGACGCCGAGGATCCTATCGAGAGAGTCTCCAGCCGGCCTGATTTTCTGGTGCTGGGATACCCGTGGATTGGCGCGATATCCTCCGATACCTCGCACCTGAGCTACTGCAAGCTATTCAGTGTAATGGACAAGTGCGAAGAACTGCGTACGGCCTACTCCCCGGATTTGTTCGTCACAAAGGAGACACCGCCGACCTTCTGGTACCACACCTTCAACGACAAAACGGTCCCGGTGGAGCAGGGGCTGAGGTTTTATGAGGCGCTGGTCAAGGCGGGCGTGCCGGTCGAGGCGCATATCTTTGCCAACGGCCCGCACGGCACCGGCCTTGGCAAAGGTGACGCGGCTCTGGACCAGTGGCCTAACCTGCTGGAGATCTGGCTGCGCGCCCAGGGGCTGCTGATGGCAGAAAAACCTGTTGCCAAACCGTAGTGATAACGGCTTACGGGGAATAAAAAGACCTGAAAATTCAGAAGCGGGCAACCGACTCCGGGAGTGGAAGGACTTCCCGAAGCCGGCCGCCCGCTGGACCCTGGAATGGGTCTAGGTGATAGCCTAAGTGTAGGCTTGTTCTATACAAAAGCAAGTTCTTTTTTGAACATTTGTCCCAAATAGTGACCGCCGTCACGGGAGTCCCAAAATTGGGGCCGGATTCGTTGACTTGACGGTTCGCGCCTGTTACAAAAAAGTGTTCACCCCCGCGCGAGAGACCTGACAAGACCGCCTGGACAAACAGGACAAGCTGAATCCGCATGCAAGAGATCATTCAACAACTCGGTACGCTTTTTCTTAGTGCCATACCCACGATTCTGCTGTTTACGGTGCTGGTTTTGGCCTACCAGTTTCTGATTCAGGGGCCGCTGACGGCCACTCTGAATGAACGCCGCGCCCGCACCGAGGGCGCGCAGGAGAAGGCACGGCAGGCCATTGCCCAGGCCGAGGATCTGGCAACCGAGTACGCCGAGAAGCTGCGCCAGGCCCGCGGCGAGGTCTTCAAGGCACGTGAAGCGCGCTTGAAGCAATGGGCTGCGGAGCGCGACGCGGCTCTGGATGCCGCCCGCAAGGCAGCCGTACTCAAGGTCAACCAGGCCAAGGCGGCGCTGGAGGCCGAGGCCGCGCAGGCCAAACTGGCGATTAAGGCCACCGCAGGAGATTTGGCTCGCCAGGTGGTACGCGCCGTGCTGCCCGTGGCCGCCGGGGGTTCCCGTTGAGAGCTTTTATGCAGCCAGGGCGTTTTCTACCGCCCATTTTTCGCACTTTGTTTTTGGCGATGTTTGTCGCCGCCGGGCTGATTACACCCATCCGCGTTACGGCCCAGACTTCCGCTGCCCAACCGGTGACCGCAACCAGCGACACGGCCAAACCCGAAGCTGCCAAGCAGGAGGCAGACGCAAATGACGTCTACCTGCACGCTCCCGCGGTGCAGTCGCTGGCCAAGATGCTGCATCTGGATGTGGAGACCACGGCGCGCATCTTCGAGGGCATTAATTTCGGCATTATCGTGCTGGCTGTGGGCTTTCTTCTTTTCCGCATTCTGCCCAAGACGCTTCGCAACCGTTCGGAGAAGGTGCGCGCAGGCATCGAATCGGCCCGCAAAGTGACCGAGGATGCGCAAGCCCGGCTGAGCGCCATCGAAGCCCGGCTCGCCGGACTGGACGGAGAGATTGCGCAGATTCGCTCTCAAGTCGAGGTGGAAAGCAAGGAGGACGAGAAGCGCATCAAGTCCACGATCAAGGAAGAGAGTGAGCGCATCGTTGCCGCCGCAGGGCAGGAGATGGAAGCCGCGGCCGCGCAGGCACGGCGTGAGCTGCGCCACTTTGCCGCCGATCTGGCCATTGAAGAGGCCGCGAAACAACTGACGATTACGCCGGAGACTGACCGCGAACTGATTGCCGAGTTTCTGGGCGACACGGCTGTGACAGCAGCAGCAAAGAAAGGGCGGAAGTAGATGGCAGCCTTTGTTGCACGTTACGCCCGCGCCTTTGCCGACGTCGTGACCCAGGAAAAGCTGGACGCGGCGGCGCTCGACCGGCAGCTGAACGATTTTCTCGCCACCTGGGAGGCAAGCACCGAGTTGCGCGAGCTGATGGTCAATCCGGCTGTCGCCGCGCCGCAGAAGATTGCGGTCCTGGACAAAATGAACGCGAAGCTCAAGTTGCAGAAGGAGCTGCGCAACCTGCTGGCGGTGCTGATCAAGAACGACCGCATCGGCGAGGTGAAAGACGTAGCCGCGGCTTATCGCGCGGAGATGCAGGAGCGGCAGGGGATTCGTCCGGTGGAGATTGTGACCGCCCGCGAACTCGGAGAAAAGGATCGCGCCGGGCTGGTAGCAGGAGTGGGCAAACTGGCGGGCGCGCAGATTCAGGCCAGCTTTAAGCTGGACAAAACCATCCTCGGTGGAACGGTGGTGCGCATCGGCTCCACGGTTTATGACGGCTCGGTGCGCGGACGGCTCGACAGATTGAAGGAAGCATTGATTGCCGGTTAGGCGGCAGGGACTAGGAAATAGGGACTAATCCCGCAAAGGAAGAAAATGGCTCAGATTAAGGCAGACGAGATTACGCAAATTCTTCGCGAGCAGATCGCGAACTACGACTCCAAGGTCCAGGTGGACGAAGTCGGAACCATTACATCTCTGGGCGACGGCATTGCCCGGCTGCATGGATTGGATAAGGTAATGGCCGGCGAACTGCTCAGCTTTCCGCACGGCATTGCCGGGCTGGCATTGAGCCTCGAAGAAGATTCGGTGGGCGCGGTGATTCTGGGCGATTACACCGAGTTGAGCGAAGGCGACGAGGTGAAGCGCACGGGCACCATTCTCAGCGTGCCAGTTGGCGAGGGCATGATTGGCCGCGTTGTGAACGCGCTCGGCCAGCCCATCGACGACAAAGGTCCCATCGCGTCGAAGGCTTCGCTGCCCATCGAGCGGCTGGCCCCCGGCATCATCGACCGCCAGCCGGTGCGCGAGCCGATGGCCACGGGACTGAAGGCTATTGACTCCATGATTCCCATCGGCCGCGGGCAGCGCGAATTGATCATCGGCGACCGGCAGACGGGCAAGACCGCCGTGCTGCTGGACACCATCATCAACAACGCTAAAAACGATCTGATCTGCATTTACTGCGCCATCGGACAGAAGCGGTCGTCAATTGCTCAAGTGGTCCAGACGCTCACCGAAGCCGGAGCCATGGGACACACCGTCATCGTCGCCGCCTCGGCCTCCGAGCCCGCGCCGATGCTCTACATCGCTCCTTACGCGGCCTGCGCTATCGGCGAATACTTCCGCGACACGAAACGCCACGCGCTGGTGATGTACGACGATCTCTCCAAGCACGCCATGGCCTACCGCGAGATTTCGCTGCTGCTGCGCCGTCCACCGGGCCGCGAAGCCTATCCGGGCGATGTCTTCTATCTGCATTCACGTTTGCTGGAGCGCGCCTCCAAGCTGAGCAACAAAAAGGGCGGCGGCTCGCTGACCGCGCTGCCGGTGATTGAGACCCAGGCGGGCGATGTCTCTGCTTACATCCCGACCAACGTCATTTCCATCACCGATGGGCAAATTTTTCTGGAAACGGATTTGTTCAACTCCGGCGTGCGTCCCGCGGTTAACGTCGGCCTTTCGGTTTCGCGCGTGGGCTTCTCAGCGGCCATCAAGGCGGTCAAGCAGGTGGGCGCAACGTTGAAGCTCGACCTGGCGCAGTATCG
>CAWJDN010000334.1:0-3841 GCA_963840985.1 uncultured Acidobacteriaceae bacterium
TTATGCTCGGCCGCGGAAGCTAATGATGCGGCGGCGGTCGCGCTTGGAAGGGCGGCGCTCGGGCAAGGGCGCGAACTGCTGCATGGCCTTGCGCTCGGCGGCTGCTTTGGCGCGCGCTTCTTTGCTGGCCTCACTCTCGCGATAGAGGGTCTGCGCCACAACCGCGGGGCCGCGCATCTGGCTCAACGCGAGAACTTCAATCTGAAAGTCGCCGCCTTCGTTTTTTACGACAAGATGGTCGCCGACGCGGAGCTCGCGGGAGGGTTTGGCTTCGTGGCCGTTGGAGAGGATGCGGCCCAAGTCGCAGGCCTTGGAGGCCAGAGCGCGCGTTTTGAAGAAGCGCGCCGCCCAAAGCCATTTGTCGATGCGGAGGGAGTTCATGAGGGTATTGTCGTACAAATTGTGGCCCTGACGCTCAAGTAAACTGGCGCATAAAGCTAACCATGCCTAGCTTGTGGGCCATGACGCGGACGACGCTGGAGAAGAACAAGTGTCAGCACATAATCTTCTCCAGCGTCGTTTGGCTTTGCAGACGACCAGTTGGCCGACACGCGTACCTTATCTTTGCTACCGGCAATGTATGGTGAATGCGATCTTCTTCTGAAGTGGATTTGGAGATTCGATGATCAGGTTCACCCAGCCGTGAAAATCGGCGAATTTCGGTGTATTTGCGCCTAGCTGCCAATCATAATAAACCGGAACGGAATGGTTGGCCTGCGGAATATCGACTCTCTCTGAATGGGTCGTATGGCCGCCGTCGTTGCGGTCAAAGCGGTAAGTGACCTCAGTGCGGCGGGTGCTGATTAAGCCCCATCCAAATTTCAGATCGACGGGGCAGGAACCCGTGTAATGAAAGCCCTGGGCAAGCTGGCCATTGGCACGCAGGGACCATCCTCCCACCCGAACGCTCTGAGC
Organism: uncultured Acidobacteriaceae bacterium; assembly: GCA_963840985.1. Lineage (GTDB taxonomy): Bacteria > Acidobacteriota > Terriglobia > Terriglobales > Acidobacteriaceae > Telmatobacter. The sequence continues at coordinate 916 of CAWJDN010000334.1, forward strand.
CATTATGCTGACAGATCCAAGACAGAGAAGAATCCCAACAATACTTGCAATTTTGCTGATTTTCATTTGTCCTCCTTTGGACGAAAGCTGCCGTTGTGTTCTTCCGGCACGAACCAATATACCTCACTCGCCTTGTCGCTGTGAATAATTTCTTGAGCATACCTTCAAGTACACTGGTCCCATACCGTTGGGGAGCCAACCATGCCGAGCTTGTGGGCCAGGACGCAGACGACGCTGGAGATGATCAAGTGGGAGCACTCGATCTTCGCGCTGCCGTTTGCACTGACGGCAGTGCTGCTGGCGGCGGACGGGCGGCCGGAGTGGCGGACGCTGGGATGGATTCTGGTGGCGATGGTGGGGGCGCGCTCGTCGGCAATGGCGTTTAATCGCTGGGCCGATGCGGAGCTGGACGCGGCCAATCCGCGCACGAAGGCGCGCGCGATTCCTGCCGGACTGCTGACGCACAATTTTGTGCTGGGATTTACGCTGCTGGCGGCGGCGGTGTTTGTGCTGGCGGCAGCAGAGCTAAACCGGTTGGCGCTGGAGTTGGCGCCGCTGGTGCTCATGGTACTGTGGGGCTACAGCTATTTGAAACGCGTGACACGCTGGTCGCACCTGGGGCTGGGGCTGGCGCTGGGCCTGGCGCCGTCTGCAGCGTGGATTGCGGTGCGAGGCTCGCTGGACGCGCGCATTCTGGTGCTGACTGCTGCGGTGACGCTGTGGGCGGGCGGCTTTGACGTGCTCTACGCCTGCCAGGATTATGAACACGACCGCGCGGCGGGGTTGCACAGTTTGCCGCAGTCGATGGGAATTCCGGCGGCCTTTTGGACGGCGCGGGCAATGCATCTGGCCATGCTGGGACTGCTGGTTTGGTTTGGAGAACTTTTTCATTTTCAGCGAATCGGTTGGGCGGGGATTGCGGCAGTGGGATTGCTGCTGGCTTATGAACACTCCCTGGTTTCGCCGCGCGATCTGCGCCGGCTGAATGCGGCTTTTTTCACCATGAACGGCGTGATTGCCATGGTATTTTTAGGATTTGTGGCGGGAGATTTATGGATGCGGAACTAAATTATTACCACACTTGCAGCAAAGAACGAAATACAGGTCCTTCGACTCGCTGTGCTCGCTCAGGATGACGGATAATTAGTTGAGGAACGGAGAATTCGATGAAGATTGCAATCCAGGGCGAACCCGGCTCATTCAGTCACGAAGCTGCGATGAAACTTGTACCCGACGGGGAGATTGTTCCCTGTTCGCTGTCGGCGGAAGTTTTTGCGTCGGTGGAGAGCGGTGCTACGGAAGCCGCAGTCATCCCCATTGAAAATAGTTTGGCGGGCTCGGTGGCGGAGCACTTCGACCTGCTGCTGACACACGACGTGCTGGTGGTGCGGGAGACGCTATTGCGCATCCGGCACAATCTGATCGGACTTGCCGGCGTGACGATGAAGGAGATCGAGAAGGTTTTTTCGCATCCGGTGGCGCTGGCGCAGTGCCGGAAGTTTTTGGCCGTGCATCCGCGCATGGAGGCGGTCGCCTTTTATGACACGGCAGGCAGCGTGAAGCAGTTGGTAAAGTTGCGCGACAGGCACATAGCGGGAATCGCCAGCGAGGCGGCGGCACAGTATTATGGCGCTGAGATTCTGGAAGCCGGCATTGAGGACAACCCGGAAAACTATACGCGCTTTTTTCTTGTGCAGCGCGCTGCGGATGCCGTGAGCGATGCGGATGCGAACAAAATCAGCCTGGCGTTTTCGCTTGAGCATCGTCCGGGATCGCTGGTTTCAGCGCTGTCTGCGATGGCTTTCATGGGCATCAACCTGACCAAGATCGAGTCGCGGCCGGTGCATGGCAAACCCTGGGAGTACATCTTCTATGTGGATTGCCAGATTCACTCGGGCGGCGAGGGCACGCGCGCGGTGGAGGCGCTCAGGCCGCATTGCGCGATGGTGAAGGAGCTGGGGCGCTACAGAGAGGCTGTGAACTAAAAAGACGAACAGCCGGGAGCGCGACCTGCTCATAGCTGCGCCCCGGCCGTTCGAGGAGGACCCACACACTCTGTCTCTGTGATTACCTAATTTCTACTGTTGCACAAAGGGGAATAATTATACGCAAACGCGCGGCGATTATTTTTCATGTAGATTTCTTTATTCAGATTCACGCCACAAAATACTTGGCCTGCGGGTGGTGGACGATGATGGCGTTGGTGCTTTGCTCGGGCTCGAGGTGGAACTGTTCTGTGAGGCGTACGCCGATGTTCTCCTCGGGCTTGAGCAGGCGGAAGATCTTTGCCTGGTCCTCAAGGTTGGGGCAGGCGGGATAGCCGAAGGAGTAACGCGAGCCGCGATATTTTTGATGGAATAGATCGGAGATCCGTGGTGAGTCTTCGCCGGCGATGCCGAGCAGCTCGCGCGCTTGCTTATGGACTAACTCGGCGAGAGCCTCGGCGGTTTCTACCGATAGTCCGTGCAGATAAAGATACTTTGTGAAGTCGCCAGACTCGAATAACTTTGCCGTCTGACGGCTGGCCTCGTCACCGATGGTGACGATAGAGAAGCCGACGACATCGCGTTGCGATGCATTGAGCGGCTCAAAGAAATCGGCGATGGAAAGTCGACGGCCTTGCGCCTGGCGCGGAAAAATGATGCGTTCCAGTTCATGGGCTGGGTCATTAGGATCGAAGACAATCAGGTCGTCGCGTTCGCTTGCGCAGGGATAGAAGCCGATGATTGACTTAGGCTCAAACCAACCTGATGTTATCACTTCTTTCTGAAGGTCGAGTAAGATGGGGCGGTATTTTTCCTCGACAAGGCGCAGATAGTCACCTTGCGCGGCGGTTTTTAGCTGCCACTGATTCTTGAATAGAGCGGTCTCGCTGAGATAGGGGAAGATATCGTCGAGCTTATAACTCTTAAAGACACATGCGTCC
>CAWJDN010000335.1:0-10294 GCA_963840985.1 uncultured Acidobacteriaceae bacterium
CAAACCAGTATCAGTCTGGGAAGCGGTGCGGGAAACTCATTTATTTGTGGAATCTGGCCGGATTTAGCTCAGTTTCACCGTGCCTGGGGGGGGACTAAAAGCGATCATTACTGATTGTCTAGCGCGATTATCACCCAAATTTGCACTGTTTGACTGAGGATGCCTTGTTCTGATAGGGTTCGCTCAATCAAAATATTCATACACAACATTCATGTGAAAGGAGAATGCCGTTGACATCGAAATGTCCGTTTTGTGGCCACGAGGGAGCCCCCTTTCTTGTCAAGAACAAGTTATCGACCGGCGGGTGGATACTCTTCGCCGCATTGCTGCTTGTCTGCTTCCCGCTTTGCTGGCTGCCCTTCGTCATCGATGGGTGCAAAGAGGAGGAGTGGAAGTGCCCGCAATGCGGTGTCAGGAGAGCTTGATACGCCGTATCACTCGCGCTGCCGCCTTGGGCGCATTCGTTTTCTATCTGATATGGAATGCGGCGTGGATCGCGAATGGAAGGATTCCTCCTTCTATCCTGAGGGCCATTGGCGGCATTCCCTGCCCCACGACGGGCGGGTACAGGAGTTTTATCGCGTTATGCCGGGGAGAGTTTGTTCAGTCATTTTTGTATAACCCGCTGATGTTGGTCTATGTATTGCTTTTCTGCTATTCGATGGCAGCTCTGTTTCAACAGTGGATCCATCGAAAGCGGCTTGTGCTTAGTCCTCTTATTGCATGGATGTGGTGCGCCTCGCTGCTGATCGGCTGGGCAGCGAAGTTTGCACTTGGACGGCAATACTGGTGATCGCGACAGCTGGACGCGCCACTATAGAATAGATAGAGAGAATATTCCAGGCCTCATAATCGAAACCGGAGCACTCATACTTTCGACATTTATGACCCTGATCAGCTGCCTTCGCCAAGGATAGGACATGAGCATTCAGATGAAAGATATTGGAGCCGCTGTGCTGGCGGCCGAATACGCCGTGCGCGGACCCATCGTCACGCGGGCGGAGGAGCTGGAGAAGCAGGGCCGTGAGATCATCTACTGCAACATCGGCAATCCACAGTCGCTGGGACAGAAGCCCATCACCTGGCTACGCCAGATTCTTGCGCTGTGTGAATATCCTGAGCTGATGGAGATGGCCGGCGGCATTTTTCCCGCCGATGCCGTGGAGACGGCCAGGGCGATTCTCAAAGGAAGCCAGCACGGATTGGGCGCGTACAGCGAGAGCAAGGGCGTGCGCTTCATCCGCGAAGCAGTGGCCGATTTCATCCGCCAGCGGGACGGCATAGACGCCAATCCAGAGGCCATTTTCCTGACCGACGGCGCCAGCAAGGGTGTGCAGATGATTCTGAATCTGCTGTTGGCTTCGCCCGCCGACGGCATTATGATTCCCATTCCGCAGTACCCGCTCTACAGCGCCACCATCACGCTCTACGAGGGGCGGATCGTTCCCTACTATTTGGATGAGGCCGATCAGTGGAAGCTCAATCGTTCCATGCTGGAGGACTCGCTGCGAGCGGCTCGCGCCCAGGGAACGAGGGTCAAAGCCATCTGCGTGATCAATCCGGGCAATCCCACCGGAGCCGTACTGGACGAAAAGAACATCGTCATGATTCTGGAGTTCGCGCGCCAGAATGGTTTGGCTGTGCTGGCCGATGAGGTCTACCAGGAGGACATTTACCTGCCCGGCTTGAAGTTCGTCTCCTTTGCTCGGGTGCTCGAAAGCAGGAAGATTGACGACGTATCACTGTTCAGTTTCCACTCCTGCTCGAAGGGTGTTCTGGGCGAATGCGGCGTGCGCGGCGGCTACTTCGAGTGCCGCAACGTGCCCACGGACGTAGCTGCGCAGATTCTCAAACTACAGTCGGTGAGCCTTTGCTCGAACCTTGCCGGACAGGTGGCTACGTATGCCATGGTTCACCCTCCCAGGCCGGGAGATTCCTCTTACGAACTGTACAACCGTGAGAAGATAGCCATTCTGGAAGAGATGAAAACGCGGGCGTCCCTTTTGGTGGAGGGACTGAATCAGATCGAAGGAATCTCGTGTAATGCGATCGCCGGCGCGATGTACGCCTTTCCGCGCATCACGCTGCCGGCGGGCAAGAGCGACGAAGACTACTGCATGGCGCTGCTGGAAGAGACCGGCATCTGCGTGGTGCCGGGAACGGGCTTCGGCCAGGCGGCGGGCACGGCCCACTTCCGCATCACCATCCTTCCGCCCACAGAGAAGATCCGGCAGGTGGTGGAAAAACTCGGCGCGTTTCACCGGGCGTATGCGCGGGTGAAGTAGGTTTCGTCAAGTACAGCACGCTTGTTTTCCCAGGTCCCGATATTGGGACCTGGGCACCGCAACTTGACACGAATCTTACGCCAGTATTTCGTCAAGCCAGTTATAGATGCAGAAATCCCGATAGCCGGGAGCGGCCACTTCGCAGTGCTGCTCCGCGCCTTGCTCGCGCGTGAAGTGAACTATCGCCTTGGGGCACTTCAACGCATCGTAGAGTTTCTGCGCCTGGCCAGGAAAGAACTGCTCGCCCTCTGGAGCGGTAATCAGTATGGGTGAGCGAATGAGGCCTGCAACCTCGGTTAGGTTGTATTCCTGCACAGCGCGAAAAGCGTCGTAGTAGGAGGTCATTCCATACGGGCGCATGCGAAAACGCAGCGTCATTCTGGACCTCACATTCGAGGCAGCTCCCTTTTGCAGGTACTGATCAAACTGGCTCTTGTCCTTGCCGTCCAGCGCGCTGCGCACAATTGGCGGCAAGTGACCCAGCCAAGGAGCCGACACATCACACACGCCCGGATCGGCCACCCCGGCGGCGATGCGGTGCTCGAAGGCCAGCGCGCGCGGCACCCAATAACCGCCCTGGCTGATGCCCACCAGGGCGATGCGCTTGGGATCGACCTCGCGGCGGCGCAGCATGGCGTCGACGACCGGAGTAATCACCTTCTCCCAATCCGGGCGGAAGTAGAGTTTCCGCATCCACAGCGAATCGCCTTGTCCCGGGCCGTTGAAGATCAGGCAATTGTATCCGCGCGCCAAGGCTCCGGCGGCGCCCAAAACAAAGCTGCTGATTTCCATGCCGTCAGCGCCGTTGTTCACGATGACCAGAGGCCTGCGTTGGTGCGAGTGATCCACGCGTAGGAACCAGCCGGTCAAGCTGCCGCCTTCGTAAGGGATTTCCAGGCGTTCGATGGGCGGATCGAAGAGCACAGCGGCGGCCGACCAGCAGGCGGCGTACTGCTGCCAGCAGGGAAGCATCAGCTCAGGATTTTCCGTGCCATCCCCAAAGCGCAGCGCAACGCTGAAGCAACTCGCTGCCCACAAATAGGCCTCACGCGCACTCACGTTGTGCCGCTTGGTTGCTGCTGACTCGGCCAGCGTGCGTGCTTCCTCGCCCGCGTCAAAATACGCAGCCCAGGCGGACTCGAAATCCCCGGCCTTGATTTTGGAGACAATCGCAAGCAGCTTTCCGGGATTGCCGGCGTGATAGTAGGAGTGGCCCAGGGAATTCAGCGCGGCAAAGCCGAAATCCGGGTCGGTGAAGGGCGACGCAGGCACGGTCGTTTGCGCCGCGGAAGGCGAAGCCTGAGCCTGCGCCAGGGAGGAGGAGGCTGCGGCGGCAGCCCCGACTGCCATGAAGGAACGACGGTTCATAAAAAATCTCCTTTCGGGTTGACCCTATTGATTGAAGCGGCGGAACGAAAGTTTTTGCCTTCCGCCGGCGAGGATAGCGAAAAATCCTGTTGACAACCATCTGCTAGCAATATATCTTATAGGCATATGACGAAACGCGCAAGTTCGAGCATGGAAGTGCTTCTCGGCCTGCTTACCATCGAGCCCATGTCGGGCTACGACCTGGGGCAGGCTATTCGTATATCGGTCGGCTTCTTTTGGAACGAGAGCTACGGGCAGATCTATCCCAACCTGAAAAATCTGGCGGCCGAGGGGCTTGTGACCTCGAGGACGGAGCGGCAAAAAGGCAAGCCGGACCGGCACATTTATGCCATCACCAAGAAGGGCCGGGAGCGGCTGGCGGCATGGCTGGCGGTTGAGCCGCAGGCGGAGATTCCGCGCAACGAATTGCTGCTGAAGCTGTTCTTCGGCGCGCAGGTTCCAGCGGAAATCCTGATTGGATACGTGGAAACGATGGTCGAGAGGGAGCGCGCGCTGGTCCAGAAGTTTGTCGAAACCAGCAAGTCAGTGAGCGCCCAGGAGCAGTATCCCGATACGCCCTACTGGTTGATGGCGGCGCGCTTCGGACAGTTGGAGTTGGAGGCACACTTGCGCTGGGGTGAAGAGACGCTGGCAGAACTGCGTAAGATCGCAAAGAAGCAACAGAGGCTCGCGGAAAGTGGAAAGGGGAAGAGTCATGCAGGCAAATGAGAAGCGGCTGGCAGTGACAGACAAATCGACGGACGACGTCCTGACGCTGGTCTCGTTGGGGATTGTTGCCTTCGTGGTTGCGATCGTGACCCATGAAGGCTTGGGGCACGGGCTGGCAACTTTGGCGGTAGGCGGGAAGCCGGTGATGCTGACGACCTGCTATTTCAGTTCGAGCGGGAGCCTGAGCAAGTGGATTCCAGCCGCTGGCGGCATAGCCAACGTGATTGTGGGCTTGCTTTCGGTTCTGGTATTGCGCCTCTTGCGAACGGCGAAACCTCACATTCGCTTCTTCCTGGTGCTTGTTGCCGCATTCAACCTGCTGTTTGCCGCTGGCTATCCAGCCTACTCCGGCATAGCGGCGTTTGGCGACTGGGCCGCGGTGATTTCGGGGCTTTCTCCAGCATGGCTGTGGCGGGTTCTTCTGGTCGTATTCAGCGTGATTTCCTACTACCTCTCGCTCAGGCTGCTGGCCGTCGAGATGCGTCCGTTTTGCGGCTCGAATGCGCAGCAAGCGCTGACGCGGCTACGGCGGATTACGCTGATTCCCTTTCTCGCCGCCCTCGCAGCCGCGAGCCTTGCCGGGGCCTTGAATCCCGCGGGATGGACCGTCATCTTTACCGATGCGCTTCCGGGAGCCGCGGCCGCCTTCGGGCTTACGCAGTTAGATCATTTATCAGAAGCTAGCGCGAGCGATTCGTCTCTTCCGGCGGGTGCAATCACGCGGAGTGCGGGATGGATTATCGCGGCGGCTCTCATTCTAACTTTGTTTGTCGGAGTGCTTGGGCCGGGAATTAAATTCGGCCCGAACGCGTAAAGCAATTCATAAGGCCGTGGCGAGCATTCCATGCGCCTAGGCGAAAATACAGGGCGGAATTTACACGGAATTGCGGAAGGCTTTTATAAACCTGAAAGGAAAAGAGTCATGCGAGCAAAGGATCTCGGTACGACAGAAAAATCAGAGATGCTGAAAAAACCGAAGCAGATTGCTTCCTGGGCGCACCTGGCGGGCTTCATGCTGATCGGGGTCGGCATGGTGGCTATGGGATTCCTGGCTCAACACGCGCCCAGCGGCGCCGCGCCTGGACAGCTTGCCAGCCACAGCAAAGCCATTCCCATCTACCTGACGGCAATCTTCATGGATTGGATGCTGCTCTATTACTGCTTTGGCGGTGTGCATCATCGCGGAGGAAGTTTTTGGGCGCTTGCGGGCGGGCGCTGGACTTCATGGAAAGAGGTACTTATTGACCTGGGGATTGCGTTACCGTTCTGGGTGCTATGGACGGGCGCGGCCTATGGCGTTCACTGGTTGCTGGGAGCAAGCAGCGCGAAGACTGTTAATAGCCTGTTGCCGCAGAGCCTGACGGAAGTCCTGATTTGGATTGGAGCTTCAATCACCGCTGGAGTTTGTGAGGAGATGGCATTTCGCGGCTATGTGCAACGGCAGCTTCACGCGCTGAGCGGAAGCGTTGTGGTGGCCGTGTTGGGGCAGGGGTTGGTCTTTGGCCTATTTCACGCATACCAGGGTTGGAAGAACGTGATCGTGATCAGCGTGCTTGGAGCCCTGTATGGAGGCGCTGGCCGCCTGGCGCGGGAACCTGCGCGCCAACATTGTCGTCCATGCCTGGACCGACTTTTGGGAAGGCTGGTTTAAGATTGTGGTCTGGAGGTAAGCTGGGTTGGGCTTAAGAAGAGAAGAGTAGTTGTCCGTTGTCTGAGCGGGTAACGGCGTTTGTGGTTTTCCCCGCGCCGAACGAAAGACCCGAATGGAGCGCCCGGTACTTCCTGTTCCCTGTTCTTAGATAACTGACCACGGCCCCTTTCCGGCACTATAATCGCCGCATGGTGTTCAGCGGCAAACCACGGCGGGGAACGGTTGCTCTGTATGCAGGCATATTGCTGCTGTTCGTTGCCTTGTTAGGCGCGCTGCAGGCCTTCAACACCACTTTACCGATCAGAATCTGGCATTACACTTTCAATGTAAATTTTTTCAATCCGGAGACTGCCAGCGAGACGCTGATCTCCACCGGCCTGATTGTGCTGGCGTTTCTGGTGCTGCTGCTGTTGCTGGTTCTGTTTCTGCGCAACCTCCTCAAGGTTTACATCGGGCAAGGCAGCAGCGGGCTGGGAGCGCGGTTGCGTTCGCGCATGGTGCTGGGCGCCTTGTTGATTGCGCTGGCGCCTGCGGTCTTCATGTTTCTTTTCAGTTTTCTGCTCATGAACCGGTCGCTGGACCGATGGTTCTCGCCGGACATCTCGGAGTTGCGCGACGACTCGACGCAGGTGGTGCTGGAGCTGGCGCAATATGTGACGGCCAACGCCCGCGAGGAGGCGGAGTCGATTGCAGCATCGGGGGCACTGGACCGCGAGCCTTCGAAGCTCCAAGGTGAGTTGGGCTCGCACCACATCACCCTGGCCGGCGGCTTTGCGGTGGTGTATGACAAGGATCAGCATGAGTTGGCCAATTTTCAGGCCCCAGCGGAGTCCAGCCCCGCCAGTCTGATTCCCTGGCTGAATGAAGGCGAACAGGGACAAGCTATTCCGCTTCATGGGCCGCTCTCGATCAGTCTGCTAGTTGCGGCGCGGCACAGCGATGAACCGTTGATGAAGGTGGCGGACCAAGAGTACGCGCTGGGTACGTCGACTACCGCTTCCGGCAAGGTAGTGGTGGTGGCGCTGCCTATGCCGCAGGGGCTTAGCCAGTCAGCCATGCGCATCCGTTCCGGCTCGACCTCTTATTTGAAGCTCTTTCACAAGCGCAACCAGATCCGCACCATATTTTTCCTGATTTTGTTGGTGATTACCGTACTCGCATTCTTCTTTAGCGTATGGGGGGCACTGTTTCTCTCCAGGCAGATTACCGGTCCAGTGGAGGCTTTGGCTGTAGCGATGGCCGAGATCGCGACCGGCAAGTATGAACGGCGCGTGGACCTGGCCGCCACCGGGGAGATGGGTGAACTGGTGCAGGCCTTCAACCACATGGCGGCCGATCTGGATGCCAGCCGTAAGTTGGCAGAAACCTCATCAGCGCAACTGAACGCGGCCAACCTGGCCATAGAAGAGCGCCGCCGCGAGCTGGAGACGATAGTTGAAACGATTCCGTCGGGTGTGGTGACGCTGGACGGTGCGGGCACGGTCTTGCAATCCAATAGGGCCTTTGCCGCGTTGCTGGGCCGGCGCGTAGACGTCAGCCTGGGCGGGGAGAAGATCGAATCGCTGTTTCCCACCGAGTGCGCCGAGGATCTGGCCGGCGTGATTCGCCGCGGCCACCGCATGGGCGCCGCCTTCACGGAGATTGAGTTTCACGGCGGGGGACGAATTCTGCATCTGGCTATCACCAGCGCACGCTTTGATCTGACCCAGGGGCGGCCGGGTACGGTTCTGGTGGTGGAGGACACGACGGAACTTCTGCGGGCGCAGCGGCAACTGGCGTGGAAGGAGGTGGCGCAGCGTGTGGCCCATGAGATTAAGAATCCGTTGACCCCCATCGCGCTCTCCGCCGAGCGGATCAGCCGGCATCTGGACCGCACCCAGCCTGACTCGCCGGCCGTCATCCGCAAATGCAGCGAGGTGATTCTGGGCTGCGTGGCCACGCTGCGCACGCTGGTGGATCAGTTCTCCGCGCTGGCCGAGTTTCCCGCGCCGCAGCCGCGCGCTTGCGATATGAATCAAGTGGCGGAAGAGGCGCTGGCGCTGTTCGCCGGCCGGCTGGACGGCATTACGGTGGAGTGCAATCTGGAGCCGGGCTTGCCGCCGGTGCTGGCCGATCCGGAGGCTATTCGCCGCGCGCTGGCTAACCTGATCGACAACGCCGCCGAGGCAATGCAGGGCAGCTTGCTGCGCGTACTCGGCGTGAAAAGCTCGCTCAGCGAGGACGGCGAGTCGGTGGAGGTCGCAGATCTCCGATACCGGCCACGGGTTGACCGATGAAATCCGCGAGCGGCTGTTTCTGCCTTTCAATTCGACCAAGCAGCGCGGCACGGGGCTGGGGCTGTCTATCGCGGCCAAGATCGTGCAGGAGCATGGCGGCAGCCTGCGCGCTGAGGCCAACAGCCCCAAGGGCGCGCGCTTTCTGCTGCGGCTGCCGTTGATGGAGCCGTTGGCCCTCGGTGAAGCGAATGAAGTCGGCGTTGAGAGCCGCGAAAATCATGCGCAACCGTCGCATCCAGCCAAGCTGCAGTGATGCAGCAGTAGTGATATTTCGAAGTGTATGTGAACAGATGGTGTTACCAAACATAGCAAATCGTACCGATCGCGAGAGGAAATACAATCATGACACAGGTCTACGGTGACATAATCCAGTAAACGAGGACGGAAGGTAACAATGCGTTGGGCGTTGTGCATAAAGAATCTCGAATCTGGGAAAGTGGTTATTATTTCCCCGGAGGAAGCGGAATGCTTTGAAGCGCCGAAACATAGGCACGAGTTCCATATTGTCCCGATTGACGAGAATAAGGCTACCGAGGACTATGTGTCGTTCGGATTCCACGATTTTGTGCGCGATTGCGTCTGTCACCCCGAGATTCAAGTGCAGTCCTTTGGTCGCATACTCATTTCACATAAGGCGTTGGTGAACTGATGCGAAAGGAGTCAATGCGCCTCAAATGAAAATGTTCTTTGCAGTTCTATCCGTGTTGAATGCAGTTGCCTGCACTCTGACTCTGACCATGTTCTTATTGAACTACAGGAAGCCAGCCAAGAAAGATACGCCCGTAGAGAACTTCATAGAGAAGCAGCAATTTAAGGAGCATTGGATCATCATGGCCTTTTGGCTGCTCGGCACCATCGTTGTGGACGGTGTAGAAATCAATATTCTGTGGATTGTCCTCTTTTTAATTGCGGGTGCTTACGTATCGACATTGTCCAAAGAGTCAGAGATGGCGTATCGACTTGCAATTTCGCGCACTAAGATTTTAACTGCCCCTGACGAAAGGCAACCCGTGAAGATTAACTCACATTCAAAGAATGGAAGAGCACGCCTCAATGATGATGAGAAACTAGCGATAGCAGAAAGGCTTGCCACTCTGTTGGCAATTCAAATGGCGCTGACGGTGCTCCCCGAATCTGTTGAAGTCAGCGAAGTGGAAATCCAGGATACGATTTCTTGCATACACAAAGCTTAAGAAATCGCTAAGGCAAATATGGAGAAAGCCCAAGAAGCCATGTCAAAGAGCGTGAATAAGCACTGAAGAGCTATTAACTAGAAGGTTAAGGACAAGGTTTACTTATCAGCTAAGAACCTGAAGGTTAAGAGGCCTAGCTAGAAGCTTTCTGATTAGTAGAAAGGACTATATAATATCCTAGAACAGATCGGAAACTCGTATAAGCTGAAGCTCCTTAAAGGCTCAGCTATCCATAATGTCTTTACTCCTGATGTTTTAACTAAGGACTTGAATGATCCGCTTCCCGGATAGGAAATGCCAAAGCCGTCAGGAGAAGTTATTACTGGCCAAGAGGAATACGATATAGATAAGATCCTAGCTATCAAGCTTATAAGAGGAGACCTGTTCTACAAGGCCAGCTAGATCAGCCACGATCCGGATCCGGTATAGTACCCCGCCCGAGACTTTATAGGCTCTCCTTACAAGCTACGAGACTTCCACTTGGCCTACCTTGAGAAACCGGGACCGCCCCGAAGACTGAACGAGTGGATTAAGGCTTGGGAAGACGGCGTAGACGACTTGAATCACTTAGCAGACGATAAACCAGTGCAAAAGATAAGATGAAGCGCTAGAAAAGCGCAGTAAATGCATTTAGAGTATTATTATCTAAGTACGCCACTAAAACGACTCTGAAACGCCACTGATCTTGATTTACACGTCTTCTTCTTCTTCGTGTAGAGACTCTACCTCTAATACCTCATCCTTATCCGCCACGCCACTTTCAAGTAACGGGTTCTGAATCTGTACTAACTA
>CAWJDN010000336.1:0-5373 GCA_963840985.1 uncultured Acidobacteriaceae bacterium
AAAACTTCAGCCGTACGGCAAAGCTGATCATAGCAACTGTTTCCTCTCGCGCCCCCCAGAAATCGAATCGGCCATCGAAATCGTCATTGGCCTGTCATCGAACCCTCTGGCGGGACACTCTTCAAGATTATGCGTGAATCTTTTCCAGCGCCGCGGCAAATTCCGGCAAAAGAATTGTCTGCTCCCGATCCGGGCCGGTCGATACCATTCCGATTCTGGCTCCGCTCTCGCGCTCCTGAAAGCGCAGATACTCTCTCGCCGCCGCCGGCAATTTGTCGAACTCCTTGATCCCCTCCGTCGAACTCCGCCAGCCCTTCATCCTGGTATAAACTGGCTTGATCTGCTCCATCCCCAGCACGTCTGCGGGTATCTCGTCCGTCACCCGGCCCTCGATCTCGTAGCCCACGCAAATGGGAATCTCCTCCAGCTCGTCCAGCACGTCCAGCTTGGTGATCACCAGCCACTCGGCGCCGTTCACCTGGTTGGAATAGCGAAGCAGCGGAATGTCCAGCCAGCCGCACCGCCTGGGACGCCCCGTCACCGCACCATATTCCATGCCGCGCGCTCGCAGTTGGTCGCCCACCGCATCCTTTATTTCTGTCGGGAACGGTCCCTCGCCAACTCGCGTCGCATAGGCCTTGGTCACCGAGATTACCGTGCCGATCTTCGTCGGTCCCACACCGGTTCCCGTAGCCGCCCCGCCCGCCGTCGCCGAAGACGAAGTCACAAACGGATACGTTCCATGGTCGATGTCCAGCATCGTTCCCTGCGCTCCCTCGAACATCACGCTGCCGCCCTCGGACAATATCTTGTTCAGCAGCCGCGCGGTGTCGGTCACAAACGGCTTAACCTGCTCCGCCGCCGCGGCGTACTCTTCGTACATCTGCGCCGAGTCCAGAGCTGCAATCTCGTTCCCGAACAGCGCCCAGGCAATGGAGTTTTTCTCTGCGCATGCCGCCTCGATGTGCGCCTTCAGCAGTTCCGGCCTCAGCAGGTCCACCACCCGCAACCCGCTGCGCGCCATCTTGTCCTCGTACGCCGGACCGATCCCCCGGCTGGTCGTCCCGATCTTCTTCCGCCCCGGCGCGCTTTCCGCCGCCAGCTCCATCATCCGGTGATAGGGCAAAATCACCTGCGCCCGGTTCGACACAAAAAGCCGCTCATCGACGGCTACGCCCAGCTCGCGCAACTTGGCAACCTCTTTCAAAAAGGCGATCGGATCCAGCACCACGCCGTTGCCGATCACTCCCCGGCAACCCGGCCTGAGCACGCCGCAGGGAATCAGTTGCAGCACGAACTTCTGTTCGCCGATGATCACCGTGTGTCCGGCGTTGTGTCCGCCCGCGTAGCGCGCCACCGCGGTAAACCGCTCGCTCAACACGTCTACAATTTTTCCCTTGCCCTCGTCGCCCCACTGGGCGCCCAGCACTACCGCAGTCTTTGCTCGCATCTCGTCCTGTTCCCTGAAGCCTGTCGTTGGAGTCCGTCTTTTGTGAGAGTCGCCGCGGTCCATGCGGCCCTTTTGCAAGGCGCGCGCAAAACCTGGGCTGCAAAATGAAGGCGCGGCCCGCCGGACTGCGCCATATATGATGATAAACCCTGGGTGCTTTTATCGAGTCAGAGGACACCGCGCCGCCAGACACAACGCTGACATACGCCCCTGTATACCGCATTTAGATATGCAGTCCCGCCGCTTCACGCTTTTGTGGGATGAACGGCAAGCACTCTGGCAGCCAGCGCAACCGCGGCTGCCATCTCCTCGCGCACCGACGCCGTCAAACGCGGCTTCTCCATCTCTTTCTTCACGCTGGAGACAATCTCTTGATCAATCTTATTTCGGCTCTTCTTTTTCACCATCTCTCTCCTTGCCCTTGGTACGCGCGTCTGTGACTTACCTAATCCATCCCTAAATCCGGCCCCATCTTTAACGCCACCAGAACCTCGAGTAGCGTGGCAGAGTTGCGCACGCTCCCCGAGAGAATAGCGAGCGCCTCCGCCATCGGTGCATATTGTGTTGCCAACACATCGAGGCTGTCGCTTACTTTGTGGAGTTTCTTGGCTTCCAACAGAATTTCGTGGGCGGGCATAAGCTGCGCGGCCTTCTAAGAACCCTCAAGGAAGCTAGACCGGCCATTATCAATGCCGTATCTCAACTTCGCTGCGTAATACTAGCAGCTTGTCAACTCCGCGTCTGTTCACAATCGACCACCGCATCCGCAATGCGTGCCGCCTCCACCGCCTGCCGCACCGCATCATGAACCCGCACAATCGACGCCCCATGCAGAATGGCCGCCGTCATCGCCGCCACTCCGGCCGTCTCGCGAGCCTCAACCGGCGCGTCGTTGCCGCCATGCAGAGGCGCAAGCGTCCGCCCTAAAAACGATTTGCGGCTGACTCCTGCCAGCAGCGGCCTGCCCAGCGCCAGCAACTCTGCCTGCCGCGCCAGCAGCGTGTAGTTTTCCTCGAAGCGCTTGCCGAAGCCGTAGCCGGGGTCGAGCACAATGCGCTCCAACGAAATCCCCGCCGCCACAGCCTTTTCCAAACTCGCCGTCAACCCATTCCGCACCGCGTCCAGCAGCGCATCCGGCCCCAGCGGCGGCTGTGATGCCCACTCCTCGGGCCGTCCCCGCGTGTGCATCAGCACCACTCCTGGATTGCCTTCGGCGCCGCATCCGGCCTCCGCGCACGCCTGCGCCATCTCCGCATCCCACTTGAAGCCGCTCACGTCGTTCACAATCTCCGCGCCCGCTTTCAAAGCCGCCCGCGCTGTAGCAGCTTTGTACGTGTCCACCGAAATAATCGCATCGGGCCGCGCGCGCAGAATCCCTTCCAGCGTCGGCAGCAGCCGCGCCTGCTCTTCATCGGCGCTCACCGCTTCTCTAACAACAGAAACAGCGGAGCTGCCCGGCCGCGTGCTCTCCGCGCCCAGGTCAATAATCTCCGCACCCTCGTCCAGCAATCGCAGCCCATGCTCGACCGCCGCTTCCGGATCAAGAAACCGTCCGCCGTCGCTGAACGAATCCGGCGTGATGTTGACGATACCCATCACCAGCGTCCGCCGCCCCAGTTCCAGCGTGCGTTTGCGCAGTTGCCACTGGGTAACTTGTCTTCCGGAAACGATCATTCTTCTTTTGCCTGCCCTCGATGATTCGCGCATTGCGCTCATAAACAAATCGTCGCGATTCTGAAAACAACATTCCCTATAGATGGTACGCCGCGGACTCTTCCCCTCCTGCTAAACTCCCCCCATGAAGGTTTTTCGTCCCTTCCCCGCACTTTTGCTGGCTCTTGCACTCGCCATTTCCGCCGCACTCGTGGCCCAGCCCCCGGCGCAGGCCTTTCCGACTACGGGTCCCCTGGCCGACAGCATAAATACCATTCTCTCCGACCCAGCCCTGAGCCATGCCCAATTCGGCATCAGCGTAACCACCCTCGACGGCCAGCCGCTCTACGGACTGAACGAAAGCCGTCTATTTACCCCGGCCTCCAACACCAAGCTCGTCACCACCGCTGCTGCCTTTGCCCTGTTGCCCGTCGAAACCCTCACCTGGACCACCAACGTAGTGGCCGATGGCGATATCGACAGCGACGGTGTCCTGCATGGCAACCTGATTCTGCTCGGTTCGGGCGATCCCACTCTGAGCGCCCGCAGTTATCCCTATAGCGCAACCACAGCCGCCAACCCAGTGTTGCCGCCCAACAGAATGAAGCCGCTCGAGATGTTGGCCCGGCAGGTGGAGCACGCTGGTGTGAACGTCGTCCAAGGCAGCGTAATCGGCGATGACAGTTTCTTCCTTGATGAACCCTACGGCGCGTTCTGGGCCTGGGACGATCTGCAATGGGACTTCGGCGCGCCCATCTCTGCGCTCACCTTCAACGAGAACACCGTGCAGCTGACGCTGGCCGTCGATCCGGACAACCCACCAGCGACACTCGCCTCGTGGAACCCGAAGGTGAATTACTACTCGCTGAATAACTTGACAACGCTTGCGCGCTCAGGCGAGCCCGCGCACACTGGCCTCGATCTCCGCCCCGGAAGCTCGATGGTTCGCGCATGGGGCACAGTGCCGCCCGGCGGCTATCATGCTGATCTGGCCGTCAACGATCCCGCCGCGTTTACCGCCATGGCCTTCCGCGAAGCGCTCCTCGGCCGTAACATCACAATCTGGGGCAGCGCCGTCTCCCGTCACCGGCTCTCCAACGCGACCGTCGAATTTGCCGATGAGCGCGCTCAGCCTCTCACGCTCACCCGCTCCACCCTCTCCACCATCGCCGCGCCAACAGAAAATCACAGAGTTCTCGCCAGTCACATCTCCGTTCCCGTCAGCCAGGACATCACGCTCACTAACAAGATCAGCCAAAACCTCCACGCCGAGTTGCTTCTGCGCCTGTTGGGCAAGGTCCACGGCACGGACGGCAGTATTGCCGAAGGCGCACGCGTTGTCCGCCAGTTCCTCGTCGATGCCGGCGTGGACGACAACGATTTCTTCTTCTATGACGGCTCCGGTATGAGCGCTGACGACCGCATCGCTCCACGCGCCATGACGCAGCTGCTGGCTTTCGCCGCGCGCCAGCCATGGGGCCCTGCCTTGCGCGCCTCCCTGCCCATTGCCGGCGTGGACGGCACTCTCTCCGACCGCTTCAATAATATGAACGCCGTGCAAGGGCCATTTCCAGGAAGGCGAATCCAAAACCTTTCCAATCCAGTTTCAAGCGCGGTCTCCCGACCACCTTGGGCGCGAGGTCTTCTGAATCCCCCGGGGTCACGGTGACCTCGATATCCCCGCACTTGCGCAATAAACGGCCTACCGGGGAGTCAGGAAATAAGTTTTTCCAGGAACGTTTGGGCGCCTTGCCGGTCAAGATCCGGGTGACGCTCTTGTCCCTGGGCGTAGGTCAGGACCTCTTCCGCGAAATCCGTGCCGGTCAAAATGGCCGTTTCCGCGCCCAGCCTCTCGGCCAGCCTTAAATGTTGGATGGCCATGGCTTCCAAATCTTTTTCTTTGTTTTCCGAGTGAAAAGACGCTTCCACGTAAACCGCCGTCCAGTCGGCCCGCATGCTTTTGGCCATGCGGTGGGCGGCTCTGTACGAATTTGGCGGAGGGAGCGACTGGCGCTGATACAGACCAGCAGTCGTTCTCGAATGGGCCAGGCCTGGGAACTGGCCATGCCCCGGTGATGAATCTGGACCTGATCGTTCACCCAATCGGTCGTGATCCGCAGGGCCATCTCGCGGAAAGCGTCCAGGTTGGCCCGCTTGAAAAAATGCCAATTGGCCGGTTGATGAGCCTCGGGTATGAAGATCAGGTCCTTATCCAGGCGTTCCAAAAGGTCGCTAGGGGGCAGATCCACAAGTTCCAGTTCATCCGCGTT